>CACZDG010000033.1 GCA_902779865.1 uncultured bacterium
GCAGCCGAAGGCCAAGGTGGTGCTGACGGCGATCTTCCCGCGCGGCGCGTCTGAAAACGACCAGTTCCGTCTGCGCAACGACGTGGTGAACCGGGAGATTCGCAGGTTCTGCGATGGCAAGGACGTGTTCTGGTGCGATTTCTCGGACAGGTTAATAGACGAGAGGGGCGATACGAAGTTCATAATGCCCGACCGTCTGCATCCCGGTGCGCAGGGCTACGAAATCTGGTACGAGGAGGTCAAACCCTACATCGACTACGCGCTCTCTGACGGGAAAAAGGGGAAAAAGCCGCTTCCGAAGAACCGCTATTCCAAGGTGAATACCGCGTTCGAGAAGGCGACGGCATCCCTGCCCGCCACCGTCGTCCCCACGACGCGCATAGAGGGCCCCAAACCTAGGAATGCTAGGCGCGGCGACTGGTGGAGCACCCGCCTCCTGCAGAAACGCAACCAGATATCCGCCTCCAGGGGCGAGATAGACCTAGTGTTCTTTGGCGACTCCATCACGCACAACTGGGAGAGCAAGGGCAAGGCGCAGCTCGCCGAACTTGCGAAGACGTACTCGATCCTCGACATCGGCTACGGCGGCGACCGTACACAGCACCTCGTGTGGCGCGGCCTCAACGGCGAGCTTGACGGCTACAAGGCCAAGTGCGTCATGCTGATGATCGGCACGAACAACCGCGAGCCTGTGGAGGACGTAGCGAAGGGCGTAAGGCGCGTCCTCGACATCATCGCCGAGAAGCAGCCGCAGGCGAAGACGCTCCTTCTCCCGATCTTCGTGCGCGGCGAGGGGGCTGCGAACGCGCGACGCATCGCGAACGAGAAGGTCAACGCCATCATAAAGGGCTACGCGGACGGCAATAAGGTGATATGGGTCGATTTCAACTCCAAGTACCTTGACTCCAAGGGCGACACGAAGTGGATCATGCCGGACCGCCTCCACCCCAACGCGGCTGGATACAAGATCTGGACGGATGCGGTACTACCGTACTTCAAGTCAATCTGCGGCAAGTAAGGGCGCCAAGCCAAAGGACACGGTCGGACATGCAATCAATCGCAACTGACACATACGACTTCGAGGATCTTATCACAGGCGGCTACGCCTACGTCGATAAGACCGACATGCTGTGGAAGTTGGCGAACGGCAAGGACGGCAAGCTGTTCTTCATATCGCGTCCGCGCAGGTTTGGCAAGTCGTTGATGCTCTCCACGTTCAAGTGCCTGTTCGAGGGGAAAAAGAAGCTCTTCAAGGGACTGAAGATAGAGAGGAAATGGGACTGGTCGAAGACGTACCCCGTCATTGACCTCAATATGCGTTCGGAGGCCGCGCAGAGTCTTCCTGGGCTTGAGAAAAACCTTTGGGGAATATCCCGGCGCATAGCAAGGGATTATGGCCTGAAGGTCGAGTGGCGAGACTGCGGCGACTGCGGCAAGGCGTTTTCGGAGACGCTTGCCGCCCTCGCGAAGAAGCACGGGCCGTTCGTGCTTCTCATTGACGAATACGACGTGCCGTTGCAGAAGTTCCTTCTTGCTGGCAAGATGGGTGCAGCTAGGGCCATGCTGCACGACTTCTACGGTGGCATCAAGGACAACGTGGGCTCGATTCGCTTCATGATGATGACAGGTGTCTCGAAGTTCACGAAGCTCTCAGTGTTCTCCGCGCTTAACAACCTCACCGACCTCACAATGGACCGTCCCGAGTTCGCTGGGATGCTCGGCTATACGCGCAAAGAGATCGAGACGACGTTTGCGCGGCAGCTTGGCGCGTTCGCGCGGAAGCTTCGCTGTACGCGCAAGGATGCGGTCAAGCGTCTTCTCGCGTGGTACGACTCCTATCGGTTCTCGCCCTACTCAAATGTCAAGGTTCTGAACCCCGTTTCGGTCGGTCAGGCGTTGCCTTCGGGCATACTCACCGATTACTGGTCCAAGACGGGCGTCCCCACGCTCGTCGTGGAACGACTTCAGGCCGGGGGCAAGGTGCCGTCCGACCTCGACGAGGTCGCGACGACGCCAGGCGATCTTGACGTATGCGACGCGAACGACCTGCCGTGGATTCCGCTTCTCTACCAGAGCGGCTATCTCACCATCAAGAAGGTCGTCTGGACAGATTCGCCCAACGGGCGTTACGTTTCCAGGCTTGTCCTCGGCGTTCCGAACTTCGAGGTGCGCGAGAACCTAAAGTCGAACTTCTGGCGCACCATCATGCACATGGACGAAACGTGCTTCACCGCGCTTGTGGATGTCGCGAAGCGGCAAATTGCGGATGGGAACGTCGACGCGCTGACGAACGAAACGCTTTTCTCGCTTTACGCCGCGCTCCCGGCTACATGGCGCGTGAAGGACGAAGCTGAGGCAAAAAGGTATTTCCTCATGTTCATGAAGCTGTTGGATGCGACGGTCCATGTGGAGCAGACATCGGCGCGAGGCTACGCAGACGCGATCGTGGAGACGAAGAAAGGCGTGTACGTATTTGAGTTCAAGTTCAACCGCTCGGCGAAGGCGGCGATACGGCAGATACGCGAGAAGGGGTATGCGGACGCCTACAAGGCGGACAAGCGCCCTGTGACTCTCATTGGCATCAACTTCAGCGCGAAGAAGCGCAACATCGACGAGCCCCTGATCGAGGCGTTATGAGTTAAAGGAAACCGGGATGAGGAAGTTTAACACGACAGGACCGTGCTTCCCTGACGAGCACTACATGCTGCCCGCGCTGGACCGGCTGCCGGGCATTCGCGAACTCGTCGCGGGCGGCAACTACTTCGTTGTGCATGCGCCTCGCCAGACGGGCAAGACGACGGCGCTCAAGGCGCTTGTGCGTGAAATCAACGAGAAGGGCGACATGTTCGCCATCTACTGTACGCTTGAGACGATGCAAAACGCGACGGATGTTGATGACACGATGATCAAGATCCACAAACTTCTGCGGCGAGTGGTTTTCGCCATACCCGCCCTTGTCGATCGGCTTGGCAATCCTGATGTTGCTTTGGCCATCAACCAGGAACCGGGCTGGACGGTCATGGCTGTCTCTGATACCCTTGCGGCCATTTGCCGGAAGGCGGGAAAGCCAGTTGTCGTGTTTTTTGATGAAGCGGACTGTCTTGCGGGAGACGTGCTGATATCCTTCCTTCGCCAACTGCGTGATGGCTATGTTAACCGCAAGGAGATTCCGTTCCCCAGGTCAATCGCGCTCGTCGGTATGCTGGACGTGCGCGACTACAAGGCGCAGATCCGTCCCGACGGCGAATCGCTCGGGCAGATCAGTCCGTTCAACATCATTCGCAAGGATTTGCTGATTCCGAATTTCACTGAGTCCGACATCAGTACGCTCTATGCGCAGCATACGGCGGAGACAGGGCAGGTGTTTGCAGACGGAGTCATTGAGAATGTCTGGCGTCTGACACGTGGGCAACCCTGGCTCGTGAGCGCCATCGCCTGCGAGTGTGTCGAAGAGATACATGGTTCGCGCTACAGTGAGACGATCACGGTTGAGGATGTCGAGATGGCGAAAGAGGCAATCATCCGTCGTCGCGATACACACGTGGATTCACTTATGGAGCGCATGCGCGAACCGCGCGTGAAACGTATTGTCGAGCCGTTGATCCTCGGCGACGACACCGAACTGACGGCGAACGACGATGACTGGCGCTTCATCACCGACCTCGGCCTTCTGCGCGTGGAAAGAGGAACGCTGGTCCCGGCGAATCCAATGTACGCTGAGATCATCGGACGCTACCTCTCGCGCGGCGAACAGGACCGCATGATCCGCAGCGTGCCTGAGACGCCGTGGGTGAAGGACGACGGCCTCGACATGGCGGGGCTCATGGCGGCGTTCCAGCAGTTCTGGCGCGAGAACTCCGGGGCGGACCGGGACATAATGGGCTACCGCGAGGCCGTGCCGCATCTCGTCCTAATGGCGTTCCTCCAGCGCGTCACGAACGGCGGCGGGCACATCAACCGTGAGATGGCGGTTGGAACCGGGCGCCTTGACCTCTGCGTGGAGTTCCGCGGTGCACGTTACGCGATTGAGGTGAAGACATCCGACAACTTCAAGGGTGAGAAATCATACGGGCAGTGCGCAAAGTACCTAGACGCGCTCAAACTAACCGAGGGATGGATGCCCATTTTTGAAAAATCAAAGGAGAGAACCTGGGACGAGAAAATCTATGCCCGAGACGTGATGTTCGACGGCAAGACCATTCACGTCATCGGACTGTAAACGCCATGAGCAAAACTGTCATTGTCATTCTTACTGCCGCCCTTGCATTCCAGTGCGGGGCAACGACATCTGACCAATCTGCGCCGTCTGGTGCGATGTCTGTACGCTTGGGCGAAGCGGGAGTGGGTTTCTCGCTTGATACCGGCAAGTGGCAGAAGGCGAAGAAGCCAAAACGTGGCAGCGAGGTCGGATCGTTGCGTGCGCTCGTTCCTGACGGAAGCGTCACAAGTCGTGAAATGAAGTCGCTATCCGTCACGACAAACGGAAACGTCGTCACGGCGGTTTGGAAAGGGCATCCAAAATGCGGCGACGGGTTCACCGTGACGGCAGACTTCACGCTACTGCCAGACGGAGGCTTTGAGTACTCGTCGTTCAAATACTCCGGCAACGAGGATGGACGTTTAATCCGGCGCATATCGTTTCCGGAGATCGCGGTTCCGCGTACGGACAAAACGGCCATCTTCCGTCCGAACACGGTGGGCGAAGTGTATAGGCCGGATTGGAAGAAGTTCTCCGATGGGAAGGACGTGTCTGTCAGTGGCGCGAACTGGCTTGCGTTCAACTGCATCGCGGCGCTGAACGATGGTGGCACCTCGTATTTCTTCGACCAGCGCGGCGAGGCGCGTCTCCATACAGTCTCCCTTGCCGTCAAGCAGGGAACGGAGCCGAATACCCTTGTGCTGTGCAACAGGTATGCGCCGCCTACAACAGCTGTTCTGCGCAAGTCTGGTACGCTGCCATATCCAGGCGCATACGTGCCATATCGCGGCGGTTGGTACGAGGCTGCGAAGATGCACCGTGCCTGGCTGGAGACGACGCCGTGGTTCAAGAAGGCCGCCGCGCGCGACTTTTCAAAGCTGCGCGAGATAGCGCTTTGGATGTGGAGCCGAGGCGGGGTTGAAGTCTCCGAACCGCCGGTCCATTGGTTTATGAAGGAGACGGGGCTCAAGGTCGCTCTCGACTGGTACTGGTGGCACGGCATCCCGTATGACACGAGTTTCCCGTACTTCTGGCCGCCGCGCGACGGCGTGGATGGTTTCCGCGCCGCCGTGAAGCGCATGAAGGACCGCGGCGCGTTCGTGCAGGTCTATACGAACGGTGCGAGCTGGGACTGCGACGATCCTCGCTGGGAAGATGGTGGTCTTGACAGCGCGATCGTGCTGTCGAACGGAGCTCTTTTCGCCAAGATGTACAACGTGTTCACACGCCACCGGCTTGCGCGCATCTGCGGCGAGGCGCCGAAGTTCCAGAACATAATCCGCACGCTGGAGCGGAACCTGCGCGAATCCGGTCTTGACGGGGTTTACATGGATCAGATATCCTGCGGTGCGCACAGCCCGTGCTACAATCCGCGCCACTCGCACGCGCCGGGCGGGGACGCCGTGGAGAATGGCTACCGCAAGTATGTGCAGTCGGTACGCGATGACAATCCCGGATTCATCCTCTCATCTGAGGCGACGAGTGAGACGTATTTCGACTTGTTCGAGGCCGCCATCCTCCTCTATTCGAGCTGGGAACGTTGCGGTAAGGGATTGCTGCCGCAGTCCGAACCGGTGCCGGCCGTTTCCGTGATCTACCGTGGCGCGGCGGTCGTGTTCGGGTCGTTCGCGACGCCGGGCGGCGCACCGGCTTGGGATCCGATGTGGGGCAAGAAGCCAGATGGCGACGAGGTGGAGGCCGTTGTTGCGAAATACCCCGACCAGTTCGCCGTTGAATTTGCGCGCGGCATTGTCTGGGGCATACAGCCGATGGTACACAACTTCACGATGAAGGACGTGGCGAATCCGCGCCTTGCGGACGACTTGAAGTTCATGAAGGACTCCGCGAAGTTCTACTACGACAACCGCGACTTCCTCTTCGACGGCGAGCTGTTGAAGCCAGCGAAGCTGAAGTGCGCGACGAAGCGCGTGGAGTTCCTCTCCGCTAGCTGCTATAAGCGCGTGAAGGATTCGTCCACGTTCGTGCAGGAGGCATTGCCGACCGTGTTCCATTCCGAGTGGCGAGCGAAAAATGGACGCAAGGCCGCGATTCTCGTGAACTGGACACGCGAACCGCAGCGGTACGAGCTGGAGTTCGGCGGAAAGTCGCTCGCAGGGATGCTTCCGGCCAGGACGTGGACGACGCTGGAGGAAAGGTGACTTGCACGCAAATAGCATAGCCGCCCCGTGACCGCCACCCTCCAAAGAACCGCACGGAACCGCGCTAAAACGCCGCGTGCGGGCGCGTTCATTTCATGCAACATGACATCGCCGAATTATGGTATAATCTAGGGCATGAAGTTTACGGCTAATTGGATAGTGGCCGCGGCTCTGATTCCGGGCGCGGCTTTGGCGGTTGAGGTGAAAAGCTCGTCGCTCGCGGCGACGCTTGACGACAAGGCGCGCGGCGAGGTGACGCGCATCGTCACCGCGCATGGCGCGGAACTTGCGCCGGCGTTTGCGTCGTCGTCGTTGTTCCGCATCAAGATTACGCGCACGGACAACGTAACGAACAGCGTGTGGATCACGGCTGCGGACGCCGATACGTTTACGTGCGAGACGGTCTCCACTAACCTTGTCCGCTTAGTCTATGGCGGATTCAAGGAGGGCGTCACGTACGTGACGTGCGCCGTGCAGGGCGTCGGCGACGCCTTGAAGTGGGGCATCTCCGCGCAGATCGCGCCGGGCTGGGCACTTGAGGAGACTGAATATCCGCGTCTGCTTGCATCGCCCGCCCTCGGCAGCGACGGCGGCGACGACAGGTTCGTGTGCGGCACGGCGTCTGGCGGCGTCGTCCACAATCCTGGCGGCAAGCCAAAGGGCTGGCGTTACGGCGCAAGGCTTCCGGGCGGACTTGCGGCGCAGTTCGCGTCTGTGTACGACGACCGTGCGGGACTTTGCTTTGCGGCGGAGGACGTTGCCGGGTATTCAAAGTACATCGGAGTTGAGCGCGTTGCGGAGGGGTTGTTGCTGATAAGTCGCCGCATTGGCCTTGACTCCGGTCTCGTTGAGCAGCCATACGCAATCGCGACAACGGGTTTCGAGTGTGCTCCGGCGGATCCATGTACGTGGCAGGACGCGGCCGACATCTACAGGGCGTGGGCCGGGAAGCAGTCGTGGTGCGCCAAGTGGTTCAGGGACCGCACGGACGTCCCCGCGTGGATGCGCGACGCGCCCGCAATAGCGCGGTTCAGCCGCGAATGGCTGGATCGGCCCGACGACATCCGCGCCTGGGTAAAAGACATCTGGAAACGTGCGTTCGTGCCGTCGCCGCTCCTCGCTTTGTACTCAGGATGGGAGAAGCGCGGAACCGGGGTTATGCCCGACTGCTTCCCCGTGCGTCCGGACAATGCATCGTTCGCGTCGCTCACATCCGACTTGCGCGCGGAGGGCGTTCATGCGTTCTTGCAACCTTACGGCTACCACTGGACGCGCTCCTACATGAAGCATGACGACGGTTCGTTCGAGTGGGACGACAGCGAGCGCTTCGAACGCATCGGCCACTCCCATTCCACTTTCAACCGCAACGGCTCACGCGCGTTCTTCAAGCATGAGTGGCTTCGCGGTGGAACGTGTGCGTGTCTCTGCGGCGGCGATCCCTGGACGAGGCAATGGTGGAACGATTACGTCTGCATGCCCTTGGCGGCGCTTGGCTGCGACGTCATTCAGTTCAATGCAAGGACGTCTCTGCTGCCGTGCTGGAACGCTGGGCACGGACACTCCGTCGGCGTAGGCCTGTGGCAGCAGGAAGCGCTCCGCGACCAGCTCCGCACAATGCGCGAAACGATGCTCACGAACGGCGTGGAGGCGGCGGTCGTGGGCGTGACGGGGCCGTGCGAGTTCCGCAACGCGCTTGTTGGCGTCCAGGACTACCACAGCAGCTCAACCCCTGCGGACGAGTGGGCGAGCGTGTTTTCCTATCTCTACCATGAGTACGTGCCGCTGTTCCAGACGACCCCAGGTAATAAGTACAACAGGGTGAGGCTGGCGCACGCCGTGGCGGACGGGCAGATGCCGGTGATACTTCCGTCTTCGTCCGACATGCTTGGCTCGACTGACGCGATGGGCGATTTCGTGCGGCGCTGGGTCGCGTTCTACCACGGGGAGGGGCGTGAGTGGCTCGCCTTCGGCAGGCAGGTAAAGCCGCCGCGCATCGTCTGCGCCATGCAGAGGTACTATCCGAAAGGGAAGGGCAAGTCCGATCCCGTGATGCGCCCGACCGTGTTCTGCAACGCATTCGTGTCCGCAGAGGGCAGGAAGGCAATGGTCCTCGTCAACGCGACGGAGAAGCCGCAGTCTGTCGCGCTCTACAAGGGCGGCGCACGCGTCTCGCTCGAACTCGCCCCCGCCGAAATCAAATTGCTTAAATAACCAGTAAGGGAGAAAGCAATGACAACAGGAGTGTCTCTGTTGTACAAACAAGCGCGAATACTTTGCACTGCGCTCTCCTCCGTGGCCTGTGTGGCGATGGCGGCGGAGAAGATCGTCTCCCAGGAGACGATGCAGGCCATCTACGAGGAGGTCAAGACACCGTACAAGGTCGGCATGGTGCTGCTGCCGGAGAAAGGCGAGAAGATCGACAATCCGTGCGTGTTCCGCCATGGCGACGAATGGTACATGATCTTCGTCGTGTTCGACGGGAAGGGATACGAGACGCATCTTGCGAAGTCCGCTGACCTCGTGAGTTGGAAACGGCTCGGGAAGGTGTTCGGTCGCGCGGAGGGGACCTGCTGGGATTCGGCGCAGGCCGACGGCTGGCCGGCGCTTCTCGATCCACGCTGGGATGGCCCCAACACGCTCAACACATTCGACGGACGGTACTGGATGATGTACATCGGAGGCCACAAGAAGGGCTACGAGACGGATCCGCTTTCGACGGGCGTCGCGTGGACGGACGCCCCATCCGCCGTGAAGCAGTGGACGCGGTATCCGAAGAACCCCGTGTTCTCTCCTTCCGATGCGGACGCCCGCGCGTTCGAGCGCAAGACGATCTACAAGCACTACACGGTGGAGGACCCAACGCGCGCGTGCGGCGGACGGTTCGTCGATTTCTACAACGCCAAGCAGAAGGGCGTGTGGCGCGAGACGATCGGCATGGCGGTATCGGACGACATGGTGAACTGGCGGCGCGTGGGGGATGTCCCCGTAATATCGAACGGGAACCCGGCGAAGTTCGCGATCTCCGGCGATCCGATGATCCGGCGCATCGGCGACGTGTGGGTGATGTTCTACTTCGGCTGCGGATGGAAGCGGAGCGGCGCGTTCGATACGTTCGCCTGTTCCTACGACTTGAAGCACTGGACCAAGTGGGAGGGGAAGCTGCTCATCGAGCCGTCCGAACCGTACGACGCCACGTACGCCCACAAGCCGTGGGTGATCAAGCACAACGGGGTGGTGTACCACTTCTACTGCGCCGTCGGGGACAAAGGGCGCGGTATCGCTCTCGCGACGTCGTCTTGCCCTAAAAGAGGCAATTGAAGAAACCTGTTGCAAGTCCTGGCAAAAGGTAAAATCAAAATGAATGCTAACAAACTGATTAAAGTCGCGGCGGCATTGGGCGTGATGGCGTCGTTGCCGTCGTATGCCGAGCCGAAGAACGTGCCGGAATTGATGCGCACGTTCGCGGGCGCGGAGGTGAAGACGCTGGAGCAGTGGGAGAAGGTGCGTGTGCCTGAACTGCTGGCGAAGTTCGAGAGCGAGGAGTACGGCCGCCGTCCGGCGGCGGCGTGCGAACGCGACCGCGTCTCGTTCGAGGTTTACGACGAGCGTCCCGCGATGGGTGGAACGGTTGTACGCAAGCTCGTGCGCTGCAAGTACAAGGGGCCGAACGGAGAGTTCACGTTCCCGTTCACCGCGTATATCCCGAAGTCCGCAAAGCCGGTGCCGGGGTTCGTTCTGGCGGCGAACATAAAGAAGGCGTCCATAGACAGCGACGGGGCTCTTCGCAGCACTTTCTGGCCGGTAGAGGAGATTGTCGCACGCGGCTACGCTACTGCCGCGTTCAGGTTCGACTTCGTGGCTGCGGACAGGAATGGCGCGGGATTCTCGCAGGGAATATTTCCCGCTGTGCAGCCTGAGAGCGAGCGCGACGACGCGTCGTGGGCGACGCTTTCCGCGTGGGCGTGGGCCGATTCGCGTATCCTCGACTGGATGGAGACCGAGCCGCTCATCGACGCAAAGCACGTTGGCGTGGTGGGCCACTCGCGCGGCGGCAAGACCGCCATCCTGGCAGGCGTCACGGATAAGCGCTTTGCAATGATCTGCTCCAACGACTCCGGATGCAGCGGCGCGAAGCTCAACCACATTGACCTGCCCAAGTCCGAACACATCGCGCAGATAGTGAAGAACATATCGTACTGGTTCTGCAAAAACTACCGCAAGTACGTCGGGAAGGAAATGTCCATGGACTTCGACCAGCACGAACTTCTCGCGCTCATCGCGCCGCGTCTTCTCTGCGTGGCGTCGGCGACGGAGGACGACTGGGCAGGACCGCTCGGCGAATGGTGGGCGGCGAAACTGGCGTCACCCGCGTGGGAGCTGTACGGGAAGAAAGGACTTGTGTCGGATGCATATCCGCAGCCCGATTCGCCGCAGCAGCTCGGATGCGTGTCGTACCACGTGCGCAGCGGCAAGCACAACCTCTCGGCATACGACTGGAAGTGCTACATGGACTTCGCCGACCGCCACGGCTGGCGCGGCGACATTGCGATATCTGACGTAGAGCCAACCGCTCTTACCGTTGACCGCAGAACCGAGGCCGCGAACGTCGGCGCGAAACCCTCTTTTGCCTGGCAGATGAAGTGTGCGCGCCCCGGCGCCGCCCAGACGGCCTACCGCATCACGGTTCAGGAAATGGGCGGCGACATGGTTTGGGACTCCGGCGAAGTTGCGGATTCGCGTTCCGTGGGCGTGAAGTACTCCGGGCCTGCGCTTGCGAGCGCAAGGAGGTACGTCTGGCAGGTAAGTGTGAAGGACGACTGGGATAGATGGTCGCTGCCCATGGCGGCGCACTTCACCACAGGGCTTCTCGATGAGGGCGACTGGAAGGGCGCAGGGTGGATTTCAGCGAGCGGCGACGCGGCGCGTGGACTCGGCACGGCTTGTTTCACGAGAACCGTCGAAAACGCGAAGCCGCTCCGTGAGGCGTTCTGGACGGTGACGGGCCTTGGCGTGTTCGAGGCTTTCGTCAACGGCCAGGCGGTGTCTTCGCAGAATCTCATCACCTTCGACCGCGAGCACGACTTCCTCAAGCCCGGCTTCACGCACAACGGAAAGAGGAAACATGCGTTCACATACGACGTGACGTTCCTGATGAACGCGGGGAAGGGGGCACGGAACGTGTTCGCGGCGGAGGTGTCCGCCTCGTGGTGGCGCGACCAGATGATGCGCAGGGCGAAAAAGAAGTCGGCCTTCCGTGCGCAGCTGATCCTGCGCTACGTTGACGGCACGGAGGAGCGCGTCGGCACGGACGGCAAATGGCTTGCGGCGGTGGATGGCCCGGTGAAAGAGGCTGGCATCTACGAGGGCGAGACTTACGATGCCCGCGTGGGGAAGCCGTGGAGGTTTCTGCGGAAAGCGCCGCCAAAGGGATTTGCCCCGGCCGAGCCCAACGACGAGTTCGGCGGCGTGACGTTGCCGATGGATGGCCCCGCGATCAGTCTTCGGAGCGACCTCGCGCTTGCGCCGAAGGAGATGTACGTGTGGAAAGGCGTGGAAGGGGCGGGCGCGGACGCCCACGGCAAAGTGAAGATCGTGCGCAAGTGCAGAAACGGCGAACCTTTCACGCTTGACGCTGGCGAGACGCTGGTGATCGACTTCGGCCAGAACGCGGCGGCGGTTCCGGAGTTCACGTTCTCCGCTAAGGCAGGCGTCTCCATCAAGGCGCGACCGGCAGAAATGCTGAACGACGGCAACGGCGCGAAGTCGCGTGGCTGCGACGGGCCGGAAGGCTCCGCGTACTTCGCCAACTACCGCACCGCGAAGACGACGATGGAGTACGTGTTCGCGGGTCGCGGCAGGGAAACGTACCATCCCAAGTTCACCTTCTTCGGCTACAGGTACCTCTCTGTGACGGCCACTGGCGCGGTGAAGGTGTTCTCCGCAAGGTCGATTCCCGTTACGTCGATTCCAAAGGGCGGCGAAACGGGTACGCTTGAGACAGGCGTGGCGGACGTGAACCGGCTTGTCTCGAACGTGCTGTGGGGGCAGTATTCCAACTACCTCTCCGTGCCGACCGACTGTCCGCAGCGCAACGAGCGCCAGGGATGGACTGCCGACACGCAGGTGTTCACGAAGGCGGCCTCGTACAACGCCGACGTTTACGGCTTCCTCTCCAAGTGGCTCGCGGACGTGCGCGACTCTCAATGCGCGGACGGCGCCATCCCCGGCATCGCCCCGCTGCCGTGGCCGCGCAACGACGGATGTCGCCTCGGTTGGTCGGACGCGGTGGTGATCGTTCCTTACACTCTTTGGAGCCATTTCGGTGATGTCAAGGTCGTGGAGGAGAACTGGGTCGCGATGGAAAAGTACGTCTCGCTAATCGCCCGCACGAAGTTCCGAACCCCGAAGGACCAGTCGTACCAATGGGCCGACTGGCTCAGCTACGAGAAGTACGAGTCGCACGACAAGGCGTCGTGGTCTAAGGGCGCAGACGGGAAGCGCACCCCAAGGCCCGAGACGCAGGCGTACTGGCAGTACCTTGGCGGCTGCTACTGGCTCTGGAATACGCGGATGATGGCGAAGATGGCCGCCGCGCTCGGACGTACTGAAGATGCCGGGAAGTACGAGACGATGGCGAAGGAGGCGCTTGACTACATGCGTTCCCGTTTCACCATCAAGGCCGATGGAATGCTCGTTCCTGCGTTCCGCGACATGCAGACGCCCGCGCTCTTCGCGCTAAAGCTCGGCGTGCTTGAGGGTACCGCCGCGCAGAAGACGCGCGACGAGCTTCTCGCGAACATCAAGGCTCATGGTGACTGCCTCCAGACCGGCTTCCTTGGAACTTCCATACTCATGGACTCGCTTACATACGCTGCCGGTGCGCCCGACGTCGCCTATACGCTTCTTCTCCAGCACAAGAACCCCAGCTGGCTCTATTCCGTCGATCAGGGCGCGACGACGATATGGGAGCGCTGGAACTCCTACACGAAGGCCGACGGTTTCGGTTCCGCCGGCATGAACTCCTTCAACCACTACGCATACGGCGCGGTGCTTGCGTGGATGTACGGTACGATGGCCGGCATCCAGGCAGATCCGAAGAATGGCGGTTTCAAGCGCTTCGTGCTCGCGCCCGTTCCGGACAAGCGTATCGGCCATGTCAAGGCGTTCTACCGCTCGCCGTACGGCGAAATCCGCAGCGAGTGGCGTTATGAGGGCGACGAGTGGAAGTGGACATTCACGATTCCGGCGAACACGTCCGCCGTCGTCACGCCGCCCGGTGGAACGCAGAAGACGTACGTTGCCGGCACGTATTCGATTTCATCTTCCTCCAACGCAGGCCCCACGGCGAAGAAGATGGTGCTCTCCGACGAGTCTCGCGGCCTCATCCACTACTACGATTCCACCGATCCGTCCAAGTGCTTTTTCGTGCCGGCGGAGAAGACCACGTGGGACATTCAACCCGTTGGCGAACGCGCTCTCGGCAAGATCGGACGCTACAGGTACGTGTGCCGCAGCGGGTTCAAGGTCGTGGACATGGACGAGCGCAAGGACGTGGACGAGTTCCGCCACTCGTCGCTTGCCGGCATTTCCGCGATCAGCGAACTCCCCGGCGGCGGTTTCATCGCCTGCGTGAACCCTCGCGTCAAGAAAGGCGTGAAGGTGATACTCGTGCGCAAGTTCTCCAAGGACCGCAAACTTCTTGCCACATATTCCTTCCCCGGCATCTTCTACGCCCGCACGATGACGCTGCTGCCTAATGGCGAGATACTGCTTGCCCACGAGACCGGCTTCACGCACGCCCGCCTGCCCGAGGAGAACCGCGACCAGGACGGCATCGTGATCAAGCACGTGAAGATGCCGCACGGACGCAACATGTACCACGCCGTCCCCACGCTTGACGGGAAAGGCTACTGGACCGGTGCGGGATATTCCGCCGAGGTGGTGCGCTTCGACAACGACGGCAAGCCACAGAATATATGGTCGATTCCTCCGGCAGACGGGAAGAAGGGGGTCTTCTTCGCCAAGGTGCAGGAGTTTGCCAACGGACACGTGCTCGTTGCCAACTGGACTGGCCACGGCAGAAACGACTCCCGCCGCGGATGGCAGCTTATAGAGTTTGACCAGAACGGAAAAGTGGTGTGGACGCTTTACGATCCCGCCACCTACGGCTCCATACACGGATTCGTCGTGCTGGAGTAGCCCCCCCCCTGAATCTTTATTAGAATGTCCTCCGAGATAAGCGTGCAAATGTTGCAGTCCTAGCATAAGCCGAGGAACTTATGATATACTAATGCCATGCAGAAAGAAGGAGCAGAGTTTGTCCACCTACACGTCCACACGACTTATTCTTTGTTGGACGGGCAGTGTGGCATAAAGCCGCTCGTGCGTCGGGCGCGCGAGTGGAAAATGCCCGCGCTGGCGGTGACGGACCATGGCAACCTCTACGCCCTTAAGGCGTTCTACGACGAGTGCCGCGCAAAGAAGGGCTACGACGATCTTCCGCCGATCAAGCCCATACTCGGCTGCGAGGCGTACGTGACCTCCACGGGTGACTACACGACGCGCGACAAGAACGAGCGGCGCCACCACCTGATCCTCCTCGCTAAGAACCTCACTGGCTACCACAACCTCGTGCGTCTTATCTCCGAGGCCCACATCCACGGCTTCTACTACAACGCGCGCATCGACCACAACCTGCTTGAAAAGTACCACGAGGGAATCATCTGCTCCTCCGCCTGCATCGCCGGAGAGGTGTCGCGCGCAATTGACGCAGACCGCATGGACGAGGCGGAGCGCGTGGCGAAGTGGTACAAGGACCTCTTCGGCGACGACTACTACCTTGAGGTGATGCTCCACAACTCCACGAAGACCAACATTCCTGGCGCGGCAGTAGATGAGCATCGAGAGCTGTATGCACGGCAGATCAAGGTTACAAAGGGGATGCTGGAGCTTGGGAAGAAACTCGACATCAAGGTCGTGGCCACGAACGACGTCCACTTCCTCGATGCCGCGGACGATGATTCGCACGACGTGCTGCTCTGCCTCTCCACGCAGAAGAAGCTATCGGATGAGGACCGCCTTATCTACACGGGGCAGGAGTGGTTCAAGACGCCTGATGAGATGTCCGCGCTCTTCCCCGACAACCCGGAGTTCCTCGTGCACACGTTGGAAATCGCGGAGAAGGTGGAGCAGTACGAACTTGATTCCAAGCCAATCATGCCGAAGTTCCCAATTCCCGCCGAGTTCGGCAGCGAGGAAGACCCTAAGTACGACGCGTTCGAGGATCCCGCGAAGAAACGCATACAGTTCGAGGCCGACTACCTTGACCACCTCGTGTGGGAGGGCGCGAAGCGTCGCTGGCCGGGTGACGAGCTGACGGACGAGAAGAAGGAACGCGTGCAGTTCGAGCTGGACACGATCCGCAAGATGGGCTTCCCCGGCTACTTCCTCATCGTGCATGACTACATCAAGGCCGCGCGCGACATGGGCGTGTGGGTGGGTCCGGGACGTGGTTCCGCCGCTGGTGCGGCGGTTGCCTACGCGCTCGGCATCACTAACGTAGATCCGCTCAAGTTCGACCTCCTCTTTGAACGCTTCCTCAACCCCGACCGCATCTCCATGCCGGATATTGACGTCGATTTCGACGACTCCGGACGCGGCAAGGTGCTGGAGTACGTCACGCAGAAGTACGGACAGGACCACGTGGCGCACATCGTCACATTCGGACAGATGGCGGCGAAGAGCGCGATCAAGGACGTCGGGCGCGTGATGGAGTATCCGCTTGCGGACACGAACAAGCTCGCCGGCCTTGTGCCGGATACGCCGAAGATTACGTTCAAGGCCGCCCGCAAGGAGTCGCCTGAACTCGACGCCGCGTTCAATTCGCCCGACCCCACCATCCACGCCCTGATGGAGCGCGCGGCGCACCTTGAAGGATCCATACGCCAGCCAGGCGTCCACGCCTGCGGCGTGATCATCTCGCGTGACCCGCTCATCGACACCTTGCCCGTGATGCCAACGGAGAACGAGTCGCTGCTCACTACGCAGTACGACGGACACTTCGTGGAGCCCGTGGGCCTCCTGAAGATGGACTTCCTCGGCCTCAAGACGTTGACCGTGGAGAAGGAGTGCGTGTCGCTTATCAAGCAGTTCCACGGCATCGACATCGACCCGGACAAAATCCCAGATGACGACGCCGATACATACGCCCTTTTCGGGCGCGGCGAAACGACGGGGCTTTTCCAGTTTGAATCGGACGGCATGAAGAAGTACCTCATGGAACTTCAGCCCAACCGCCTTGAAGACCTTGTGGCAATGAACGCGCTGTACCGTCCCGGTCCGCTCGCGTACATCCCCACGTTCATCGCCCGCAAGCAAGGGCGTGAGCCGATCGAGTACGACCACCCGCTGATGGAGACGTATCTTAAGGACACATACGGCGTCACCGTTTACCAGGAGCAGGTGATGTTGCTCTCGCGTCTCCTCGGCGGTTTCACGCGCGGCGAATCGGATAAGCTCCGCAAGGCGATGGGCAAGAAGCAGCTCGCTGTGATGGAGGAGTTGAAGGTCAAGTTCGTGGAGGGGTGCCTCGCGAACGAGAAGTTCCGCGTGGACAAGTGGAAGGACGAGAAGGAGGCCCGCAAGCTCATCGACAAGATATGGGACGACTGGAAGGCGTTTGCGAGCTATGCGTTCAACAAGTCCCACGCCGTGTGCTACGCCTGGGTTGCCTACCAGACCGGCTACCTGAAGGCGCACTATCCGGCGGAGTTCATGTGCGCGCAAATCTCGTCCGAAATCGGCAACTTCGACAAGCTCCCCGGCTTCGTCGCCGAGGCAGCCGCGATGGGACTCGAGGTGAAGCCGCCGGACGTTAACCTCGCCTACGCTCGCTTCTCGCCGGTGAAGGGCGAGCAGGCGATAATCTACGGCATGGCCGGCGTGAAGGGCGTTGGCGCGGCGGCGGCGGATGCGATAGTCGAGGAGCGAGAAAAGAACGGTCCGTACAAGGGGCTGATGGACTTCTGCACGCGCCTTGCCTCCGCGAACGTGGTGAACAAGCGCGTGCTGGAATGCCTCGTGCGGTGCGGTGCGTTCGACTCTCTCATCAAGTCGCAGCCAGGAATGCACCGCGAGCGCTACTTCAACAACATCGACTTCTGCATACAGCGTTCGTCGCGTCTCGCGAAGGAACGCGCGAAGGGCCAGCTCGATTTCTTCGGCGCGATTGCCGGGGATGACGACTCGAGCGACAAGGATCTAGCTGACTGCCCCAAGACGTGGCCGATGTCCCAGCGGTACAAGGATGAGCGCGACCTCATGGGTATCTACATGACGGGACATCCTCTTGGCGTGTACCGCCGCGTGCTGCCGTCGCTTTCCACGTTCAAGCCGTCCGCGCCGCCGGAGATTCCAATGATGGAGGAGGTTGGCGCGGAACGTCCGCTCCGCGTGGCGGTGCGTCTTGCGGGGATGCTCAAGGCGTGTACCGTGCGCATGGGGAAGCCCAAGCCAAAGATGGAGAAGGGACGCGTGGTGAAAGATGCGGACGGCCAGCCGGTGATGGAGCCGCCGCAGCCGTGGGCGATCCTGCTCATCGACGACGGCGGCGACGCGGACCAGGAGGCACTTGCCTTTGCAAAGACTTATGCTACGATCAAGGAGTGGCTGCCGGGTCAGGTGGACCAGCCCGTGCTCGTGTGCGGAGAGCTCTCGCACCGACAGGATCGTGATACTAAGGAGGAGACGCCTGAGATCCAGTTCATCGTCCGCGAGGCGTATCCGCTCGCGGAGGGCATCCGCAAGTTCTCGACGGGGCTCCACGTCTCGGCGCGTTACGAGGACCCCAACCTCCTCGCCCGTGCGGCGGCGCTCAAGGAACTTGCCGCCGCGCATCCCGGTGGCGTGAAGATGTCACTCGACGTGACGTGGGCGAACGGTCGCAAGGCGGAGATCGACTGCGGAGCGTGCGGCGTGAATCTTTCGCCGGAGTTCCTGGCGGCGCTGGAGAAGCTCCAGAAGGGCGACGACTACAGTCTTACCACAATAAAGGACATATTCCTCCAGCCGCAGGAGCCAAAACGCTGGGAGCGCAGGAGGTGACCTTGGTAAAATCGTCAGAAAAAGTTTTGGAAGGATGTCAGACGCTTTTAGGCGGCGTACCTAACCGAATATCAAACCAAAAAGAAAGAGGTGACTCAATGAAGATCAACAAGATGCTAATAGCGGCGGTTGCCGCAGTTGCGTGCGCGGGAACGGCGATGGCGCGTCCGTGCGGTCCTCGCGGTGGCTTCCACCATGGCGGTTTCCACCACGGTGGTTTCCGCGGTGGCTACCATCATGGCGGCTACCACCACCATCATGGCGGCTGGGGACGCGGCTGGGGCTGGGGCCTTGGCGGTTTCGCGGCTGGCTATGCCACTGCGTCGCTCTGGAACCGTGGCTACTACGGTTCGCCGTATTACGCGGCGCCGACCTACGTTGCTCCGACCTATGTTGCGCCGACATACGTCGCACCTACGGTCGTGACGCCTACGTACGCGGCACCAGCCGTACAGACCGTTGTGGCGCCTGCCACATACACCGCGCCTGTCGTTTACCGTTCGTGGTGACAGTTTTGGCTGGATGCGTACTCAGGTGTCGAGCCAGAGCGTGACGAGCTGCCGGAGATTGAACATGGCGACAGCGATCGCGATTGTTGCGAGCGCGTTGTTCGCTATGGTGGCGTATGCCGATGGAACGGCAAAGCGCCCGATGGCGCTCGTCATAATGACGGACGGGCTTCGTGCAGACGCGGTGGAGTCTGGCAGAATGCCCAACCTCGAAAGGTTGCGCGCGGGGAAGTGGATGCCTGGCTACAAATCCGCCTGGACGCTCGCAGGCCAGGTTTCGCCTGGCTCGATACCGTCCTCCGCGCCCAACCACGTCTCGATCGCGACGGGTTACGGCGTTCCGACGCACGGGCTGACGTCCAACGCGCAGCTTGAGGCAGGCGTGTTTACGGCAAAGCCGACATGGTTGAAGCGCATCGTCGACGCAAAACCCGGGGCGACGGCGCTCTTTGTCTATTCGTGGTGGCCGGACGCCAACCTCTATCCGGCCGAGGGCGTGGAGTTCATGCAAAGCCCGACGAACGAAGACGACGAACCGAATGCGTCCGCCCTGTCTCTGCGGCTTGCGGGCGCGAACGCCCCGGACGCGACGCTGTGGTTCATCGACGCGCCCGACGTCGCCGGACACGCACACAACTTCTATCCGATGTCCAGCCAGTATCTGGCGGCTGCCGAAACGACCGACAGATACATCGGCATGGGCCTCGACGCCATCGCGTCGCGGCCGACTTTCGCGGACGAGGACTGGCTTGTCGCTGTCGTCTCCGACCACGGCGGCTATGCGAACCAGCATGGCGTCGTCCAGTCGGGCAACATGGCCTCCCATTCCGTACCGATCGTCATCTGCGGAAAGGGCATGACGCAGGGGCGGATTCCAGGCGTGCCGTACAACTTCTGCGTGGCGGCGAACGTCCTGGGGCATTTCGGCGTGACGGTTCCCGACCTTGAGGCGACGCCCGGCGACGGAACGCCCGAGCCGTCGGCGCGGACGCTGAACGACGGCCTCGCCGTCTATCTGCCGTTCGACGGCGGCACGGCGGCAAACGTCGCGCCTGGCAGCGGCGTGACGCCGGAACCGTCAACGGCCACGGCTCCCGCATTCAGCGACAACGGCATGTGCGGCAAGTACATGAATCTTCCAAGCGGCGCCTATTTGAAGCTGACGGGTACCGACACCGGATCGCTTGCCTACGAGGACTCCGGCCGAAGTTTCACGGCGGTCGTGTGGACGCGCCACAACGGCCAGACCGCAGGCACGGATCCCGTCCTCTTCGGCAACAAGAACTGGGCTTCGGGCATGAACATTGGCGTGGCATTCCTCGCACGAATGAAGCGGACGTTCAACGTGGGCGGCAGCAACAAAGACTACGAAGGCGCCGGGTTCAATGTGGGCGACGGGACGAACCGACTCGATGTCGGACCATTCGACAACGAAGGCTCGTCCGTCTGGACGTTCCACGCCGTGAGGCGCACGGACGACGGCGTCATCACTGTCTATCAAGGGCGCAGCAACGGAATCCTCGGATGGACGAGCGGGACGTTCGACAGCTTCACGCTCGCGACCGGGCTCTCGTTCTGCATCGGACAGGACGGCACCGGCAACTATGACAAGAAGTTCGTCGGCGATGTCGATGACTTCGCGCTCTGGACGCGCGGCCTCACGCACGACGACATCCGCCGCATCTACGAATGCGGAAGGGCGGGATCGCCCCTCGGCGACCTCCTGAAGGTCGATGCGAACGACGCGCCGACGATGGAGGCGACGTCTCCCTCCGACGGCGTGTATGAGATCTCCTTCGGCGGACGTCGCAACGGCACGCACGCGCTCTACATCGCCTACGCCGCCGCCGATGCGGGCGAGGACAAGTACGCCTGGGATTCGTTCGAGAAGATCGCCGACATCCCCGCTGCCACGGCGTCGTACACCTACAACGTCTCCGAACCGCTCAAGGCCTCCAACGCGCGCTTCCGCTTCTTCCTCATGCAGACGGCGAACCTGCCCTACGCGAAGGAGGTTGAATACGCCCACTCGGACGGCGGCGCCTACTTCAATTCCGGCATCGCGCCAAGGCGCGAATTGATAACGGAGTTCAATACGCGGTTGACGGCCAACAACGGAAAATACCAAAACTTCTTCGGGGCATTTACGGTCAACGCGACCGGCAACGCCGCAAAGAGGTCGAACTACGGGCTGTGCAGGTACTACGATCCCGGCAACGGCAACAATGACAAATGGGATCGTGAGTATAACAGCGGCAAGAGTTACCAGTTCACGGGCAATTGCACGCTGGACGCCGACTATCACGTTGTGTTCTCGACGACAAACCTCATCGTCAACGGCGTGGCGCTGAACAGCGGAATCACGCTGGGCGAGTTCACCGAGGGTGGGTACGGCATAGCCGTTTACCGCAACGAGAAAGTCGGTTCGCAGTACGACCAGACGATGGCCGGTTACTTCAAGAACTTTTTGCTCTACACACCGAAGCGCATCGTGCGCGACTACATCCCCGTGGAGGATTCTGAAGGCACGGTGGGAATGTTCGACCGCGTGACGGGGCAGTTCCAGTCGAGCGCGGGCACGGCGCTCACGGCGGGCGCGGACAAGGATCCCACGCGCTGCGGCTGGGTACGGTGCGTCTCGCAGTCGTTCAACGCGAGCAGCACGACGCCCATGACGGCGACCTACACTGGCGCCGGCGTCGATCCGCTTGACTTCACGGACGCCGCGAACTGGATTTGCTTCAACGGCTACGGCACCATCCTCAATGGTGCGGTGCCGACGAGCGAGACCGCTGTGACGGTATCGGGCGAAACGGCGTTCGCCGTGGCAAGCGATTCCGCATTCGCCTGCAAGAGCATCAAGTTCGGGAACGCCACGTTCGCAGACGGTGCGGACTTGCGTGGGCTGGACATCACAAAGGTAACGGCGGATTCCGTCATTGAACTTCAGGGGCGCACCTTGCATATTCCGGGTGCCAACGGCACAGCTGCAGCGTTCACAATAACTGACTCGACGTCTGGAATGTCCGGAACGGTCCTATGGGAAGTCGATCAGGGAGAGGCCCTTGAGAGCACCGCCATATTGACGGGCAATCTTCGTCTCATTAAGGATGGTGCGGGCGTGTTGTCTGTGGGACGTGCGTCGCAGACCTACACGGGCGGGACGGATGTCTCCAATGGCACGGTTCGCGTCGGATCATCCGGCACAAGTCATTTCGGTACGGGGCCTGTGGTCATCCCCTCCGGGGCGACCTACGACGCCTACGGTTACGCAGATTCGGCTGTGAACCTTGTTCTCGCGGGCGGAAAGCTCACCAATACCGGCGGCAACGCCACGCTTCCTTCGTCGCTTACGCTTGAAGAGGATTCCGTTTTCACGTTTGCCGCCCTGTCGTCGACGCACGATATGACCATGCCGTCCGGAGCCGTGTGGAATCTCGGAGGGAAGACGCTTTCCGTTGTCATGGATGGTACCGATCCCGACCTGAACGTGAAGGACGTGACGATTTCCAACGGAACGTTCTCCGTCGTGGTCAACGCCTACGGTGGCGTAACAAAAGGCTATGTGCAGATCTACAAGCTGCGCGGCGGGAACGGACTCAACCTCGATCTCGGCAACTCGTGCATGCGCCTTGCCACGACCGGTGCCGCAAACTCGCAGGTTCGCGATTTCACGGCAAATCCGCCCGATCAGGCGGATGTCGTGTACAGTTACTCGACGAGCAGGATGCAGATTTATGGCACCTATACGCCCCAGACGGTACGCGGATTCAACATGACGATGATGGACGGATCGACGCTGGACGTTTCGCAGTGGTCCGGCGCATACAACTGCGTTTTCACGAATCCCAAATACAGCAACAAAACGGATGGAACGATCTGCAATCTCCAGTTCACGGCCAATTCAACGATAACCGTGGATGTGCACGGCCGCAGCGACCTCAAGGCGATTGCGAAGTCGGCGAGTCCGTATGTCGTCACGTGGACGACGAAGCCGTCGGACACCGTGGCGTTCGTCCTCGACGACGACA
The DNA here is from genome assembly GCA_902779865.1 of uncultured bacterium. Classification (GTDB taxonomy): domain Bacteria; phylum Verrucomicrobiota; class Kiritimatiellia; order RFP12; family UBA1067; genus RUG572. The sequence continues at coordinate 23,000 of CACZDG010000033.1, forward strand.
CAACCCAGCACGGTTACGAATGTGAAGTCTGCGATACGGGGTTGAAGCTGATCCCGCCCCCGGGCTTCTCGATCATCCTTCGCTGACAGCAGCGTGACGTGAAGAAAACAGTTGATGAATAGACAAGGAGGAACAGACATGCTGATGAAAAAATGGTCCAAGGCGGGAGCGATGCTTTCCGCCGTTCTGGCGACAACACTTGCCGTCGCCGATCCGGCGACCGTGTTGCCTGACATGGCAGGCGTGGCGCCCGAGCCACCAGGAGGCTGGAAGACGAAGGCGATGGCCATTTCGGTTCCGGCCCCAAAGGATGTCGGGCGCTTCTGCTCGTTCGTGAAGAACACGCTGAAGCCGTCCGGCGTCGAGGCGATCGTCCTGCTCGTGCGCTACAACTACAAGTTCACGTCGCATCCCGAATGTGCTGGCGGCAACGCGATCTCCCTCGCGGACGCGAAGGCCATCAAGCGCGCCTGTGACGAGGCGGGCGTGCGCCTCATCCCGAAGATGAACCTCCTGGGCCACCAGAGCGGCGCCGTCGTGAAGGAGGGGCTTCTCAAGGGACATCCCGAACTCGACGAATCGTTTGGCAAGGAGAAGATCAAGCGCAACTACTGCCGAAGCATCTGTCCCTCCCATCCAGACGCGATGCGCATTGTCACCGATCTCGCCGGAGAAATGGCTGAGGCGTTCGGGGCGGACACCCTGCACATCGGCTGCGACGAGGTCTTCGAGATCGGACTCTGTCCGCGATGCCGCAACACGCCCACCGCGAAGCTCTTTGCGGACTGGGTGAACGGAATCGCCCGGCATCTCAAGGCGCGTGGCGTGACGACGATGATCTGGGGCGACCGGCTGCTCGACGCGAAGGCGAGTGGCTATGGCGTATGGGAGGCCAGCGACAACGGCACGAGCGCGGCGCTCGGGATGCTCGACAAGGACATCATCATCTGCGACTGGCACTACGAGAACCGTCCCGCATATCCAAGCGTCGAAGTCTTCGCGGACGCGGGTCGCAAGATATTCCTCTGCCCGTGGCGCTATGCCGAGAACGCGCAGAAGTTCCTTGCCTACGCCGTGGCGCACGACAAGGGGCAGTACCTCGGCCTGCTCTTCACCACCTGGTGTTCGTGCGAAGATCTGATGGACGTGTTTGAGGGCAAGGGGGTTCTGCGCCACAAGCCGGACAGCAAACAGGCGAAGACGCTACTTGCGCTGCGACGCAACTTTCGCTACCTTTTCCCGCAGTCAAAGCAGTGTTGTAAACGTTAAACGCCAACCAAGGAGAGAGACAAATGTTTAGACTTGCAAAAATAGGCAGAACACTCTGCGTGGTGGTCGCGTCCTCGTCGGCGTTCGCCGCCCCGTATGCGTTCAAGATCACGTGCAAAGACCCGGCCCGGATGCGTCCTGTCGGCGAAGAGACCGAGTTCCGGATACAGTGCACCGATCTTCGCAAGGCTGGCGTCGGCGGCGAGGTCGAGGTGCGGCTCGACAACTTCGGCACGAAGACGATCATCTCGCGCAAGGTCGATCCCGCGAAGGAGAATCCGATCATCCTGAAGGGCACGCTTGACGAGCCGGGTTTCCTGCGCGCGGCGGCATTCAATCCCGGGGTGGCGGAAACGCCGTTCGGCCTTGGCAAGGGCAACGAATGTGCCAGCGTCGGCTACGAGCCGGAGAAAATCCGTCCCGGTTTCCCGCGTCCGGCAGATTTCGATGCCTACTGGCAGGGCGAGCGGGAACGCCTGCGCCGCGACGTGCCGATCGACGTCCGCCGCGAACCGCTGTCCGTGAAGGGACGGAAGGGCTTCAAGCTGTGGAAGGTGAGCTTCGCCACCTTCGGCGGCAAGCGGGTGTGGGGTTTGCTCTCCGTTCCGGACAATGGATCGAAGGGGCCGTGGCCGCTCAAGGTGAACGTGCCGGGTGCGGGGCCGGCGTGTTCCGAGGCGCAGGTGGTGACGGAGGCGGGGACGGTCACGCTCGTCATGAACGTGCATCCGTTCGAGCCGGCAAGGACGCCAAAGGAGCAGGATGCGAAGTACAAGGCGCAGGACAAACGCATGGTGGCGAAGTACGGCGTCACGTACGCCACCGCCGGCATTGCGGTGAGCCGCGAGGAGTGCTTCTTCCACGACGCCATTCTCGGCATCGACCGTGCGGTTGATTGGGCGGTGACGCTTCCCGAGGTGGATCGTTCGCGCGTCTGGTACTACGGCGGCAGCCAGGGCGGCGGATTCGGCATGTACCTCATGGGCCTGAACAAGAACTTCACGAAGGGTTTCGTGTGGATTTGCGCGCTGGCCGACCATGGTGGCTATCGTGTCGGGCGCACGCCTGGCTGGCCGCGTCTGGTGGCCCGCAGCGGCGACGAGGCGGCGCAGAAGGTGGCCGAGCGCCACGCGCCGTACTTCGACGCCTGCCATTTCGCGCCGCTCGTGAAGGTGCCGGTGCGCATGACGGCCGGACTCGCCGACGTCTGCTGTCCGCCACCGTCCGTCTGGAGCGCGTACAACTCGCTTGGTTCTACCGACAAGAAGATCGTTCCCTGCCCCGGCGTGGGACACCACATACCCGGCGGCCTGCGCGCCCAGCAGCAGCGCTGGCTCGCGCAGTAGGACCTTGGGGGGACAGCCCCTGCATAACAGCAGAGCTCGTTGAGATTGACCGTGCAATGTACAGTGGAGAAGGCGTGTGAAAATGAGTAAAATTGGATTACTGCTTGCGCACTGTGCGCTCATTCCGTTGGTCTGCGGAGCGTCAACGAAGTTCAAGGTGCGGCGGATTGGCCACGTGCGGACCGAGGCGTGCGCCGTGGCGGACTTCAACAACGACGGCCGGCTTGACGTGATTGCGGGGCCGAACCTCTACCTCGCGCCGGAGTTCCGTCCGGTCAAGGTGCGCGACGTGACGTCGAACGTGAAGGGGGATGGTCGGGGCTACGCGGACGACTTCATGAACCTTCCGCTCGACGTGAACGGCGATGGCCGCACCGACGTGATCTCCGGCGGATGGTTCAGCAAGGAGACGTGCTGGGCGGAAAACGCGCTGCCCTCGACGAACATCTGGAAACGTCATCTCATCGACCGCACCGGCAACATCGAGACCGGCCTCCTCGTGGACATCGACGGCGACGGCAAGGCGACGGATCTTCTGCCGGACACGCAGCACACCTGTCTCTACACGCTGTCCGGCGAAGGCTCGTTCGCGCGCGATGCCGTTGATGGCACGTGCTGTAACATGGGCCGCGGCTGCGGCGACCTCAACGGCGACGGCCTCAACGACGTGCTCACCCCGACGGCCTGGTACGAGCAGCTCCCCGGCCGCAAATGGCGCAAGCACCCGCTCGACATTGGCTTCTCGGACGGCGGCCGCGCGCTCGGCCACGCCTCCAACATGATTGTCTATGACGTAAATGATGACGGCCTTGCGGACATCCTCGTGAGCTCCGCCCACCGGTACGGCATTTTCTGGTGGGAACAGCTTAGCGAACGTACCCCGAACGGCGAACTGCGCTTCAGGAAACACGTGATCGACGACACATGGACCCAGGCGCACTACCTTGGCTGGGCGGACATCAACGGCGATGACACGCCGGAGCTGATCACGGGCAAGCGCTTCCGCGCGCACAACGGCGGCGACCCGGACGAGGACGGCCCGCTCGGCGTTTACTACTACGCATTCACGCCGGGGCCTAATCCCGTCTTCACGAAGCACGCAATCACATACAATGAAGGCATTGGTGCCGGGATGAACATCGTGACTGTCGATATCGACGGCGACGGTGATGTTGACCTCGTTACGACAGGCAAATGGGGCGGTCCCGTGATCTTCGAGAACATGACTAAAAACCGACTATGATTTTTAGCGAATTGACTCTTGATCCACCTCCAAGGTTTTGCATGACCGACTAGTTAGACTGGAGTGTAAGTGGCTCTTAGACTGGAGTGTAGGAGGCCATTGGACTTGGGTCAGGCAGATTTCCGCACGTCGCCGCCGATCTTGGAGAAGTATTCGCACTCATGCGGCGGGTATGGACGAGTTGGGTTATGTGCAGGCTGTAACAGCGCGGAAGTTATGGTTTGGGTTGAAGGCAGAGCTTTGCGATGAAGGAATTATGGAGTAATCACAGGGAAATCACGGGGGAATTACAGGGGATCCCCATGGGTGAAAAAGGGTAGAATATGTGATGAAACAAGCCCTCTGCAAACTGGTTGC
>CACZDG010000034.1:0-5704 GCA_902779865.1 uncultured bacterium
CACGTCCAACCGCGAATCGGGCTACGGACGCTTCGACATCATGCTGAAGCCGCGCGCGGAACACCGCGACTTCCCGGCCGTCGTCATCGAGGTGAAGGCTGCGAAAACAGAGGCGGACGACCTCTACGCGCTCGCCGCCGAGGCGCGCCGTCAGATCGACGAGAAGAACTACGCCGCGTCGCTCGTCGCGGAAGGCGTCACCGACATCATGAAGTTCGGCATCGCGTTCTTCGCCAAGCGCGCCGCCATCGCGAAGTAACGACTCCAGCGTGGAAAGGAACCAACCGATCGCCGAGCGGGCCGAAACGGTACGATTCGCAGATGCACCCTTCCGCAAGAAATCAGCCGCCGGTGAATTGACAAGTCACGAAGGATGTGTTACCATAATGCCATCTTCAATCGGGAGATTGGCGACATTGAACAGAAAATTGCATAAGACGCCATTGTGGAGGCATGGAACGGCATCGGAAACGACGCCGTGCACACCTTGTTGTCGTACGCTTGCTGTTTTCCGCGCACGACATTTGCGTCAACGAGCGTTCGCATACTTGGCCTCCATTGCCTTGGCGAAAGCGTTGCCTTCAAGTTTGCGCTTGTCGGGATCGGCGTACTGCGCGAATGCGCCGCTGGCCGATTCATGACGCGGCATTGCGATGGCAATAGGCATGGAGCGCGTCAAGACGCATTGCCGCGCAAAGATTCTCAGGGCCTCGGCGAAGGATGTACCGAGATCTCGGAAGAGCTTTTCCGCTTCGTGCTTCAGTTCCGTATCCATACGAAACTGCATGACTGTCGATTGAGAGGCCATAGACGAATCCTTTTTCTTTCAAAGGTGTACAATTATACTACAATTGTCGTACACATGCAAGGGGGATGTCTGGCAGAATTCGCCGCAACGGGCAAAATGCCCGTTGTCCCGGTGGGGCGGGCGACCCGCAATTTTCCCGCCAACGCCCACATTACGATTTGGTCATGTACTAGACAACGGGCGAAAGCTTTTGTACAATATGCGCCCGTTTCCGGGGATAGGTGTCTTCCGGACGTACGATTTTAGTATCAAGTAGTAAAGGACAAACAAGAGGAACAACATGCTAAAGGTCGAAAACCTTAAGAAGCGCTTCGGCACTTTCGAGGCGGTCAAGGGCATTTCCTTCGCCGTCAAGAAAGGCGAGGTGCTTGGATTCCTCGGGCCTAACGGCGCGGGGAAATCCACCACCATGCGTATGATCACCGGCTTCATCCCGCCAACGTCGGGAACGGCCGCAATCGACGGGCACGACATCATCACCGACCCGATCGGCGCAAAGGCGTGTCTCGGCTACCTGCCCGAGAACGCGCCCAGCTACCGCGCCATGACGGTGTGGGACTTCCTGTCGTTCGTCGCGAACATACGCGGATACCACGGCAAAGCCGCCCGCGAGCGCGTTGAAGCGGTGATCGAGAAGGCCCGCCTCACGAACGTCGTTCGCCAGACGATCGACACCCTCTCCAAGGGCTACCGCCAGCGCACTTGCTTCGCGCAGGCAATCCTGCACGACCCGAAGGTGCTCATCATGGACGAGCCCACCGACGGTCTCGACCCCAACCAGAAGTTCGTCGTCCGCCAGATGATCAAGGAGATGTCCGCCGAAAAGGCCATCATCATCTCCACCCACATCCTCGAGGAGGTGGACGCCGTATGCACGCGCGCGCTCATCATCGCCCAGGGCGAGATCAAGGCCGACGGCACGCCGGCCGAGCTCCGCGCCAAGGATCCGAGCGGCAAGCTCGACGTAGTGTTCCGCAACCTCACAATGGACAAGGAGGGCAAGTAACCATGTGCCCCTGCAAAATGCTGTCTGTATTCCGGCGCGAGTTCAAGAGCTACTTCGACTCGCCCGTAGCGTACGTGTTCCTAGTGGCGTTCCTGGTGCTGGTGGGCTTCCTCACCTTCGGCCTCTCCGGCTTCTATGAGCGCGGACAGGCCGTGCTGACGCCCTTCTTCATCTGGCACCCGTGGGTTTACCTGCTGCTCGTGCCGGCCGCGACGATGGGCCTCTGGGCCGAAGAGCGCCGCAACGGCACGATCGAACTGCTGCTCACGATGCCGATAACCCTCACCGAGGCGCTGGTGGGCAAGTTCCTCGCCGCATGGGCGTTCATCGGCGTGGGGCTCGTCCTCACGTTCCCGATCCTCATCACCACCGCCTACCTCGGCAACCCCGACTGGGGCGCAGTTACGTGCGGGTACGTGGGGAGCATCCTCCTCGCTGGCGCGGCGACGGCGATCGGCGTGTTCGCCTCGTCACTCTCGCGCAGCCAGGTGATCGGCTTCGTGGTGGCCCTCGCGATCCTCTTCCTGCTTCTCATCATCGGGTTCGACCCGGTGCTGGGCGCAATCGCCGGATGGGGAGTTCCCAGCTACGTGGTGGACGCTCTCGCGTCGTGCTCGCTGCTGAAGCACTACATGTCCCTCGGACGCGGCGTGCTCGACTTCGCCGACGTCGGGTACTACGTCGGCATGATCGTATTCATGCTCGCCGCAGCACAGGTCGTAACCGACTGCCGCAAGGCGTCATAAGAAAGGGTTTCGGAAAATGAAGAACAAGAAAGTCTTCGGTATCGTCGCGCTCGCCCTGATCCTCGTGATCGTCGGCGCAGCGAACTGCATCCTCTCAATGCTCTCCGCGCGCGTGGACCTCACCGCCGAGCAGCTCTACACCCTCTCGAAGGGATCGAGGGAGGTCCTCGGCAAACTCGACCAGAAGGTCACGCTGAAGTTCTTCTTCAGCGAAAGCGCGAAGGACATGCCCGCCTCGCTCAAGTCCTACGCAGAGCAGGTGCGCGACCTCCTCGGCGAGTACGAACGCGCCGGCAAGGGCAACGTGGTGCTTGAGACGTACGACCCCAAGCAGGACTCCGACGAGGAGGAATGGGCCGTCAAGTACGGCATCGAGCCGCAGCAGACGAACCCCTTCGGCGCGCCAATCTACTTCGGCCTCGTGGCCGTGTGCGGCACGCAGGAGCAGACCATCGCCGGCTTCGACCCCCGCATGGAATCCACGCTCGAATACGAGATCACGCGCCACATCACCCGCGCCGTCTGGCCGGAGCGCCCCGTCGTGGGCGTGCTCTCGTCCATCCCCGGCGTGCTTGGCGAACAGCCCAACCCGATGATGATGCAGCAGCGCCAGCGCCCGTCCCGCGGATGGGTGGCGTTCTCCGAGCTTAAGAAGGACTACGACGTGCGCGAGATCGCCAAGGACGCGGAGTCCATCGACGACGACGTCAAGGCGCTCGTAGTCCTGCACCCGAAGAACCTCTCGGAGAAGACGCTCTTCGCCATCGACCAGTTCGTGATCAAGGGCGGTCGCCTCATCGCGTGCGTCGATCCGTTCAGCTTCAAGGACTTCCAGGCGAACGCCCAGCAGCAGAACCCGATGATGATGCAGATGGGCGGCGGCCAGGCCGGCCCCTCCACCCTCGGCAAGCTCTTCGACGCATGGGGCATCTCCTTCGACACGAAGAAGTGCGTGGCCGACGACAAGGCCGCAGTCCAGATGCGCGGACGCGGCGGCGCCGTCGTGACCGACGCCACCGTGCTCGACCTCGGCAAGGCGAACTTCGAGAAGGACGTCCTCACCGCTGGGCTCTCACAGCTGATGTTCCCCTACTCGGGCGCGATTTCGTTCAAGCCCACGGAGGGACTCGCCTTCACGCCGATCATCTGCACCTCCACCAACGGCGCGTGCCTCGTTGACGCGACGTACCTCCAGATGGGCCCCGAGGCGATTCGTGACCAGATCAAGCCCGACGGCGTGCGCCGCACGCTCGCCGGACGCCTCTCCGGCAAGTTCAAGACCGCGTTCCCGAAGGGACCGGACTGGACCGAAGGCTCCACCAACGCCGTCCCGAAGGTCGTCGCCGCAAGCGAGAAGGACAACTCCGTGTTCCTGTTCGCGGACGCCGACTTCCTCTCCGACGACGCCTGCGTGCAGGTGGTCGATACGCTATTCGGGCAGCAGGCGGCTCTTCGCGGCGACAACCTCGCCCTCTTCGCGAACATCGTCGAGCAGTTCGCCGGACGCGAGGAGCTGATCGGGCTCCGCTCTCGCGGCCCCTCCGACCGCCCGTTCGAGGTCGTGCGCGACCTCCGCGCCGAGGCCGAGAAGAAGTTCCGCGACAAGGCCGAACAGCTCCAGAAGAAGTTCAACGAGACGAACAAGAAACTCAACGACCTCCTCCAGGGCAAGCACGGCAAGGACCGCCAGCTCGTCTCGCGCGAACTTGAAAGCGCCATCGGCGAGGCCCGCCGCGAAAAGGCCAAGACGCAGAAGGAGCTGAAGAACGTCCGCAAGGAGCTGAACGCCGACATCGAAAACCTCGGCTTCCGCCTCAAGACGATCAACATCTGCCTGATGCCGTTGCTGGTGATCCTCTTCGGCATCTGCCGCGCCCTTCTGCGCAGGAAACGCTAAGCTGGAAATAACGCAAAGGAAAAAGACATGAAAAAGATTCTCATTCTAGTGCTTGCAGCAGGCGCCCTCATCGGCGCGGCAATGTGGCTCAAGGACGGACGCGCCCAGAAGACGCCAAACCTCGTAGGCCGCAAAATCCTCCCCGCGTTCAACGTCGCTGACGTCGCACGCGTGGAAATCTCCGGTTCGAAGTCCCTCACCCTCGCCTCCGGCGAAACGGGCTGGACCGTTGACGCCCTCCACGGCTATCCCGCAGACGCGAAGAAAATCCTCGATGCCCTTCTCAAGCTGAAGGAGCTCAAGGCGGGCCAGCCCGCAGCGGGAGTTTCCAACGCCGCACCCACTACAGTCGTGCTGAAGGACGGCAAAGGCAAGGAACTCGCGAAGCTCGTGATGGGCAACCAGCACCGCAGCGCCCCACGCGGCGAAATGGCGCAGTTCGGCGGCGGCGGATATCCCGACGGACGCTACGTCTCGCTCGAGGGAACGACCGTTCTCGTGAACGACACGCTCGATTCGTTCGACGGCGATCCGAAGAAGTGGGTTGAATCCCGCATCTGCGCCGTCACCGCGTCGGACGTCGCCTCCGTCACCTACACGAAGGGCAAGGAGACCGCGAAGCTCACGCGCAAGGACGGCACCTGGTCACTCGAAGGCATTGGGCCGAAGGAGGAGCTGGATACGTCCAAGACGTATTCGCTCGACTCCGCCCTCTCCTACCTCGACTTCACCGGCATCGTCGATCCTAAGAAGACCGAGGCAGAACTCGGCTTCGCCACCGGCGCGGTCTATACGGCCACGCTGAAGAACGGCATCACCTACACCGCCAAGGTCGGCAACAAGGTCGGCTCCGACAGCGCGTTCAAGGTGTCCGCCGCCTTCAAGCCCGTCGGCACGAACGCGACCGAGAACGCCAAGTGCGAGAAGACCGTCAAGGAGTTCAACGACAACGTCGGCAAGTGGACGTACACCATTTCGTCCTACTCCGCCGAATCGATGTCCAAGACCCGCAAGGATCTCGTGAAGGCGAAGGAAGAGACCAAGAAGGAAGAGCCCAAGAAGGTCGAAACCAAGCCTGTAGCCGTTACAAAGCCCGCGCCCGCGCCAGTTGCAAAGCCAGCGCCCGCGCCCGCCGCAAAGCCTGCGCCCGCGCCAGCCGCAAAGCCCGCGCCCGCGCCCGTCGCAAAGCCTGCGCCCGCGCCCGCCGCAAAGCCTGCGCCCGCGCCCGCCGCAAAGCCTGCGGCAAA
>CACZDG010000034.1:5723-39521 GCA_902779865.1 uncultured bacterium
AAATAATCGGTTTTACAGTGCTAGTGTAACGGGAGTCTTCACCCGTTGCATACTGAAAGAACGGGCGTCTGCCCGTTCTTTTTATTGAAGTCTCACACAGAGACACAGAGAATTGAGAAATCCAGGATTGCCACTATCTCAGCGGAATACATCCCAACTGCGTTTTTGTAGTGCTGAACTATTCCAACGGAGGAGGCACTTCTTTACCGTCGCGCTGCGCGTCGATCTTGTAGTCATGGCCCATGTATTGCGCGTTTGATCCCATGAATACGAGGAGGCGTTCCCATTCCTCCGGCGTGAGCTTCACGTCGTGGTGGCCATTCTTAAGGATGGCGTAGAGCCGCGAGGCGCGCGCGCCCGTCGTACATGGCGCCGTATAGGCCGGTTCGATGAACGCCTGGTAACCGCGGCGCTTGTGCGTAATCTCATAGTCGTATGCGAAGAAGTGGACATACGGCATCAACGATTTGAAAGACGTCGAGAAGCCGTTACGATCCTTGCGCCAGTCGCCTGCGCGGAGGTCCGGTGCCTTCGGCGCGCGCTTCTCGCCGTGGCACGAGACGCACTTGGCGTTCAGGACCGGCTGCACGAGGCGCATGAAGTTGTACGGATTCGCCCCCTCCGGCGCGGGCTTGATGCGGCTCGGCGCACGGCGCATCGCCAGCGGGTTGGACGCGCCCGCCGGACGCGCCGCGCCCGTGCGCTCCTCGTGGCAGCCATTGCACATCAGCTTTTCGCCTGGGTGTACGTATGTATCGCTGCGCATGTTCTGCACGGTGCATCCCTCGGCGTCGAGCGCCTGGAAGTAAAGCGGCACATCGACAGGTGCCTCGAAGAACGCGCTGCCGTCCTTCTCCACCGGCACCGTGCCGAGGCACTGGCGGGCGACCTGCTGGGTTTCCGCGCCGAGGCGCGGACGGCTATTGAGGGGGCTGGTCTTCGGCAGCACCTGCCACACGCGCAGCGCAGCCACCTTTGCGTCGGGCGGGAACGGAATCTTGCTGTCGTAAACGTTCACGAGGCCGATCAGCGCGGTCTTGGGAAGCGCATCGGGCGGAATGGTGGCCGGACGCGTACCGTCGGGATTCGCCGGACGCCCAACGAGCGTACCGTGCGCGAGAACCGGCGGGCGTTTGCGCGCCTGGAGCGGCATCGGGTCGAGGCAGGAGATCGTGGGGTGCGTGTAGAGGCGCGTCTTGTTGCCGAACACATCGACGAGCGTGATTGCGTAGCGGCGGACGGAGCGCACGTCGTATTTGCCGTTGGCGAAGCCGTCGTACACGCAGATGAAGTACTTATCGCTCAGCGGCCAAGGCGTCGCGTACGCACCGCTTGTCTGCCGCCCGCCGCACGTCTCGCTTTCGGGAAGCGGCTGGTCCGGCGTCACGCGGCGCACCTGCGACATCCTGTCGTCGTCGCGCTTCGCGGGATCGACGAGAATGATCGAACCGTATGCACAGCCGTGGTGCGGCGCGGCCACGGCGGAGTAGAGGCGCGAACCCGGCACGGCGCGTCCGCTCATCTCCATGAGCGGACTGGAGCCGGAGTGCTTCTCGCGCGTATTGCCGTTCACCGCGCGCGGATCACGTCCGTCGGGCGTGGTGCGCCAAAGGTGGTGCGCCTGGCTGAAACCGCGATCTACGTAGTCCCAGCGCGTGTAGAGGATCATGCCGTCGTGATCGACGCTGGGATGCCACTCGTTCGTCTCGTGCGGACTCAGCTGGACTATGTCCGTCCCGTCCGGGAACATGGTGTGCAGCGTGAACGTGGGCACGGGGCGTCCGTGGCAGCGCCCGAAACCGCCGCGTCGCTCGGAGATGAACGCGAGGCGTCCGTTGGGGAGCCAGCAGGGGTCGAACTCGTTGAAGCAGCCTGACGTCAGCTGGCGGAGCGACGAGCCATCTGCGGCACAGGTGAAGATGTGGTAAACCGTATCGTCATTCCACTTGCGAATCTCCGGCTTGCCACGCGTGTAGGCGAAGGCGATGGACGTGCCATCCCACGAGACATCCGGCGAGAGGTAGCCGCCCTGACCGAGGGTTTGCCCTTTCCAGTCACCCTTTTCGACGATGCGTCCGTCGAGAAGGTCGCGCGCCACGGGGTGGTCGGAGAACGGATTCTCCAGTACGTAGAGTCCGTCGCCCACGGTCGCGCCATGCATAGTGGCGTGGAAGCCGAAGTACTGGTCGCACATGTGCCAACCGGCTTTATACTCGTCGAGTGGAAGGGCCTCGTGCCCGACGAACAAGAGGCGGTCAATTCCCTTTAGGAGAGGGTTCTTCAATGCGACACGGCGGTTAAGGGCGTGTACGGCGGAGAACGCGGGGAAGCGCGTCTCGCGCCAGTCGCGGCGGGACGCCGCCGTGCGCGACACGATGCCGTCGAGTTCGCGCAGTTCGGCGGAGAGATCCACCCCGGCGGCGGAAAGGTCGGCTATGAGGGTGCGTGTGCGGCGAATTACAACGTCAAGCGGATCCTTGTCGTCCGGCAGGATACAGGCGGCGGAGTTCACGCTCTGCGACATGGTAAGCGCCGGCAGACTACTCCAGTTCTTGATGTCGCGCTCAATGAGGTCCCAATCGAGGCGGGCGTACTCGTGCGCACCGCCGGCATCTGGCCATTCACGGGCGGACAACGACGACACGATGGATGTCAATACAACAACCAATGCTGCAATATGCCTTACGTCCATATAACGCTCCTAAAATAAAACCGCCATAACGGCGGTTTGAATGGCGGGCTCAGGGAGAATCGAACTCCCCTCTTCGGATCGACAGTCCGAGGTCCTAACCGATGAACGATGAGCCCATTGAGGTGGAAAACACCAATAGTTTATCATATCCCCCTTGATTGCGCAAGGGGGTATTTTGATTTTTTGTATTTTCTTGAAACCACGGCTACTCCACCACCACGACCTTCGGACAAACGAGCCTAAACGGCTTCGTTTCGAGCGTGTTCGCGCCGGGCTTGACGTAGTGGTTCACGGCGAGCATGCGCCCGTCGGCGGCGGAAAGAACGCGCGCACGGCGAGCGGAATTCCTCGCGCAGATCAGCCACGGCGGCGAATGGCAAAAGCACAGCGCCCATCACGGCAACTGCATTGAATGCTCCTGTCATTTTCAGTTTCATATTTACCTTCATTTCGCCTACTTCTCCGGGCGCGCACGGGCGCGGGCGCGGCGGGTAATCTCGTCCCAGGAGTCTTTCGTGCTCCAGAAGAGCTCGGACTGACAGAACGTCGCGAAGCTGTACGGCGGGTTGTATTCCGCCACGGCGCTGTACTCCTTCGGCTGGTGCTTGCCTTCGCGGACGTGCTTCACGAAGTCGTACGCAAACTTGCCGTTCTTGATCCAGTATTCGTCGATCTGCACGTGGCGCGGCAGCGTGAGCGCGCGGTCGCGCTCGATCAGCTGCTCACTGGCGCAGCCGAGCAGGAACGGACCCGCGAGCGGACGCCTGAAGTGGCTCCAGTCAATGCGCAGCTGCGCCTTCCAGCAGAAGCCGACGGTCGGCGTGAGCGCGAGGATCTTGTCGCAGTAGCTGATCATCTTCGGCGAGAGGCCCGTGTCGTGGAACGGAAACGCGCCGCAGTCCTCCCAGAGGATTTCCAGGGACGGATCGGTGCGCGCGATCGCCTCCGTAGCGCCCTTCTTGTGGATGGAGGAGGCGTGGAGTCCGAAGATGATGTCCGTATCCGGCGACTCGTCGTGTATCTTCTTCGCCGTCTTGTTCACGAGCTCCGTCACGATGTCGGCGATGAGGCGCCCGCCCATCTCCTGCTGGCTCGTCTCGGTGAAGCTCTGGAAGTAGATGCCGTCGCCGCCCATCGGCTTCCAGATGCGCCGCCATTCGTCCACGATTGAGTCTGAGAGCGCGTCGAGCTTGCTGAGGTCGTTGAATTCGATTCCCCAACCCCAGTGGAATCCCCAGTACACCTCGATGCCCCAGCTGTGGGCGCACTCGACGACCTGCTTCGCGTTCACGATCTGGCGGTCGTTCCAGATGATTGCGCGGTTGAAGCGGGCGCGGGCCATTTCGCGGAACGACGCGTTGTAGTCGTTGATGACGTGGCCCCACATCCAGGCGCTCCTCACCGGCGTCTCGGGCGCGGTGGCGTATTCGAAGGACGGAATCTTCTCGCTCCTAAAGAACGTGCCTGGGTAGCAGCAGTGGGCGTTCTTCAGCCGCGCCTCGAGGTCGGGAACGACCACGTCGAGGAAGTCGAACGTTCCCCAGAGGACGGCGGAGGGATTGTCGCCGGCGATGATGACGATGTTCCTTCCGTTCTTGTGCATCGTCTTGATTAGGTATCCGCCGGCGGGGACCTTCTTGTCGCCGAGGAGCGCCCGCAGCATCGCGTTCTTCTCCGGCACGCCGACCACGAACGCATCCCGCTTCGTATCGACAATCTCGCCGCCGTCCTTCTCGAGCGGCAGCACGAACGGCGTCGCGAAGTGCGCCTCGCGCAGGAAATACGTCCCCGCGCGCTTTGTGAGCACTTCGAGGGCGCGCCCTTCCGGCCCCTCCGCCGACGAGTATATCACCTTCCACGTGCCGCCGCGCATCGTCTCTGGGAACTTCTCGCCCAAGGACGGCGCAACCGTCGTGTCGAGCGAATGCGTGACCGTTTGCGAAACGGCATCCGCCTGCGCAGCCGCCAGTCCTGCGGCTGCGGAAATCACCACGGCCATCGCCGTCTTGAACTTCTTGTTTATCTGTGCCATTTTCTTTTCCTTTTCTTTCTTTGATTTGAGAAATTCATCCTTCTTTTCACTCACTTGCCCGCGTTGGGTACGATGTACGCCATACGGAAACTGTACCCCACGCCGCTCTTGGAGAACGCAGAGCTCCGAACGTCGGCAGACAATCGCGCCGGGTCGGTGGGGTAGATGTTCTCCCCACGTACGTACCAGCGGTCGGACGATCCCTTGCCCGGCGTGAACACATCCGGCGGTTCGCCCTCGCCCACATACGTTCTGCACCACTGCCAGTCGTTGCCGACCATGTCGTAAAGTCCCCAGGCGTTTGGCTTACGCGTACCAGGGGGATCGGCATACTGCGAATCGGTGTGGCGTCTTGAAATCCCATAGACCGCGTATTGCGGGGCAAGCGACGCGTCTTTTCCCCAGAAGAACGTGGTCGTAGTGCCGGCGCGGCAGGCGATCTCGTGCATAAGTTCGGTGGGGATGTCGAAGGCCATCCCCGTCTTCGCGTTGAGCAGCTCAAGCGGACGCCACTTCTTCGCGTCGATTGCTGCGTCGGCGCTGGGATACGTTGCGATTCTTCCCGACGGAACCGTATTCCCGCGAATGTCACAGGGCGTCCACCTGCGGGATTTCAGACTGAAATCCGTCCACGGGGTGGCGTCCTGTCCGTTCGTCCGCTTGATCACGTGTCCGTAGTGCGCCGTCGTCCAGCAGAATATCCCGATGTAGTAGTCCCTGTCGGTCGTCCAACTTCTGAACGCCCCCGTCCCGCGCTTCGCCTTGTAGGTGCCTTTGGGAATCTTGCGCAGAACGTAGTGCGTCGTTTTGTACTTGTCGGCGTTGTAGCGTGCGTTGGACATCTGCTGCCCCGTAAAGGAGGCAAACTTCGCGTTCGGCACGAAGAGTCCCTCGTAGGTGACGGCGCCGGACACGAGATCGACGATCATGTAGTCGTCGCCAGACGGAACGGGATCGGAGAGGAACAGCTCGGCAGACGTCTTGCAGTCGTCGCATTTCACGCCCCGTGGCGGATTCGTCCATGCGACGGTGTGCTGCCCGGGGCTGGAAATGCCGTCGTAGGCAACGTACTCAACCCCGTTGACGACACTCTTGATGCGAACCCTGCCCACGCGGGTGTCGAAGCATCCGTCGCTGTCGGTCACGGTGAACGTGACATTGACATTGTTACTCCACGGGCAGTGCTGCCGCACGCCATCAATGGAAATGCCTACGGCATTCGCCAACTCCGTCATCGCAGAAATCGCAACGACCACCACCGTCTTGAACATCTTGTTCTTCTCTTTCATTTACATTTCCTTTTTTACAGACTCCGCATCGCGGCACTTCACGACATTTGGCAAACCTGCCGGCGCGGTGGCGAGCTCCTTCTCGCTACCGAACAGCACAATGCGTCCGCCGTTCTCCGCAAAGGCGCGGATGTAGCGCGTGAAGTCGTCCTTCGTCGGATGGCAGATCACGAGCACGTCGCAGTGCTCCAGCTCGCCGTAGCCGATCGTCTCGTGTGCGACGGCGCGCAGGTCGATGGACGGTTCGCGGTAGAGCTCCGAGACGAGCGTCGCGCCGTCCTTGCGGATGTGCGAGGCGAAGAATCCGACGGCAAGGTTCCCGCGCGTGCGCTGCGGGTACTCGGACTTGAATTCGCGTCCGGTGATGTACGTGAGGCCGCCGCGGATGATGTCCTGCGTGTGCGTGTAGCTTTCGGGGTGCGGCGACGTGCAGGCGAGCCGTCCCTTACCGAAGGTGCCGGCGAGGACGGCGGGGTGTCCGGCCATGACCGGCGCGGTGTTGGTGTTGAAGGAGTAGACGCCGTCGCAGGCGTAGGTGGCGATCTCGTGGATGTCCGCGCCTGGGATGGGAACGTCCTTCAGCGGCACCGGTCCGCCATGGTAGCGCACGACGCGCTTCTCGCCGGGCTTCAAGCCAAGCATCTTCGCGTCTTCGGTGAACTGGATCGTAAGTTCGGCTCCGCCGCGGTAGGGGCAGATCTGCGCCTTGTACGGCATCATGCCGAGACGCCCCGATGTCACCTTGCTCTCACCCAGCGCCATCGCGAGGTAGCATCCCGCGCACGTTCCGAAGTACCCGCCGCCGCCGCGCACGAATTCAACGAGGTTCGTGCAGCCCTTCGCCTGGAGCGTCTGCATCTGCGTGCTGCTCATGCCGCCGGGAGCGACGTAGAGATCTGCGTCCTTGAGCGCGCCGTCGCGCACGTCCTGCGCGCTGACCGCCTTGAATTCGCAGTCGGGCGAGAGGGAAAGGAGCTTGACCCAGCGAATGGACGCGCACCCGCCCACGCCCTTGTCGAAGTACACCACGGCACGGACCGGTTTCGCGACTTTCGGCGCGGGGGCCGCGCGCGGCGGAGGCGGAGGCTGCTGCTTGAGCGCCTTCAACCCCGTCCAGGCGTCGGCGCCGTCCGCCGCCACCACGAGGTTCGCGTGCGGCTTGAACGCCTTCGCCGCCGCGCCCCAGGTGTAGACCTTCCCGCCGCGGTCCATGAACGCCGTGAACTTTTCCATCATCTTTCCGCCGGGAAGCTTGGACACGAGGTT
The DNA here is from genome assembly GCA_902779865.1 of uncultured bacterium. GTDB lineage: Bacteria > Verrucomicrobiota > Kiritimatiellia > RFP12 > UBA1067 > RUG572. The sequence goes on from CACZDG010000034.1 coordinate 13,003, forward strand.
GGTGTCCGCCGCGTCCGGCACCACGAGTGCGTCCACGTGGCGCAGGTCGGTGCGCAGTACCTCTTCGTTCGAATACGGCACCACGTCGAGATCGTCGTCGCGCACGAGCTGGCACGCAATCCACGCCGCCTTCGGACCCGGGCCGGGCTTGCACCACCAGCCGACGGCCAGCTGCCCCTTCTTGCGTTGCGGGACCTTGAATTTGACGTCGCGTCCGGTGAGGTACTTGAACGCGCCCTCCACGTATTTCCACGTCTTGGGGTAGTATTCGGGATGGGTGGAGAAGAGCCACACGCGCCCCTTCCCGAACGTCCCGGCCACCGCGCTCGCCGCGCCGCCCATGCTGGGCAGGCCGGGCTTGCACGATTCGCTGTGCAGGTTGCTGTTGAAGCGGGACATCACCTTGAAGTCCGCGCCAGGCACGGCCTTCGACGGAACCATCACCGGACCGCCGTTGAAGCGCTCGGTATGGCTTCCCGTCTTCATTCCGGTGAAGGCCGCGAACGCCTTTGTGCTCGCCACCTCCAGCATGGCCTCTCCGCCCCATTCGCCCCTGATGTGTTTGAACGGCGCGATGGCCAGTATCTTCTTTTCTGGCTCCGCGCCGGCCATCAGCAAAAACGCGCCCGCGCAAGAACCGATGTACGAACCGCCGCGCGCGATGAAGGCGCGCAGTTCGCGTTGTCCCCTTTCGCCGAGTTCCGCCGCCTCGACGTTGCTCTTCCCGCCGGGCATCACAAGGATGTCCGCGCGTTCCAGTGCGCCGTTGCGGATCGCCTCGCCATCTACAAAACTCGCCTCAACGCCCTCTGTCTGGTCCATCAGCTGCATCCATCTGAACGCCCCCACGCCGCGCGCGCCCGGGCCCACGTACACCGCCGCACGCACAGGCGCGCCGTTGGTAATCGCCGCCCACGCCTCGTCGGACCCTCCGATCGGACGCGGTGGAAGATTGTCGCAGAGCACGCAGCCGCTGAATGCCAACATCGCAGCGGACGCCATTCCAACGAACGCGCGCCGGGTACAACTACCAACAGACCAACTACATTTTCTCATACACTATTCCTTTCTTTTCCTTTCATTTCCGCTTTGCGAGATCAAGGAGCTCTCGGGCGTGCTGCGCGACGACGCTCGTCAGCGACGCGCCGCCCAGCATCCGCGCAATCTCCGCGACGCGCGCTTCACCTTCCAGCACATGTATCGCCGTGCGCGTGCGCCCGCCGGAAACCGTCTTCGCCACGGCGAAGTGACTGTCGCCCCACACCGCGCTCTGCGGGAGGTGCGTGATGGCGACTACCTGGTGGTGGCGACTCACCGCGCTCAGCTTCTCGCCCACCGCGCGCCCCACTTCGCCGCCGATGTTGGAGTCGATCTCGTCGAACACGAGAACGGGGATGGAGTCGTGCTCCGCGCTCACTGCCTTTACCGCCAGCATCACGCGCGCGATCTCGCCAGTGGATGCGATGTCGCGGAGCGGACGCGACGGTTCGCCGGGATTCGGCTCGAAGTGGAAATCGACCGAATCGCAGCCGCTTGCGTCAGGCGCGCGTTCCGCGATGCAGACACCAAATCCGGCCTTCATGAATCCGAGGCCGTGCAGCTCCTTCGTGACAGCCTTCGCGAAACGTTCCGCCGCCTTGCGCCGCGCAGCGCCAAGTGCCGCGCCAAGTTTCCGCACGGCAGCCTCGCCCTTGCCGACGCCTTCCTCCAGCTCGCGGATGCGCCCGTCGCGCCCCTCCAGCTCCGCAAGTCGCGCCGCACGCGCGTCACGCAACGCTAGAAGCGCGGCGACGTCCGCGCATCCGTACTTGCGCTTCAGCCGGTTGACAAGCGAAAGCCTGTCGTCAAGCGCCTGGAGTGCGTCGGGATCGGCGTCAAGACGGCTTACGGAATCCTCCACGCTTCGGGAAAGTTCCTGCACGCGCACGGCTACGGACTCCAGCTCCTCGCGCCATTCGCGCGCGGGCTCGTGGTACTTCGCCATTTCCGCGATGTACGAGGCCGCTGCCGCTAGCGCGTTCGCAGCCGACGCGCCGTCGTCCCCGGCAAGAGCCGCAGTGGCCGCATTGGCAGATTCAAGTATCTCCGCCGCATGGGCGGCGGCCGCGTGGCGGGCGGGGAGTTCCGTCTCGTCCTCCTCGCACAGCTGCGCGGCGTCGATCTCATCTACGGCGTACCTGAGGCGCTCGCATTCCTCGGCGAAGTCGCCCGCGTCGCCGCGCAACTCGGCGAGTTCTTCGCGCATCGCACAAAGATCGCGCCATGCGGCGGAGTAGGCGGACGTATCAATCTTGCCATAGGCGTCGAGCAAACGGCGCTGAAACGATTCCTCAAGCAACGACTGGTGGTCGTTCGGGCCGTGGACGTCCACGAGAACCCGCCCAAGCGCGCGCAACGTCTGCACCGTGGATGCGGCGTCGTTCACATGTACGCGCCCGCCTCCCGACGCTGAAACCATGCGTCGCACAACCAATACGCCGTCCTCGCACGGCGGCAACCCCGCTTCGTCCAGTATGCGCCCCACCTCCGTACGGGCGTGTGACCCGTCGTCCAGCGAGAACTCCGCCTCAACACGCGCGTCCTTCGCGCCGTCGCGCACCGCCGATGCGTCCGCGCGCGCACCGAGCACCAGCTCAAGCGCCCCCATGAGAACGCTCTTGCCCGCGCCGGTTTCACCGGTGATGATGTTAAGGCCACTGACAAACTCAACGTCAGCCGATTCGACGATGGCCAGGTTACGTACTGAAAGACGGGCGAGCATTTAGGGAAGACGCCTCTCGATTGTGTATGTGCCGGGACGGAAGGTCGTGGCCTCCGTTTCGCCGGGGACAGTCACCGAGGCCGTTGCATCGGCTGGAACGGTGAACGTCCATATCCAAGTGTTGCCATTGTAGCGCCATGCGCTCTTCACAAGGCCGTGCGGGGTCTTGTATTCCGCCTTCACGTATCCGATGCGGCGGTCGGGTTTCGGTGCCATGACGATGTTCTTGAACCCTGGCGACTTGGGATCGGCGGCGATGCCTGCCGCCGTCTTGTATATCCACGCAAGCACCGCGCCGTAGGCGTAGTGGTTGAAGCTGTTCATGCCCACCGGCCCGAAGCCATTCGCCTTCACGTAGCTGTTCCAACGCTCCCAGATCGTCGTCGCGCCCTGATCCACGGAATAGAGCCAGCTCGGATTCTTGTGCTGGAGGAGGAGCGTGTAAGCGACGTCGGCCATGCCGTTCTCGGTGAGAGTGTCCATCAGTATCGACGTACCGAGGAAGCCGGTCTGAAGGCAGTCGCCGTGGTCGGCGATGTTCTGCTTGAGCGCGGCGGCCATGCGCGTCTTCGCCTCGCCCTCGACGAGTCCGAGCTTGAGCGCGAAGAGCGCCGGCGTCTGCATCGTGTTGAGCAGTTCAAGCTTGAACTTACCGGATGCGTCGAAGAACTTGTCCTTCAAATACGACTTCGCCCCTTCCGCCATCTTCGCGTACTTCTCCACATCTGCGGAACGGCCGGTGGCAAGAGCCATCTCACGCATCATCCCGGCATCCCACAGCCAGTAGCATGCGCCGAGGTAATCCCAGTAGTGGAGCGCCTCGGGCTTGGGCCCGCGGCGGCCATTGACCGTCGTCGCGAACTTGCCACCGCAGGACTCCAGCGGCTCGTAGCTGAGCCAGTCGGCCCACTGGAAGTTGCGGCACTCCGCCGCGATTGCCTCGTGTTCGTAGCGCGTCTCGGCGCAACGCGCCACGTACTTCTCCATCGCGACCCAGTTCTCCTCGATGATCTTCACTTCTCCGAACTGCTTCCACATCTGGTAGGGCACGATCACGCCCGCGTCGGACCAACCGAGACGCATCACCTCGTCGCTTCCGTATTGCCCACGCGGCGCCACGCCGGGGAAACCGCCCTTCTCGTGCTGCGTGTCGCGCATGTCGCGCATCCACTTGTGGAAGAAACGCAGGGTGTTGGCGTTGAACGACCCGGCCTCAGCGAACACCTGCGTGTCGGCCGTCCAGCCAAGGCGCTCGTTGCGCTGCGGACAGTCAGTCGGTACGGAGAGGTAGTTGGAGAGCTGTCCCCAATAGACGTTCGAGATGAGTTTGTTCACGTCGGCGACGCCGGTCTCGATGCGGCCGGTTTCCATCTCCTTCGTTATGGAGGTGACGGGCACGCTTTCGACAGTGAGCGTGACGTCGTCGGTGGCGGTCACGGAGATGTAGCGGTAGCCGAAGAAGGTGAAGCGCGGGAAGTAGTCGGCAGGCGCGTTGCAGAAGGTGTATTCAAGGCGCATTCCCTGCCCGGGCATACGCAGGTTCTGCCGGTAAACCGATCCCGCCGGACCGTCGTTGCCACGGCTGCGTTCGCCGTTCGCCTCGTTGAGCATTTCGGCGGGAAGGCACGTGAGCGTGGTACCGACCTTGGCAATCATCCTGAAGTGCGGCACCGCTGCGGCGTTTTGTCCGAAATCGACGACAAGCGTCTCGCCGGGCCTGACCGAAAGATCCTCGCCCCTCTTGAACGTGCGCGTCTTGACGACCGTGCCGAACACGTCCTTCGCCTCGCCCGTCACGCCCTTCCAGCAGTACGCCTCCACGGGCTTCAGCGCGAGGTCGAAACGGCGCACCACCTCCGCACCGACGTTCGGCAAAAGAAGCCCCTGGAACTCCGTGTTGGCCTCGGCGGGCTTGTACGCAGCCGCGTCCGCCGCGACGCGCGCGTCGTAGATTTCTCCGCCGAAGATTGATGCGCGCTTCACGCAGCCGCCCACGCCCGCAAGCCATTCGCCCGCGCGCGTACCGATCACCTTGCGTGTGCCGTCCACGAACTCTAGCTCCAGCTCGCCGCGGAACGCGCTCTTTTTGCCGGGGTAGTTCACAATCTTGTCGCGCCACCATCCGGCGGAGACCTCCGCCGAAAGGACGTTCTTCTCGTCACACGCCTTATTAAGCAAGGAAGTTACGTCGTAAGTGAAGAAGTACTTCGTCTTCTTCGCGTGTGTGAATCCCGGCTTCAGCGCGTCGTCTCCGCCCGCACGCGCGCCGTTCACAAACACCTCGAACACTCCGAGGCCGGCAACCGTCCACGTTGCCTTCCTTACCTGCGCCTGGTTCTTGAATTCGTATTTGAACATGCTAGTGCCGTCGGCAGAAAGCTGAGACCTCCTGCGCGCGCCGTCCGCCACCGGTGCGTCAACGGCTGATATCCACTCGCTCACCACGCCCGGCACTCCGGCATACTCGCGCATGGCGGCTTTCTGCTCCGCCTCGACCGCCGCAACGGCCAACGCCGCACACACAATTGCGGTAACTGACTTTGACTTCATAGCATTTCTCCTGTTTAGCAATGTTTTAGACGCTTCTCATGCCCGTCAGCCAAACTAAAGGCCTCCGAACGCATACAATTTTACCACATCTTCCTCTCATGGCGCAAGCCCTGCTTGTCTGCGGTCGCAGAAGTCGGGGCCGGCATAACGGCGCGTAAGGAATGGATTTTCAAGTCGCATGGCGCTATACCACAACTCGCCGCCTCGGCAATCCGCCAGTTCCTGCGTTAACGACGCGATTTTGCTGATAGCGAGAACTTCGTGTCGATGAACTCGAAGCCGTCAACAGCCCTGAAGATATCGGCGGCGGACAGTTTCTTCGCCCATCTCATACGCTTGAAGTCGAACGTCACATTGTGGAAGCGCCAGTTGTAGAAGTGCCCCTTGTGCCCGGCGAATACTTCGACGTGCGGGGGAAAGCCGCTCCTGAACGTGCAGTCTGAGAACGACACGTCCTTCATGTACTGGAACGGCGTCCATTTGTCCACCCTGAGCCAGATCGGTTCGTCCTCGCACGTGATGTGGACGTTCGAGAACCGGATGTTCTCGGCGTAGAACGGAATCAGCGTTTCGGGCGGAGGCGGCTCAAGCCCCTGGCCGCCAGGCACGAGGACGCGCCCGCCGCCCTTGGCGGAGCAGTCGTCGATCGCCTTCTGGATGGCGGCGGTGTTGTCCGTCACGCCATCCGGCTTCGCACCGTAGCGCGTCACGTCATACTCCGCGGCCGTGGCGCACAGCGCGGCAACTGCCGTCGTCAATGCCAGAACCGCACACTTGCAGAATAGTTTTCGCATCGCATGAATCCTTTCTCTTGTATCCCGCCGGCAGATTCCCAGTCCACTTCGGCAATGGCCACATGTCTGCCGCGGCATTTCGGCAGCAACGAGTCGAGATTCGCATCATACCAGACCGAATTCGCTTTAAGCTTTTCAAGACTACGCATGATTCTCCTTTGCTTAGACGCCGTGTATTATACCAGAATTCATCCCCGTCGTGTTGGACGATTTTCAAAATGGAGAGGGACGCAACAAGTTGCATCCCTCCCGTGACTTTCATAATCTGCCGCTGGGCGCGGACGGGTTAGCCCGTTGCAATGAATCCTACTTGACCAAGATAACCAAGCCATTGGAAATCACGGTCAACATGAGATTCCCGTTTTCGTCAACCGAAACGCCTCTTGCCCACTTCGGCTTGTCGATCAAGTTGACCGTCTTGCCAGTGAAGTCCATCCCGCTCGTGAGCGCGTACTTTCCGACCTTCGGCGCTACTCCGACGGATGCCGACACCTTCACGTCAACCGTCCCTGGAAGCGAACTCGTCCCGTTAGACCCGAGCGCAAGCACGGGCGCAACCATCCTGTCCGTGAAGTTGAACGCGAGCGTCGCGCCGCTGTTGATTATGGTCTTGTTAAAGCCGAGTGTCGTCGTGCCGGATGCGGGAACCTCCAGCGTGGCGCCTGAATTGATCGTAAACGTCTGGTCGCCCGCAGACGTGGTGCTGCAGCCTGGCGTCATCGCGAGTGTCGCCCCGTCGTTCACCGTCAACGCGCGGTCGGTATATGAATCGGAGGTGAAGACTACTCTTCCGCAGCCTGTCACCGCCACCCCGTTCCAATAATTTCTCACGCCGCCGATTCTTCCGCTGAACGTGATAGTCGCGGGCTGGTCCGACTCGAACTGCGTCGTGCAGATCGTGAACGTGCTTCCGTTGTTTACGCTGTATGCGTTTAATCCGGCCGTGCCCATGGACGCGGTCGCGCAAAGCGGATACAGCGAGGCGTTGTTGAAAACACATAATCTGCAGTTCTCTCTGCTGAACGCTATGCCGTCTTCGCCGACGGCGAGCGCCTTCGCGCTTAACACCACCCAACCGGGGGAGTTGAGCGTAATTCGGCCATCGACCGCGACGGCGCCGGCGGAATTGTTCTGCGTGAAATAGAAATCTCCGGAAGCGTGTGCTATGGTGAGCGATCCCGTGACGCGGAGTTTGCCGCCCGCCGCGACGGCGTTGCAAAGGATCTTGTTGTTGCCGGTGAACGAAAGACTGTTGTCTATCGTGACGGAGGAATTCGCCCCGACCGCTATCCTGGAATAGTCGCTGAACGCCGACGCCGTGAGCGCCCCCGTGAAGGTGATCACGCCGGAGCCCATCGTCAGCACGTCGAAAGCGGCGTCTGCGATGTCGGCATTGACGGTCGTGGCGATGGCCACGGCCGAGAAATCAAGCGCCGAACCGCCAGACGGGGCAACGCCGCCGCCCCAATTCGCGCCGTTGGACATGTTGCCGTCGCCGGCGGCCCCCGTCCAGCGGTTGGCGGGAACGGAGCCGACCGTCAGGACAAGTCTGTTGCCGACGACGCTCCAGGCGGCAGGTTCTCCGCCTGTTGAGAAACTGAACTTTTCGCCCATTGCCGCAGTCACGCCGCTGTTCGCGAGAATCACGTAAACGCCCGGCGTGAACGCGCCTCCGTTCAACGTGAGGTTGACCGTGCCGCTCGACGGAAGCGTCAGCGTCTGACTAACCGAAAGCACCGCATATCCGGCAGAGCAGGCGGCGATGTCTAGCGTGGAGCCGGCCGCAAACGTGAGGTTTCCACTGGTTCCGACAGTCCCCGCAGCGGCGACTTCAAGCGTCGCGCCCGAATTTACCGCGAGAGTCTCGCCGCCCGCCCTCGTCATGTTGACGCCGGGGGTCATGGCGAGCGTCGAGCCGTCGGTGACCGTAATTCCGCGGTTTGAGCTTGAAGTGGAAGGGAACACGACCTTTCCGCAGCCTGTCACCACCCCTGCTGCCCAATAATTCCTCCTGCCTGTAAAATTCCCGGCGAACGTGATCGTTGCTGGCTGATCCGACTCAAACTGAGTCGTGCAGATCGTGAGCGGCGTGCTGCCACAATACGATCCCATCCCCGCCGTGCCAAGCACTGTCGTTGCGCCAAGCGAATACACCGTGCCGTTGTTCGTGAAAATGAGCGGAACGTCCTTGCTAAAGGATATGCCTTTCAGCCCAAGGACAAGCGCCCTCGTATTCATCACCGTCCAGCCCTTCCCCGCAATCGTAATGCCGCCCTCGGCCACGACGGCGCCGTCGCAGTTGCTTTTCGCAAACAGGAAGTCGGCTGCCGTGCCATGCGTGAGCGTGAGCGATCCCTTGAGGTGGAGTTTGCCGCCCGCCGCAATCGTATTGCAAAGGGGCTGGCCGGCGGCGAAGGAGAGGTTGTTGTTGATGGTGACGGTGGAATTCGCCCCTACTGCGACGTTGGCATAATTGCTGAACGACGCAACCGCAAACGCTCCCGTGAAGGTGATCACGCCATTGCCCATTGTCACTGCACCAAACGTGCGGCCATCGCCGAAGTCCGCATTGAGCGTGGTGGCGGAAGCGATGGAAGAGAAGTCGAGCGCGTCGCCCGCAACGGGCGCAACGCCGCCAACCCAGTTGCCGCCGTCGCTCAGGCTGCCGTTTCCGGCTTCGCCATTCCATTCGACTGTATCCGCATACGCCGGCAAGAATACCACCGCTACGCAGACCGCCGTTACTGCCATCAGTTTGTTCATGTTCATTGTCTGTTTTTCTCCTTTGGGTTTGTTTTCATGCCGTCGGGCATAAATGGTTTTCGTCATGAAGCGGAAGCCTCTGGCGTGGGGACAGTCCCCGCCACCGTCAAAAATACAAAAACGCCACGGCGCGGCGACCTGAAAGGCCGCACGCGCCGCGTGTATGCATCAAAACTATCAGACAGGGCTAGGCTATAATTACCCCCCCCCCCCCTGCAAATCAGGCAGTTTTGCGCAGTTATGATCAGTGCGTCCCTCATGCCATCTCCGCCTGAAGCTTTTTGACTTGCGCAAGCGTGAGACCAGAATACCTTGCAATGTCCTTCAACGCAAGGATCCCGTCCTTCAGCATCCGCTTGGCCGTCGCAAGCATGGTTTCGCACTTGCCGCGCGCTTCGCCACGCGCCTCGCCGCGTTTCACGAGTTTTTCAACTGCCTTGCACATAACGCGCCTCCCTTCTTCTGAATTCTTGAATTGACTGACTCTCTTTTTGAGAACGTCGAAATACATTTTCGCCGCGTCGCGGCAAAGCAAATCATGCACCAATTTGCCTACTTCGGTCTCGCTTCGCGTTGCGCCGTTCACATAGACGATGTGCGATCCGTCGCCAAACTTCTTCCCTCTCATCTGGCGGATTGTACGATCTATCTCGTAAATCTCCTTGCCGCCGCCCATCACGTCGTTCTCGGTGATGAAGATGACGTAAGTGTCGCGCAGCTTAGCGAAATCCTCACCGGAATCAAGTGCGTTCGCGTCCATCAGCGCGGAGTTGTACCGCGCCCGCCTCGGCTCCGCACCGTGGTCGGAACGCTGGATTTCGATGTCGTACTCCCTGCCCTTTGAATCCCTCGCAAACACGTCGAAACGAACGCCGCGCCCCTGAAGGCTCTTGATAGGATACTCGGTCTGCGATTTGACGACCTTCAGGTCTTTCTTGCCGATGATGATTCGCAACATCAACTCGATGCACTCCGGCGCATTCTCAAGGCATTTCGACATGAAGTCATCGTCCATGAGCCGGAAGTCCGCGAGCAAGGCAAGGCACTCCGGATCCATCACGGGCGCAGAACGGCTTGCCCTCGCCTTTCGGGCGACGGCCTTGACCGCTTTCCGCGCTTCGCTCTGCATACTCTTCGTCATGTCGCTTCTGTCCAATTTTTCGCTCAAGAGGACTACGTTACATAATGATTATGCTGAGGCCGGCCTTGAACGACATGCGAAGGCCGTTCTCGTCCGGCACGACGCGGAACCGGGCATCCGTCGCGGCGTCCGGCCTGAACGTGACGCCGGTGGGAATCGCGTCCCAGGAGAGCAGATAGCCGTTGCGCTTCCCGGTTTCCGCGTCCTTCGACCTTGCCAGAGCCGTAAGGGCCGTCGTCGCCGGTTCAAGCTTCAAGGTTATGTTCGCGCCGGAGGCGTAGGAGATCGTCGGCGATGCAACAGGGAACTCCCCCGTCCACTGCGTGAAGTCGAGCGTCGCGCCGTCGGCGAGCGTGATGGTATGCGCCGCCGTGCCGGAGACCGGCGCGAACGAACCTGCAACCGAGATAGCGTTTCCGCCGAGCGTCACCGTGCCAGTGACAACGCTTGTGCCGCAGTTCGCGACGGCGAGCGTGCCGCCCGCGATGTTGACGACGCTCGTGCCGGCGGAGCCGACGGACTTCGGCACGGACACCGTCGTGCCGCTTGCCGCGTTGATCGGGCCGCCGTAGGCGAGCGCGCCACCCATCGACAGCGTTCCCGCCTGCACCTCGATTCCGACGGTGAAATATTGCCCCGTCGTCGGCGCGACGAGCGTCCCCGTGCCATCCTTCACGATCTTCACATTGCCCGCGATCTTAGACATGTCGGCGAGCGAGAGCGTTGCATTCTCCGCCACGGTGATGTGCAGTTCGCCGCCACCGCCAGTCGCCGAATATGCAAGTGTCCCAATATTGAAATCAGCAGTGCTGGCACTGTTGCCGTTTACATAGAACTTGTTGTTTTTCCTGTCGAACATTCCGGGCTTGCCGTCGGTAATCCTCATCGCAGGCACAAAGTCGCGTATGACGGTTTCGCCCTCGCTTATCTTGCAGTAATACACGCGCACACCCACATAGGGATTGTCGTAAAGCGTCCCGTTAAGGTTATGATGGCCGAAGATGTATGCCGTGACGGGAGTCGTCGAACCCCAATCCACGCCGTTGCCGGTGCAATATGTCGACCCGTTGATGGTGCAATTTCCGCTCTTGTTCAAATGGACCGTGAATGCAGTATTGTTTTTCGCGGTTCCCCAAGTGCCTTCAGGCGATGTTCCGGCAGATTTCCAGTAACTTGCTTTGTACATCCACCCGCCCAAGGCGTAGTTCTGTCCCGCCGAACCGCTACCGTTGCGTCCGCCGCCGCCGAAATACGAATACCAATTACCACTACCATCCAGAGACGGATTGTATTCAACTTTCATATCGACTACTGTTCTTGGATTATGGCAGTAGCCCGTGTCGATAAACTGTTTTCCGGCCGAGGTGGAGTGCAACCACGTCGCTTCCAGACAGACATCGCCATTTTCTCCATAGTAAATACCGCTGGACTGGCAAGAAGTGTCGATTATCGCGCCTCCCGATACGCTATTCGCCACGATGAGCTCCTGTCCGTTGAGGTCGAGCGTTACGCCATCACCAAGAGTTATCGCGCTCTTGGCCGTCCAGTCGGCGTCCGCCGCAAGACGGAAGGTGAGGGTCGTGTTATCGGGAAGCGTCGTATTGGCGAGCGCGACGCCGTATTTGTTCGAGCAGCTCCAGTTGCCCGGATCGTCGAAGTTTCCTGCCTCGCCGAGGCCCGTCCACACCGCCGTCCTGGGCGAAGTCAAACTCTCCACCTTGATTGCCGTGCCGCCCTCGATGCTCGCCTCGTATGCGGTCGGGTCGGCGAACGAGACGAAGCCGGGAGCAGCAGTCACGCCGGAGCCGACATTGAGCGCCGTCGTGTTCAGCTGGAACGTCGCGCTGGAGCAGTCCGTCATGTCGATGGAGACGACCGGCTGCGCGTCCGCCGCGCCGGTTTCGAGCGCGAGCGTTCCGGCGATAGTCGCCGTCGTGGTGGCGCTCGTGCCGGAAGCGATCACCTTGAGCGTGCCGCCCGCGAGCGTAAAGTCGTTGGCGTAGGACGCGCCGTCGGACGCCGCTATCTCTATCGTGCCGCCCGCCGTCGCGACAATCGGCGTTCCGGCGAGGAAGGCCGCCGTCTGCGTCAAGGAGAGCGTTCCGCCCGCGATCTCGAGGCCGCCCGCGAAATACTGCCCGTCCGCCGGAAGCGTCATCGCGCCCGCGCCTTCTTTCACCACCTTGATGCCGCCATAGATGCTCGTCAAAGCTCCAAGCGAAAGCGTTGTGTTTTCCGCCACAGTGATGTGGAATTCGCCGCCGGACGTTTCGCTTTGCACCACCGGGCCGGCGGTCAGGCTGCCGTAGCCGCTGTTGCCGTAGAACTTCTCCGTGACGTTGCACCAGAAGCCGGCCTGGCCGGCCTTCGCGCCGGAGATGCAACGCACGGGGACGAAGTCGCGCTCGAGCGTGTCGCCCGTGTAAACCTTGCAAGAATAAACCTTGCACTTGCACGGCCAGTATTTGCCGCCTTGCGGCACCTGGTTGTTGGCGAAGATGTAGTCCGTTCCGTATGTGTTGCTTTCGCCGGCTTTGTTGCCGGTGCCGAGCCCCGAAGCGCGCGTCCCGTCCGTGTAATTGGCGTAGCTGGAACCGCCTTTATCAAGACGGATGTCGTATATTCTGCCGGTATAGGCGGTCGAGCCGTCGTGTTCGCTCGTATCGTAGTAGTAGAACTTGCTGTTGTGCAACCAGCCGCCGAGCTGGGCGGTTTTATAATTGTTCTGATCGCGGCAGCCGTAGTAAACCGCATAGCCGTAGTTGCCGGAATAGCTCACGTCCTGGAACTCGACGCGGATATCGACCTTCGTGGTGCCGATGTGGTAGTATCCCGTATCGACATACTGTATCTTGTTCTGGGCGCTGTTGCTCGCGCCGTCCTGCGTAGCCTGGACGTACTTGATTTTCTGGTACATCGAACCGTCGTCCGCGACAATGATGTCGGCGGCGGTCGTATCGGTGACGACGCCGTCGCCGGTGATAGATGTCGCAGTCAGGTTGTGTCCATTGAGGTCGAGCGTCACGCCCGCACCGAGCGCGATCGCGCCCTTCGCCGTCCAGTCGGCGTCGGCATCGAGACGGAAGAGGACGGTATCGGAGTTGGGAAGCGTCGTATTGTCGAGCAATCCCCCAAGTTTGTTGTAGCAATTCCAGTTGCCCGGATCGTCGAAGTTCCCTGCCGTGCCATTGCCCGTCCACACGGCGGTAATCGGTGCGGTCAGGCGGTCGAGCCGTATCAATGTCGTGCTTTCGAGCGTCACGCCGTAAAGCGGGTTCGCCGTCGCAATACATTCGGATGCCGTCGCGCCCTCGCCGAACGTGATGCCGCCGACCGCGAACTCCAATCCGGCGCCGGAGAAAGCGGTTGTGTCGAAGAGCAGTTTCGCACCGGCCTCCAGCGACACCGCCGCCGGCATGGTGGCGCTCGCCGCGCCCGTACATGCAATCGACACCGTGGCCCCCGCCTTTATCGAAAGATCGGTCTTTATCGACGCGGCCAGCGCGTCAGTGATCTGGAACCGCCCGTCCTGCACTTCAATTCCGCACACCCAGTCCGCCGAGACGTCCTGCACAAGCGTTCCCTTGCCTGTCTTCACGAGTTTCACCTTGCCGTAGAGCTTCAGCGAGGAAAGATTGACGCTGTCGCCCTCGTCGATGTCGAGGACGAGCGTTCCGGCGGCGGCGATTTCCGCGGCCGTCGCGGTGAGCGTCGTCGCCGTTGCAGGACCGGCCGTGAAGTCTGCCGTGCTGTCCGGGTTCGCGTTCGTGTAGAACTTATTGTTCACCTTGTCCATCATGCCCGGCTTGTCGTCGGCGCGGCGTTTCATCGGGATGAAGTTGCGGACCAGATTGGCGGCGGCGGTGCCGCCGTCCTTGATTTCGCAAAGATAGATGCGCGAACCGACATAGGAGCTGTTCAAGGTTCCATTGAGGTTGTGGTGTCCGAAGAGATACGCCGTCACCGGCGTGACGTCGTCAGGCCACCCCGTCGCGCTCGCCGTTACCACTCCTGCTACCACACCGCTGTTGTTTGCGTTCGCGACATAGCAGTGGCCGCTGTCGCCGGCCGCCGAACTCTTCCTGATGAAGAGATGGTAGTCGGTGTTGGCGCTCGAACCCGCCCAAGTGCCCTCGCCGGTTCCAAGCGACTTCCAATGGTAGTATCTGTTGCTGGTATAGGCGATCCAGCCGCCGAACGAATACTTCGCGTCGCGCCCGCCGCCGCCGAAATAGGAGAACCACGTATAATTCTTCGGATAGGACGGATGCCGGAACTTGATGTGGACGTTCGACCTGGTGCTGTGGATGTATCCGGTATCGATGAACTGCTTCCCCGCCGTGGTCGATTCAAGATATGTCAGTTCCTGATAGAGCGCGTACTGGTCGTTCAAGGTGTCGGTAATGACACCCTGACCGGTCACACCCTTCACGGTGAGCTTGTGGCCGTTGAGGTCGATTGCCGCGCCGTCGAGGATCAGCTGCCCGTTGACGGTGACGTCTTCGGTCAGGTTCGTATCGGCGCTTATGGTATGGTCGCCGTCAATCGTCTGGGCGAACGACGGCGTTGGCGCCAGCGCGGCGCAGATTGCGGCCGCGACAAGCGCGGACCTCCCGATGCGGCGCGTGAGGACACGCGCCCTCCCGATGCGGACGCGACGAAGCGCGTCCCTCCCGATTTTCAACAGCTTGAACGACATATCATACTCCTTTTCTGTAAACCGGCACCCCGAGGAAACCTACCTTCCTCGGGTTTCGTTTTGTATTTTAGCATTTTTCTTTGTTTGCCGTCAAGTGGCTATTTCCGGAATTTCGGGATTTTCCGGAGGTTCCGGATCTTCCGGATTTTCCGGAATTTCCGGAGGTTCCGGATCTGTCCCCGCAGTCGTCGAAAACGAACTGCTTGCGGGCGTCTGGCGAACTGGGCGTGACCGTGACGTTCTCAAACTTCCCACGGCAGATTGTCGATGGCAAGCCCCTTGAAGAGTTCACGCCGTCCCTCGAACATCGCCTTGAGAGTGGAGATCATGAGAGACTTGCCGAACCGCCGCGGACGCGAGATGAACAGCTTCCCCCCAAGTATCAGACTCGGAAAGTCGAACACGCACGTCGTAGGCACCTTGATTTTATCGCCACAGTTTTCCATTGCCACGTATTATATCAAAATACCCAGTTTCACCGCAAGGGGGACACGGCGTAAATGGTTTTCCAGTCGTCGCGCATCGAAATGGGAGTCCACCCGAACTTCTTGCACTCCTCTTTCATCTCCGCCGCCTTTTTGGGGTTGCCGTTCTCGCGTTTCATGTCGTCGCAAACGAGCATGAACGCCGCAGCCCTGTAATCGTTTCCGCCGATTACGTAGTTCGCCATGCTCGCGTCCGTGTGGCTGTTGCCGAAGGAAAGGACCGGCTTCACGCCGATCTCGCGGATGAGCGCCGACACCTTGTTCATCTGGAGGTTCTTCACGATCTGCGTCCCGTCCAGAATCGGCACGTCGTTCTGGACAAACACGTAAAAAAGCCCGTCTTCGCCGTTCTGCGCCTTCGAGACAATCGTGTAGTCCGACCCTATCACTCGCCACGGCGGAACCGGCAGCCTGTCGCACACCAACGCGCGAACGATAAACCTTTCAGATCCACTGACGACATAGACGGCGAAGCCCTTCTCGACCAGGTATTCGACGAGCTGCACCATCGGGAGGTAGAACATCTCGCCACGCTTCATTCCCGGATATCCAGGTTCGGGTTCTTTCATGAATTGGCGGATCATTGCCTTGAGTTCTTCGACCGATACGCCCTTGTACGCCTCGGCGGTCATGCGCTCGCGTTCATTGCCGAGCGGTGGGTACACTCCCTTCTCGCGCGACTTTCTGGCGGCATCCTTCAGCCTCTCGGCGGCGTTTGACGATGGATCGTCCAACACTCGCTTCTCAAACAGCTGCCAGTCGAAATACGTGGGGTCCGTCTCGCAGAAAAGAGTGCCGTCGAGGTCGAACACCGCTATGCGCCGCTCTTGCGGGATGAAGTCCGGAGACGATTCATCCGTCACGGCGGCAACGTACTCCTCAATCGCGCGCTTCGAGGCCGCGCCGTCGGTCCAAAGCGACAGCGCATCGCCCGTGCGGCACCCTGCGGCGACGCACACCAGCGCCGCCACGACCATCAGCTTGATCATTTTCATTTCAGCTAATCCTTCCTTCACATCACTTTGCAGCCGAGCGCGGATGAGAATGCCACACGCCGGATACGAGCGGTCGCGACGCCTTGCCGAAGCAGTTGCACGCCCTCACTTCAAGCCTGTAGTCCACTCCCTGCGGCACTTCCGCCACGTCGAACCAGAAGCGCATCGTCTTCGGCTCGTACTTCGCCAGCCTCGAATAGGCCGGTGAGAGGAACTTCTTCACAAGCGGTTTCGAACCGTCCGTCGGCACGGCGCGTATTTCGTAGTCGAACACGCGCGTATTCTTCGGCGGAATCGCCGCCGGGAACACGCAGTTCATCGCCACCATCCATTTGCCGACGCGGTTGTCCGTAATGCGCGTATCAACACGCAGCGTAGCGCCATCCGGGAACTGCGGCGCAACGGACGCCGCCGTCCTCGTGGCGAGGCCGAACGGACGTTCCCCGCCCACGAGCGGAACAATCCACGCGGGAGCGCCCTCCACGCAGTCCTCCTCCACGTCGATGCGCTCCACCACCATCCTTTCGCCGTAAACTGAAACTACGTACCCCTGTCCTCCGCGCAAGTCGCGCCTGTCGGGGATCGCGGGCATTGCGGGCGGATTCGGCCCGATCTTCCTGTCGCGGCTGTTCTCGTGCCCGGCCGGAAGGCTTGCATACGAAAGCGACGGCGTGGCGAACGCGGTGAACTCGCCCTGCCAGATGGAGCGTTCGTCGTTGAACGGACGGTGGGAGTGCCCGGTGAACGACACGGCGTTGGGGAATCCCTTCAGAGCCTCGAACGCCGCACCCTTGTCCGCCCAGCCGTCGCCGTCCGGCGTAGTGCCCTTCGCCGGCGGATGCTGGAAATAGAAGAACGGCTTCGTCCCCTTGAACCGCGCGCCGTTCTCGGCCATCCACTCCGGGAACTTCTTGAACGAGTCCCATTCGGCTGATATGAAATCGTAGCCATTCACTGTGCGGACCCTTATCGGCGCGTACTTCTCGCCGAATATGCGCTCCCATTCCGCTGGAAGCCCCAGCTTCACAAGCGCCTCATCCTCCGAGTGCCCGTGCGCCCGCATGTCTATCGCCATGTCGCTGTAGCGCCAGCCCTCGAAATCGTGGTTGCCCGTGCAGAAGAGCGGAACTACGCCCGTTCCGGCGAACACCCTGTCCCACGTAGCCTTCACGTACTCAAGGCTGCTCCTGATTCCCCAGTCGGCGAGATCGCCGGAGACGAGGACCGCATCCACGTCCCTCGACTTGAAGTAGCGCAGCGCCTTCTCGAACATCGCGCACGACTCTGGCGTGGTGACGTGTATGTCGCTCACCGCGCCAAAACGGAGGTTCGGTTTTCCGGCGAGCCACCCGCCGGTCCTGCACCCCGTCACGAAAAACGCCGCCGCTCCGCCGGCATACCTTAGAAATGCCCTGCGGCTAACGCTATGTCCTTCGCCGGTCTGCGATACAGACCCATCCTTCTCTTCTGTTCTCATCGGTATAATACTCCTAACAAGATAAGACCAAAGGCGCTCCTGACGTACCAAGGCAGGAACGCGGCGTGACGGTGAACGTCAGCACATCGCCGGACGGTAATTCGTCCTTCTTGAACTCAACCGTTGTTACGCCGCCGTGTTGCGCGTGCGCTGCGTTCACGTTGCAGCCAGTAGCTAAAACGCACTTCACGGGCTTGGGTGTTTTCGTCGGCTTCTCCGCAGTCACTGCAACGTCGTACGCGAACACGCGGCACTTCGGATTGCCGTCCGCCTGCGGGATGGAAAGCTTGATTGTTTGAGGGTTTGAAGAATCGATGGCCAGCTTCGCATCAGGCTTGAACTGCGGCTTGCCAATCACCTTCAGGAGTTCCGTCCGGACGAACGGATGCGGATCGTACTTTCCCAGCGGCATGATCCAATCCGCGCCGATCTTGCCACCCTTCCCGAACTCGTGGCGCTCGAACACGACCATGTCGTCAAAGACGCGCACGATGTAGCCCTGGCGACTGCGGCCGTAATCGTCCTGCGTGCCTTCCGCAAACGGTGCCTTCGCCCATTTGCATGTGCCAGACGAAAGGCTGTTCGATCCCATTGGCGCGCACGACGGACACTGGAGCGTCGGTGAAGTGCTAAACATGTGGATGACGCTCCAGTTGGACGCGCTTGCGTGCCAGTGTCCGAAGAACCCCACCGCGTTACGATACGGAGCCATCGCCTTGTTGAAAGCGGCATGAGCCCGGATGTGCGAGAAGTGGAAGAACGGCTTCTTGTCCTTTGCAAGTCCGCACTTCGCATCGACTTCCTTCACGAGCGCAAGGGTTTTTGCCTCGCATGCTTTGAAATCCTTTCCCGCATAGTGGCGTCCGAAGAAGTGGTATCCCTTCACCTCTTTGTGCCACGCCTCGGCGTAGGGCTCGCCCCAGATGCGCTGCCAGTTGCCGGCGATATCGGTGCAGAGAACGTGCTTCTTGAACTCCTCCGGATCGGGATACAGCTTCTTCACGAGCTCGCCGATGCCGTAGGTGGTTCCGTCGAGGTCGTGGTTTCCGGCCACGAACAAACGCTCCACCTTGTGTCCGTCTGGCGCGAGGTCCTTCGGGAACACCTTGCGCCACGCGGCGGCGTGGAACTCCATCTCGGCGATCTGTCCGGTGTGCGCCATGTCTCCAAGGTGCAGAACGGCATCCACGTTGTTGTCGCGGAAGCAGCGCAGCGCGGCGACGAGCCATTTGTCCGACCAGTACTTAGTACTGTACTTTCCGTCGGCAGTGGTACGCAGATGCGTATCGCTCACCACGCCGAAGACGAGGTTCGGCTTTCCTGACGGAGTCCATCCGGGCGGTGCCGCGAAGAGCCTTGCGCCGAACATCGCCGCAAAACCCTTAAGAAAACCCAGTCGCGTCATGCGCATTTCGTTCATCGTCTTTTCTCCTTTGCCAGTTATTATACCAAAAAAACGCTCTTCTGTGGATAACAAAAGTCAGTACGCTGGAGTGGGCGCATCTGCATAATTCACCGCCGAGCCTTCTGATGATTGAAAACAACTTGTTAGAAACAACTTTCCTTTAGCGCACGGGCGCGGGGCCTTGCGGCTGCTTCGCAGTTCGCGCTTCGCGCTCACCCAACCTGATCGCTTCGCGACAGGCGCATCTACTCGCCCGCGCCCATTTGCTGGTTGTTTCCAAGTCCTAATACGAATGGGTGAAAAACGCAGATGCGCCCGAGTGGAGTGCTATCTCGGTCAAAAGGCGTATGCCACCTCGAAGCCGAAGATGTTGAGTGGCGACCAGTCACGCGCTCCGTCGCTGATGGAATGCAGAACCATGAAATAGAGGTTGCAGGCAAGGGCGTCGTTGGACGGAACGGGATGGAAGGTGAGGCCGACTTGCGAACGGGTGGCGTCGAATACGTCCGAACTGCTGACGCCGGGCTTGTCGGAGAAGAACAGCTCCTCGCTTGCGTATGGCGATATCTTGAAGTCGGTTACGCTCCAGCTCGTACGGACGCGGAAGCGCTCCCTGTAGCGCATATAGGGCTGGGCAAACCTCTTGTCGCGGTACTCGAAACGCGAGCGAAAGTCGAAGCGGAGCGTCCAGAATTCCGGCGCGGCGAGACGCAGTTCGAGGGTAGGGCGTTGTTCGGTGTGGAATTTGTTGTCGCCGCCGCGTTCGCGCACGATCCGGTGTCCGAACGCCAACATGAAGTACGGACAGAACTCGTACCCTGCGAGAAGGTAGCTTTCCTCGTTCACGAGCTTTGAATTATCAAACTCAATCTCCTGGTCGAAGTGGAGCAGCCAGTCTGCGTAAACCTTGTAGTCAACGCCCGCATTTAACCATTCCTGGTCGTTCCGCGCAAATGCGCATATCGTCAACGACAGCATTGCCGCCATCAAATATAAACGCGCTTTCATATCTATCGCAACCCTCCAACAATGATTCCAAGCAGGATGGCAGGCAACAACCAGCGCATATATGGTTTCCAGACGGCTGGCGTATTTAGCCCAGCACCGGAACCCGCCTCGTCGCGAAACCCATTCCAGCCGAATCCAATCGGCCATGTGCAGAACACGCACGTCGCAAGTGCGCCGAGCGGCAGCCAGAGTTGACTGAACACGAAATCCTCCGCGTCCAGAACCGACATGACTCCACCCGGCAGACGTATGCTGCATCCAAGCGCAACAGGCAGGGACAGCGCCGCAACCGCGCCGCCCACCAGCAATGCGGTCTTACCGCGCTTCCACCGCGTTTCGTCCATCAGCCCACCGATCAAGCACTCGAAAACGGCAACAATCGTCGTCAACGCGGCCAGCGAAAGGAATAGGAAGAACACCGCTCCCCAAAGCCGTCCTCCGCCCATGTGCGCGAACACTTCCGGCAACGCGATGAAGATGAGCCCCGGCCCTGCGGTGACGTCCACCCCGAACGCCGCGCACGCGGGGAACACGACGAGTCCAGCTAGTAACGCCACGCACGTATCGATTGCCGTAACCCACAGCGACTCCGTGACGAGCGAATGTTCCCGCCCCACGTAGCTGCCGAATATCGTCATGCATCCCACGCCAACCGAGAGAGTGAAGAACGCCTGCCCCATCGCGTCGAAGCAGACGCGGAATGGATGTTCGCAAAGCGGCGTCCAGTTTGGCGCGAGGTAGAACTCCACGCCCTTCATCGCGCCGGGTAGCGACAACGCCTTCACGGCGAGCACGCCCAGAAGCGCAAGGAGCGAGAGCATCATCCACTTCGTCACGCGCTCAACGCCGCGCTGCACGCCGGCGAGGCACACGCACGTCGCCAACGCCACGGCAAACAGCATATACTTCGTGCAGGTCGATGGGTCTGCAAGAAGTCCGTCGAACGCGGCTTTAGCGCCCGCGCCTGTGAACGAAATCCCCTGCGCGGCGTATCCCGCAGTGTACCTAAGCAACCAGCCGCCGACAGACGTGTAGTACATCATCAGCAGCAGATTGCCGCCGAACACCACGCAGCCGAGCACGTACCAAAACTTCCGCGTCCGCTCCGGCGCAAGCGCGCGCATCGCGCCCGCGACGCCCTTCCGCGCCGCTCGTCCCACAGCAAGTTCCGCCGTGAGCAGGGGAAAGCCAAGTAGCGCGAGAAACACGAGATAAACAAGCACGAACGCGGCACCGCCGTTGCGTCCCACGATGAACGGGAAGCGCCACACGTTCCCAAGGCCCACGGCGCATCCCGCCGCAACCATGAGAAACCCGAGCCGCGATTTCAGTCCTTCGCGCCCGCCGCTGTCCACCTGCGCGCCCATTTCAGTACATCGGCTCGTATTCGCCCTTCTGCACACGCTTCAGGCACTTGAACCCCGCGCGCTTAGCGCGGTAGTGGAGGTCGGTTTCGGAATGCCCGAGCCCAGGCGCCTGTATGACGCGGAAAATCTCCGCGCCGCAGTCTGGACACCGCGTCAGCCGCTCGTCATTCAGCGACTGCATGATCTCGAATCCTGGCGACTTGCACTTCGCGCATCCGCCGTCCTTCGCCTCGTAAACGTACATCGGCATCAGTTGTATCTCCTCAAAAGCGGTTCAAGTCGTGACGCCAGCCGGCTTTCCAGCCACGGGGTGACGTGCCAGAAGTCGCGCAGATTCAAGTAGTCGCTCACCGGTCCGGCCTGTCCTGGTTTTGCGCCGTACTCAGCGCGCAAGAGGATGTTCCGCGCAGTGGCGTCCGGCGAGACGAACTCCACCACCTGCGTCTTGAATCCAAGGATCCGCAGGATCATCGCACGGAAGGCGTCCGTAAGAATGTCACACATCCGCTCGCGCAAGATGCCGTGACGCAGCACTCCCGCGAAAGACGCATCGGACTGCGGCCCTATCGCCTTCTGCAGCTCGTGCTGACAGTACGGCGCGCTGACGATGTATCGGCTTCCCCACTCCACGCCCTTCGCCATCGCCTCGTCGGTGGCCGTGTCGCAGGCATGGAGCGAAATCACCATATCGACGCGAGGCTTCTGGACGTCAGGCAAAGCATTCTTGATGTCGAACGACGACAACTCCGTCGCTACGAACTCGACCTGATCCGAGACATCCAACTGCTGTGCCATCTTCTGCGCGGCGGAAATCACGTCCTCTCGCCGATCCACGCCGATTACGCGCACGGCCGGGAACTTCATTACCTGCGTGAGGTAGAAGTATAGCGCAAGCGTCAGATACGCCTTTCCGCACCCGCAGTCCACAACGGTAAACTCTTTCCCGTTCCCCGTTTCCCGTTCCCCGTTTCCACCCACCACGTCCTCGACAACCTTGAGGAACTCGTTCACCTGATCGTACTTACCGCGCATGGAGGCGCGAACGCGCCCGTCACCATCCGATATCCCCGTGACACTCAAGAGCGCGGCGGAGTCAAACGCCGCGAGCGGAAGATTCTTTGCGCGGTCGTGGGGCTGCACCTTTGCTACGCGGTCCATCTGTGCGGAACGCGATACGAGCACGTGACCCTTTCGCGTCACGCGCACGTGAAGATCACCGGACGCCGTCATGAGGTGCAAGTCGCGCGCACCCTTCTGCGCGATTATTTCCTCCAGACCCTCCGCAGCGCCGTTCGCGTCGAAGTTCTTGACGCGAACCTGTCCCTCGTCGTTCATCTCCGCCTGGAAGCGCTTTTCGCCGCCGATCAGGACAGGACGCATCGAGATGCGAAACGTCTTACCGTTGCGCCTCACCGACTGGACGATCTTCATAAAGCCCTCGCCCAGCACGCGGGCACGGATTTCCTCCGCCAGGGCCTTGTCTAACTCGAATTTCTCCATGGGTGAAATTATACCACAACATAGCCCAATCATCAAACCCCATCACAGATTTTCTCATCGGTAATTTTCCACTTGCCATCATAATGGCGATTTGATATGCTTTCCATGTTCCGCGAGGAATCGCAGAACATAGTTCTTTGACATACCGGCGGTTGTGAGCCGCCGGATCGGTCGCCACAACGGTAGAGTCACGCATCCGGCGTGATAAACTCCGGTGGAGAGCGACACAACAACTGCCGCGCACACGGGTGTGTGCCAACGGCAGGACGTACGCAACCAGCGTATAGTAGCTTCGTCGAAAAGACCGCTAATCTGAATGTCTAAGCGAAATACGGTGGTGCGTCGCGTGGTAACACGCGGCGCACTTTCCAATTCATGTTTAGACATAGGTTCTTAGCGGTGCCTTCGACGAGACAAGGATTTCGAGAGTGCGCCGCTCAATTTTTGCCTCGGTGCGCCGCACTCCATTTATGAACAAAGGAGGCAACGAAAGGAGTAGTCGAGTGGCGCAATTTGAGTACAACTGCCCGAAATGCGGCGAATCGATAGTTGATGATGATTCGTTTCGCGGGCATGTGACAAAATGTTCTACGTGTGGCAAAGTATTTGTCATTCCGCATGATGCCGAAACCAATCGCCCGGCTGGCACAATAGATGTTCCGATGCGCGGGAATGCTCCTTTACAAAGCGATATCCCAGTGCCGAGCTTCATCGTAGAGGCCTCCAGGCAAAATATTGAATCAATGAGGGATTCTTTCAACAGGGAAATAAGGGTTATAAAGAACACTGCCAGTATAATGCTTGTACGTGAGATGGTGTTGCTTGTCACTGTCGCACTTGTGATTGCGGGTTCAATCGGGGGGATCTGGTACCACTACAAGAAACGCAATCAGGCAACACAACTTACATGGCAGCATGAATTAGAACGTCAGAGGCAGATGGCGGAAGAGCGCATTAGAAAAGACGAGGCGCAAAAGAAGGCCAGAGAGGAAATGCTTCTTGCGAGGGACCGTGAACGGCAACGCATTGAGATGGAAAAACAGGCTAAAGAAGAGGCGCGAAAAGTGGCAATACAACGCCGTAAGAAATTCGAGGCCCTTGCCACTGATTACCGGGAATTCGAGCTAGACTATCTTTGCAATGCGCCAAAGTCAACGTTGCCTGAGAGGGTGGCTGGCAAGACGGTTTACAGTTGCCTAATGGCTGATGACGTGGACGATTTTGTCTTTTTCCGCGTCACCGTCACACCAGGTATGCCGATGGCGGTGCAGCGGCTATCAATGAACGATGCTCCAGTAGATGTGTCTGAACGCGAATTCAACGAGCGTTGCCGGACTGAGACCTACTTGATGATAGCAGGCGGACGACCGTACGTTAGTCCATACAAAAAAGCATCGCGGCTTTATCCTATTCCTCACGATGGAGAGATATTCAATCCTGGTGTTGAAGACTTGGGAAGCCGCTTCTGCAAAATAATAACGGATCTTGAGCTCAAAACTAACATCATAAGGTACGATGTATTTCTCTATCCGAAAGATGAATATAGTTTTGACCTGAAACCATTGTTTATATGCCAGACGGGGTTTGGCAAAGGAATTTCCGTTCACGATTTACGAACTCCAATTCGAGCGAAACTTGAGGCAAAGGCACGCGAACGCGCTGATGAATATAAACGGCGAACATTGTCAAGGGGGAAAGGATATGGTAAAACTCGTTCCCAAGCCGCACTTGAGCGCAATATCGCCATATCCAAGGCAGGGGTCAATGCATCGCATTATCGCCGTTCACATACTTCAATTGCACCTCTTCCGGGGCATAGCATAATTTATCAAAGTCGGAATGTGCGCACTGGCCCTTCGAAATACCAACTTGGGAAAATAGCGGATATGGAGGCGCGTTTGAATGCGGCAGAAGAGGCCAGAGTACGTCGGCAAATGGCCAAGGAACAGCGTCATGCGGCAGAAGATGAAGCGTTTTACAGGAACAATGCCGTCACGGAAAAAGACGTTGATGAGTTACTGCAACGCTATATGGTAACATTTCGATTGGCAAAATAACCCAAAGAGATTGAGATTCTTATTCAGTCCCCCACTTCTGCAAGATGAAGATCGGGTTGTCGTAGAAGCGCCACCAAGATGTCGGCGTTCCCAGTTAGCACGGCGCACGACATTGTGAAGTTTTTGTCGCCACATGTTTTTGCCACCCAACGTGCGAAAACCATGTTATACTATGTGCGGTTCAAGCGAAGGAGTCATACGATATGCCATCAGTAATAGATTATGAGGAGGTGAAGACGACCTTCCCCGACATATTCGAATATGTCTCGGGGAAGAAAGGCGTTGTCACCGTAACGTATAGGGGCAAGGCTGCCGTTAGGATTTGACCGATAAACGTGTTTCGTACGACTGAGCCGCTCCCCGAACTTAGCGGACAGATAAATTGCGATCTGTTCGCAGATGAATCTTCCGATTGGGAGAACGCGTAACATGTCAGCAATACTGCTTGACACCTGTGCATTGCTCTGGCTTGGGTTTGGCGATCGAAGTCTATCGCTGAATGCACGGCAAGTGATCGAGGAGACCGACACTGATTCGGCATGGATGCGCCCCACTAAATCCGCCCACCGATTCTTCAAGGTGAAGATGGAGATGCCGTAGGGGATTTGCTGTCATCATGACCTGCATTCACTCCCTGCCACCGAGGATCACGGGCAGATGACTACGACTGCATTCGACCATCCGCGTTTTTGCGCCCTTCTTGCCGCCCGACGAGTTAACCTAAAAGCAGTTGAATAATCCCTTCTAATTTCTATTAGCCACAACTGCTGAATTTAGGGTTAATTGAGACGAACACATCGCGATATGAAGACCGGGCGTGCAGGGTTATGCCCTTGAACTCCTGTGGATACGGCACCACGATCCGCGTATCCGAATGTTCCTTTATGTTTTCGCGGAAAAACAATACCATTACCTCCTTCAAGTGCTCGTCGTGCGTCATCAACTTGCGGAACTTGCGCTTCTCGGGCTGTGTCTTGCTCGGCACCTTGACCTCGCTAAGCTTGAACGAGGGCGCACATTGACTTTCTGTATGGACATAACCGTTTTTCTCCTATATGGGAACCGCCTCTCAAGAGGATGGGTCGTCTTGACGCAAGGGAGTATAACACAACTACCCATGGAGTATAATAGAATAATGTGGCATATTAATAAACATAATGTGGCACATTATTTATATTATTATGGCACAATATATATCTTAATGTGGTACATTAATATATATAATATGCCACAATATATAATATATTGTGCCACATTAATACAAACAATGTGCCATATTAACTTATTTTCCTCCCACAGGCACATTGACACCCACCCTTACCAGGAAACAGCGTCACATGCCACGTGACGTTGGGGATATAACACCCATACATGGTCTATCCTAGCCTACGGCGGTTACGAACTGCCGAGCCGGTCGTCACATCCTACCGATGTCGTTTGCTGTCATTATGACCATAGTTTCAATCAAATTAGTACGACAGCGGCTACGCCGGATATGGTATAATTGTAGGCGAAAC
>CACZDG010000035.1 GCA_902779865.1 uncultured bacterium
TTGAATACATGAAGGAAGTCGAGGCATGGGGCGGTGGCGTCTCTCGCTATTTCACCGCATGTGCGGCATCGGGGCTACCTCCGCCGACAGTCTCGGAGGAGGCTGGCTTCTTCAAGGTCGTGTTCTGGCGGCGGGCCAAGGGTGGTAATGCGCAAAGTGCCCCAACGTCTGTCGGTAATTCTGTCGGTAATGTCGGTGATTATGACGGTAAGGCAATTGCTGAGGACGCAAATCTTGAGCAAGTCGTCATGAATTGCCTGCGCGGCGATGTCAAGATGTCTGCGGCAAAGATTGCAAAGGTCGCGAATGTGACGACGCGCACGATTGAGCGAGCCTTGACGCGACTTAAGGTCTCTGGGCGCATCAGGCGTAAAGGTGGAACTCGCGGCGTATGGGAAGTCATTGGTTGACGGGGTTATACACGACCGCCACTTGATTGCAATCCGACGGAGTGAAACAATGGTACGACGCAAGCCAAAATCTGAAGACGAGAAGTCAATCGACGAAATGGCGGATGAGAACAATCAATAAGGAATGAGCAACATGGCATACTACATTGACTATGAAAAGAATACGGCGGTCAAGGCCGAAGGCAAGGCGATTTATGGCTGGAACCATGAATCGCGAAGTTTTGATTTGCCGGTTTCCGATCCGACGCCGAAGAGCCGCATGGAGCGCACGTCGGAATTTGAGGCCCGGAGGTATCTGTTCGAGCATGATCCTAGAAATTGCCGCGAGCGAATCCGAGCGCTGGCAGACAAGGTTCAGGCAAGGCCTGATGCGACCGAAGTAGATGCGATTACGGTAGAGAGGGCGAAATCCGACCTCAAGGCCGCCAAGGCGTTTAAGGAGGAGTTGTTGCCAGAAATTTCGATTCTTCAGTCGGCCATCGATGAATACGGAATGGCAATGAGCGATGCGGGGAGATGCTTTTCGACCTGTCTTGAAATACTGGAGTCCGATATTCAGCTTGCACGAAACGGCATGGAGATTGCCAAGCTCAAAGAGGGCATGAAGAAATGCGAAAGCAGTTAAACAGATTGCCGACGACGAGGGCGAGATGGTGGAGATTAAATATGCGTAGCAAAAAGAAAACAGATTCGGAGTGGTGGAATGTCGGATTTTTTGGTAAAGTATTCGCCATGTGACCTTTATCCCACTAAAGGGGCGACAGCCTCGTAGTTGGAATGTTTTGCGAAATTTCGAGTGAAGAAACAAGGAGAAACAAAATGGACAAGGTCATCAATATAGCCTGCAAGGGTGCGCTTGTTGCGGCGGCAATCTCCGTTGCGACGGCGCCGGCGCATGCGGAGGAAGTTGACTCCGCGAAGGTTCCCGTCGCGGGGCAGCACTGCATTTACGACGCGGTTCCGCTGGCCGGCGCGTGGGAGATGGCATACCGTTCCAATGCGTGGGATTCGGTGACGTGTCCGCAGTTCAAGGGTGTCGCCGTCGCCAGGGCCGTGCCGGGGTTCTGGGAGAACATGGTGCCTGTACTGCGCGCGGCGGGGATGAAGGATGCATTTCGTATCAATCCCGCGTACGAACGCCAGACGATTCCAATGACGCAATGGGCCAAGTGTACGACGCTCCCCAACATCTACGGGTGCTTCCTCTACCGCCGCACGTTCACGCTGGAAAGGCTGCCGCAGTGTCCGGCGTTCCTCGCGTTCGACTGCGTGCGCAATCAGGTCCACGCCTGGGTGAACGGGAAGTTCGTCGCGTTCCGCCAGGGATTCTCCACGCCGTTCGAGCTGCCGATCCCGGATGGCGTTCTCCGCGAAGGCGAGAACGAGATCGTCCTCGCCGTCTCGAACAACCCGAACAAGGGGTACAACGGGAGCGATGTCAGCGGACTCACGACGCGTGGGCTTTTCGAGGCCACAGGCGGAATCGACGGACGCCTTGAGCTGCGGTTCGCGGGAAACGGTATCCGCGACGTGTATGTTACGACGGCGAAGGATCTCAAGACGTTCACGGTGCATGTGGGGGATGATGACCGTGTAGAACAGGTGGATGGGGGGGAGAATAATGTCCATGTAGAACATGTAGAACGTGTAGGTGGGGGAAAGTTTTCGTATGAGATTAAGAATTGTGACGGAACGGTTGTGGCGAAGGGGGAGGCGAAGGGGGATTTCACGCTGTCGACGAAGGGATTCTCGTTCTGGTCGCCGGAGAATCCCGTCCGCTACACGCTCACGCTTACGACGCCGGAGGGGACGTGTTCGCAGAAGTTTGGCATCCGGCGTCTTGTGCCGAACGGCGAGCGCATGCGCCTCAACGGCGAGCTGACGTACCTGCGCGGCGTCACGGAGCACTGCTACTTCGCGGAGACGGTTCAGCTTCCGCGCAATCTCGCGTACTACCGCATGATCTCCGCGAAACGCAAGGAGCTTGGTTTCAACTTCTTGCGGTTCCACACGTACGTTCCGCCGGATGAGTACCTTGAGGCGATGGACGAACTGGGAATCATGGTCCACATCGAGTCGCCGAACTTCGTCACGCTTGAGGAGTACGACGCGATTATCCGCTTCGCGCGGCGGCATCCGTGCGTCGTCGCGTACTGCACCGGCAACGAAACGTGGATCGACGGGACGGCGGAGAAGTACCTCGAATCGGTCGCGAAGCTGGTGCACGCCGAGACCGACTCGCTCTTCACGCCGATGAGCGCGATGCGCAACGTGGAGTACATGGTCCGGCGCGGTAAGGACACTGCCGACAAGCCGTTCCTGCACGTCCCGTCGCGCATGGCGCGACTTGCTGCGTACTCCGACTACTTCACGTCGTACCAGCTCGGCGCGGTGTCGTACGATTCGCTGAACGGGGCATCCGCCGCGACGATAGACGCCTGGGGCGACGCGTACTGCGGCAAGCCGCGCACGATGCACGAGACGTGCATCGACGGAAGCTTCTGCGACATCACGCTCGAGAAGGACTACCCGAAGGACTCGCCGATCACGAGGGAAGGCGTGTTCTCCGAGGTGCGTCGCCATCTGGCGGAGCGCGGCCTCCTCGACCGCGCGCCCGCGTATGTGCGCAACTCGAGCGAATGGATGCGGCGGATCCGCAAGTTCACGTTCGAGAAGGTGCGCGCGTCGCGTCGGATCGTGGGGTACGACTTCCTCGGCGACATCGATTCGCGCTGGCACACGTTCGGATACTCGAACGGAATGATGGACGAGTTCTACCGTCTGAAATACGGTGAGACTGTCGAGAACGTGCGGCGCTACAACTCCGCTGCGGTCTTGCTGTGCAGCCTCGGCAGCGACTTCAATTTCAATGCGGGCGAGAAGAAACGCGTGGCGTTCACGATCTCCAACTTCGCTGGCGACGCGAATGATGGGGTGGTCAAGGTGTCGCTTGTGAAGTGGGAAGAGGGGAATGATTCTCACGCAGAGGCGCAGAGAGGCAGAGAGCGCAGAGGGGGTGGGGAATGTGTATGGGGCGATGAGAGAAAGGTGAGAGATGTGAAGAATGGCGAGATTGCGGCGATTGGAGAATTTGAAATCCCGGTTCCGGCGGTGGAGAAGCCGGCGAAGTATCTTCTTCGTGCGTCGTTCGTTGGTGGTGCTGTGAAGGCGGAGAACGAGTGGGAGATCTATGCGTTCCCTGAAAACTCTACACGTTCTACACGATCAAATTCCCACCTCCACAACGTCCGTATCGTCTCCAACATCTCTCGCGACGACTTTCTCGCGGCGATGGGGCGCGGCGAACGCGTGCTGCTTCTCGGGAAGGGCCCGTTCAAATCGCTTCGGACATCGTTTAGGATCGGTCTCGCCGGACGCACCTCCGGACACTACGCGACGATAATCAAGCCCGGCCATCCTGCGTTGGAGGGAATGCCACACGAAGGATTCTGCGGCTGGCAGTTCAGACGGCTGATGCAGAATGGCGCGGCGGTGCAGCTCGAGGCTGGCGTTCCGTTCGACCCGATCATCGAGGTCGCTTCGTCTGACAAGTACCTGATCCGACAGGCGATGCTCTTTGAGTACAAGGTGGGCGAGGGGCGGCTACTTGTCTGTTCGTTTGCGTTCGGCGCGAACGACCCGGCGGCGGCGTGGCTCAAGGCGCGGCTTGAGGCGTACGCGGCATCGGATGCGTTCAATCCGAAGCAGTCCTTGACGCTCGAACAGCTCCGTGCGGTCATCGATGCGCCGCTCTTCTCTGCTGAGGGGAACAAGAACGTTGCGCTCAATCCTGACGACCCGGCGAGCTACGCTAAGCCCAAGAAGAAGTGAGGTAAGGACGAGACACCTTCTTCCGTGTGTATCGCCATCTGATTTTCCGCTTGCAACGGCAGGCGGAAGTTTGATACACTGCGGTGAGAACTTGCAGATTGCGCATCCATAAGCGAGAGGAAAGTCATGTCTATAGGAAAAAATACCGTCATCACAATTGCCGCGCTGTCGGCCTTCGCCGCGTTCGGCGGCGACATGAGCGCGCAACCGGCGCGGGAGACGCCAGACTGGTTCTCCCAAGGCGTCATCTACCAGGTGCAGCCCAGGGCGTTCTCGCCCGACGGCTCGCTCAAGGGCATTACGGCCAAGATACCCTACATCAAGGAGACCGGCGCTACGATTCTCTATCTCGTCCCGGTGTTCAAGATGGACGACGACATGGACAAGTCCTTCTGGAGCCCGCGCCAGATCGCGAGCGGGTTCGACAACCCGCGCAACCAGTACCGCATCTCCGACTACTTCCATGTCGATCCCGAATACGGGTCCGACGCCGACCTCAAGGAGCTCGTCGCCGCCGCGCACCGGGCCGGCCTGAAGGTTCTGTTCGACCTCGTGTACTTCCACTGCGGGCCGACCGCCCCGGTGCTGAAGGAACACCCCGAGTTCACGCGGTGGAACGCGGACGGCACGGTGCTAAAGGGGCGGTGGCGCTTCCCGCAGTTCGACTTCCGCAACCGGGGCCTCCGCGAGTACCTGTTCACAAACATGACCTACCTCCTGGCCGAGTTCGGATGCGACGGCTTCCGCTGCGACGTGGGGGCTCGCATCCCGCTCGACTTCTGGTGCGAGGCTCGTGACCGCGTCAGCGCTCTGCGCCCCGACGCCGTGCTGCTCTGCGAGGGGTCCGACAGCGCAAACCAGACCAAGGCGTTCGACGCCGACTACGGACGGCTCGCGTTCGGCGAACTCCTGGCGTCCGCCGTGAAGAAAAAGGATTCCGCGCGAATCGTACGCGCAGTCTGGGAAAAGCGCCATGCGAAGTGCGCGGCCGGCGCGCGGTTCGTGAACCACTACGAGAACCACGACATCGCCACGGACGTGCGCCCACGCCGCGAGACCTCCTGGACCCATGCGGGGATCGACCAGACGCTCGTGTACATGTTCACGGCAGACGGCATACCGATGCTTTTCAACGGCAACGAATTCTGCGAGGCGTCGGCAGACCATTCAATGTTCGGGCGCACGCCGTTGGACTGGTCGGCGGCGGAGACGTCCGCCGGCAAGGGACGGCTGGCGCTCGTGAAGCGCCTGTCGGAGCTGCGCCGCACGACGCCTGCGCTCACGGCACGCAACGGCAAGGAGGGGTTGGAGTGGCTGGACGTCTCGCCCGCAGACGACGTGACGGCGTTCGTACGCCGCGCGCCGGGCGAAAGGAGCGTGCTCGTGGTGCAGAACTGGCGCGACAAGGTGGTCGTCGTCAAGGTCCCGCCGAAGGCCGCCCTGCGCGATTCAGCCGCCGCGCCGCTCATCTCCCGGGGCGCGAAGTGGAAGGACGCCTCGACCGTCGTCCTGTCGCCCTTCGGGTTCTACGTCGCGCCTTGACATCGGGCGCATCTCCGCAATCCACCAATCCCCATTCCAGGTCCCGGCTTCCCATTCACCGCCCGACCTCGCCAGAATCCACAGCCCCAACCTCCTACCTACCAAACGTCGAATAGGTGAAACGTCCGGTAGGCTTGACGTTGGGTAGGTGGGAGGCTGGGTAGGCGCAGAAGGCTGGGTAGGCGTGACGTTTGGTAGGCAGGGGGCTGGGGAGGCGGGGTCAGGCGAGGGCGGGCGGTGGCGAATGGGAGGTAGAAGACTGGGATGGAAATCGACGAATTGCGGAAATGCGCCCGGCAAAACAAAAATTGCATTTACTGCTTGCATGGACCGGGTGATTTTGCTACAATTCCCGCCGTGTAATTATCAGTTCAAGTAAAAAAAAGGAGCGTAGAAATGCACTACTGCACGAAGACGATGAAAGTCAGGAAATGCGGCACGGCGAGCCGGACCGCATTCGGAAAGGTCGCGCTTGTCGCGGCGGCCCTGTTCACGGGCTATGCACAGGCGGATACATACGCCAAGCTCTCCGGCGATACATTCGCCTACTACAGCGATGCGGAATGTACGCAATCCATTGAAGCGCCCGCGACGGGGCTCGCCGGCGTGACGGTGCTGTTCGCGGACGACGCCGAATATCAGGCGCTCGTCCCCCACGCCAACGAACTCGCCGCCGCTGCGGCCGTCGCCCTCCAGAACGACATTACGCTCACCGCCGACGCCGACTGGCGCGCCATCGACTTCGACATGAACGGCAAGGTTATCGTCCTCAAAGGCTATGATCTCTACGTCCACAAGCCGCAGGGCACGGGGCGGATTACATCGGGCAACGTATTGGATCCCGCCGGGTACTCTTTTGGAACCACCTCATCATACTATGACGGGAATTGGCTCTATCTCGGAACTACTGGCGGGAAGGTGAGTGCCAAGCAGCGTTTTTCCTTGCCGAAGGCGCGTCCATGCTACTTCAAGACGCAAACACTCTATAAATCTACTGGCTATTGGCAGGCAGTGAGCGTAGGCATAAATTCCGTCAATAATCTTATGGGACAGACACCCCATCTCAGCGGAACCCAGACATGGGGGCCGTACACGAGGAGCGGACTGGAAGCCGGAACTTCGTATGAGCTGCAAATAGCCCGTTATAACGGCAAGACCCGCATGAGCAAGTTCGCGACGCTCAGCCCAACGAGCATCCTCTGCTTTGACATACCTGAAGGAGAGGAGCACGATCCTTCAAATATTACGTTTGGCGGCAGTACGCCCGGCACTTCCGATTTTGGCGGGATTGGTCTTCAGATACACAAGGCTGGCAAGGGAAAGCTTGTGATGTCCACGGCCAAAGGTGACATTGGCGGGAACGGCGTGGCATCGGCTGTCGTGGAGGAAGGCGTATTGGTGAACGCGAACGACACCGGGTGCGGCGCGGCCGGTTCGCGCATCGAGGTGATGGACGGCGCGCAGTTCGACACGCACGGCGCGGCAGGGTCCAATTCGGTCTTTTACGATTTCACCCTCTCCGGCGCGGGGCCCGACGGCCTGGGTGCCGTGGCGAACAACACGGAGGTTGCGAGCGCCTACGACAAGGCGTTCATCATGCGGAACATCACGCTTGCCACGAATGCAGTGATCGGAGGAACGCAGAACGTCAACCTTAAGAACGGAAACTGGACGGCCACCACGATGACGATGGGCGGGCACACGATTACGTACACGAACACCACGGTCTATGCGGGCAACATGTCCTACAACGGAACGGGCGGCATCGTGGTCGCCCCGGACGCGGTGCTCTCGTTCTATGCGCACAGTACGGCGGCGGCGAACTGCGACGTGACGGTGTACGGATCGCTGAACCAGAACAACGGCGGCTTCACCCAAGTCAAGTCGCTCGTCTTCGAGACCGGCAGCACCTGCTGGCTGGGCGATTCGGCGGGTTCCGGAAGCATCCCCGAGACGGTCGTCACGGAAAAATACGCGCCGAACCCAAACCATTCAAACGGCGGCAACTGCACGTTGACCACGCCCAAAGTGCAGCTTGGCGACGACTCGCATCTCGAGACGATGCTCGACCTTTCGCGGCTCGAAGGAGTCTTCGACGGAACCAACACGACGTTCTACGCCGGTTCCACCGTGACGGTCGATCTGGGCAACCGCGAGTTCCAGGGAAGCGTCCTGCTCATGGCGTGGGCTGAGATGCCGACGGCGACGTTCGTCGTCGATGACGCGAACTACGACCGGCTGGGGCTGATTTCCCGCCCCGAAGGGCTCTACATCTTCCCGGGCAAGGTGCCGTCGTTCGTCAAGTACGACGTTGAAAACAATCGCTGGAAGTTCTACGACGAGGACGTGAATCCGTTCAGCGGCGAGTGGACGCTCGGCATGGACTACATGAAGGCGCTCTTCGCGGACGACGCGGAGTTCCAGGCTCTCGCGCAGCACGCGGACGAAATGGCCGCCAACCACATCACCGCCTTCCTTCAGGACGACATCACGCTCACGGCGGACGCCGACTGGCGCGCGATCGACTTCGACATGAACGGCAAGACCGTCATCCTTGCGGGATACGACCTCAAGATACGCAGGCCGCAGGGGACTGGCCGCATCACATCAGGGAACGTGATTGTGACAAACGGCTTCACTACGCTGGGCAGTGCGAATTGGCAGGGCGACGGTTTTTACCAATTGAAAAACAATAATACGCTCGGTATTAAGCAGACGTTTACGCTGCCGAAGTCGCGCCCCTGCTATCTGCGGTTCAGGTATCATTCCAGCAGTAGTTCCGGGTGGGTTCAGAAAATCAGCGCCGGCATCGACTCAAATGGTGGGGGCAATTACAACAACATGGTGAGCGGTCTCCAGACAGGCACGGATTCGAGTGCATGGACTGCACAGGGTAACAGCGATATCTACGTGCGCACCGGACTGGAAGCCGGAACGCCCTACCAGCTCAACTTCGCACGCACCGGCGACGGCTACACGTATTGCGGATGGATTTGCCTCAGCCCCGAGAGTCATCTGTATGTCGATGTGCCCGAAGGGGAGGAGTACAACCTTGAAGGCATCGACCTTGGCGGGGAGGAAGAGCGGGACTACACCGGAATCGGCCTGCAAATACACAAAACCGGCAAGGGTACGCTCGTGCTGGACAGCGCCCGTTCAAGTTTCGGCGGCAACAGGACGACATCACTCGTCATCGAGGAGGGGCTTGCGATCAACACCTGCTCCGACGGACAGGCTTTCTGCGGCGGGCAGTATTCGACAATAGAAGTCCGCGACGGCGGGCAGTTCGACTTCAACGGTCACAGGTACCACGACTACCACTACAACCTCGCCGGTTCGGGTCCTGACGGGACGGGTGCGCTGGTCAATACGGCGGCCATGTCGAATTCCTGGACGGTTGACGGCAGCAATCGCGGCATGCTCTACAACGTGACGCTGGCGGACGACGCCACCATCGGCGGCACGGAGAAATTCGGCATGATCTTCTACAACAACGGCGCGCACACGATGACGATGAACAGCAACACCGTGACGTATGCGGGAACGGAAATCTACGCAGGGCAGATGAACTACTCCGGCGACGGAAGGATCGTCGTGGCGACCAATGCGACCCTTCGCTCCTGCACGTCGTCCGCCACCGCCGGCGGATGCGACGTGGAGGTGCGCGGCATTCTCGGCCAGCAGGATGGCATGGTGCTCTCGCCCGTGAAATCGCTCGTGTTCGTTGAAGGCGGCAAGTTCCATAACCTGAAGGGCACGCCTGCCGCCGTGACGGTTTACAGTTCCTACGCGCCCAACGTCGAAGCGGGCGACGGGTCCACGGTACCTCATCCCATTGTCAATCTCGGCGATGCCTCGCACCTCGAGACGACGCTCGACCTCTCGCGCTGGACGGACACATTCGACGACAGCGCGGAAGGTTCGCTTACGTTCCAGGCAGGTTCTACCGTGACGGTGGACATCGGCGAACGCACCCAGGGACTTGGGAAGCCCGCTTTCCTCTGGATGGATGCTCCGGACGAGTCGGTGATGTTCAGGCCGTCCGACGCCATGAAGCGGCGCGGCGTGTTCGTGGTTTCCCGCGAAGACGGGGTCTATTTCAAGACCGGATTCACGGTATTTATCAGATGACGCAAAAATGAAAAAGATCCTTCTGGTAGTTGCCGCGCTTGCCGCATTGGGGGCGTCCGCCGAGTCCGTCACCACGGACGAGGCGGCGCGGGCCGCGGCGAACTGGCTCGCCTCCGGGCAGGCGGTTGGCCACGCGGGGACGGGCGGCGTCGCCGGCGTAGCGGCGTTCGACGCCACGGGGGGCGAGGGCAGGTTCTACGCCGTCTCGATCACGAATGCCGAAGGCGCGGCGGCTGGGTACGTGATCACGTCCGCGGACCGCAAGCTGAATCCGGTGTTGGCGTATTCCGCAAGCGGCAGTTTCGAGGCGACGGACGACAACCCGCTGTGGGTGATGCTCGGCATCGACGTCGCCGGTGCGGCAAAGGCGCTGGAGACGGCGGGGGCGGGTTCTGGCGGCTCCCGGCTTATGGCGGGCGCAGGCACCGCGCAGAACGCAAACGAACGAAAGTGGGCGGCGCTCTTGGGCGAGAACGCGGGCGGCGGTGCGCGGCTTAGCGCCGGCCGCCTCTCCAGCGTCTCCGACCTGCGCGTGGGCGTACTTCTCGAGACATCCTGGGGGCAGCGCTATCACGGCGAGAACTACTACACGCCGAACGGCTACGTGTGCGGATGCGTCGCCACCGCGATGGCGCAGATCATGCGCTACTGGAAATATCCCACGCAGAGCATCACGCTGAACAAGCCGTACGACGATTCGGGAAACTGGGTCGGCGTCGGAAAGGGAACGTGGTCGTACCAAGGGGCGATCGACGGGGAGGATGGCAGGTGGGATGCCGTGTCCGGCTACAAGAAGACCTCATCCGCCGGCTACACGGCGTGGAGCCCGGCGTTCGGCGGGACGTACGACTGGAACAACATGCCGGCGGCGGGCGCGTCGTCGGACATCGGCAAGGCGGCCATCGGCAAGCTCACGCGCGACTGCGGAATTTCCGTACACATGGACTACAAAAGCGGTGGCAGCGGCGCGTCGAACTATCTTGCGGCAAGGCGCCTGACGGACCAGTTCGGCTATGCCAACGCCGTCGTCTATTACCACATCGGCGGCTGCACGCTCGACGAGATCAAGCGCGCGATCCTGCCGAGCCTGGACATGAAAAGCCCGTGCGGCGTCTCCGTGCCGGGGCACGCGATCATCGCCGACGGCTACGGCTACAGCGGCGACACGCTCTACATCCACTTCAACCTTGGCTGGAGCGGGACGGACAACGCCTGGTACGCGCCGCCGGACTTGACGGACGCCGACTCGGATTTCTCGTCCATCAACGCCATCTACTACAACGTCTATCCGCCGAGCGTCTGTTCCGAGGCGGGGCGCACGGTCGTGAGCGGGCGCATCCTGGGCACGACGGGGAAGCCCGTCGCCGGCGCCGTGGTAACGGCGCAGAACACTTCTTCGGGCGCGGCCTATTCGGCGGTCGCGGCGACGGACGCGAAGGGCATCTACGCGCTGCTCGTTCCGGCGGGCGGCTACAAGGTGCGGGCGTCTCTGGACGGAAACGCGGCCACGGTTGACGTGACGGTCGAGAGCGGGTCCTCTCTCACGGTGGACGAACGTGTGGACGGAGCGAGCTTCAACTACTACTCTCAGTCCGGCATCGGCATCGGCTGCAAGAACAGGAACATCCACGGGCTTGACCTGACGCTCATCGCGCCGCTCGCCGCGCCGACGTTCGCGCCGAAGACGGGGACGGTGTTCTTCAGGGACGCCCAGCCCGTGACAATCGCCTGCGCAGATGCGGACGCGCAGATCCGCTACACGCTCGACGGCTCCGAGCCGACGGAGGAGAGCGCGCTGTACGAAGGGCCGCTCTCGATTTCCGCGAGCGCCACAATCAAGGCGCGCGCGTTCAAGGAGGGGAGAGACCCGAGCGAAGTCGCGTCCGCCGCGTATTCGCGCCGGGCGATCATCGGCGAGAACCTCGTGCAGAACGCCGCGCCCGTGCAGGGCGAGACGCAGACCCTCGGCGTCGCCGCGCCCGGCATCTACGCCGCGTCGTTCAGCTACGCGGGTGTCGCGGGACGCTACGGCGAGAGCGTGGAGCTGCGTCTCGCGAAGGGCGGCGTCACGCGGACGCTTGCGACCGTTGCGGCGGTCGCCGCCGGGACGTTCGCCACCAACTTCACGTTCGAGGTTGCGGAAGCCGGCGAATACGACCTCTTCGTGTACAACCCGCGCAGCGGCACGTCGCAGCCGGTGTCCATTTCCGCCCTCTCGATCGCGATTCCGGGAACGGAAGCCGCAAAATACTGGATCTATGAGACGGAGCAGACGTGTGGCTCGACCGGCGAGTGGGACGTAGATAACGCGTTTCAGGACGGGAAGCTGACGTTTGACGGAGGCCGTGGCGTGTTCACGCCCTACGGGCGGCAGGACGGACGGCGCGCGACAATCACGTTCACGTCTTCGTTTGACGCGCTTTCGGATGACGAGGCGCAGGATGGGCCGACTTCCAAGGCCGCTGTCAACATCGCTGCGGACGCGGCGACCGGCGGGAACACGTTCAGACTGCTGACGGCCGCCGACGGGGTGCCCGTGTGGAGGAACGTGCGCGCGGAAGGCGTCGGCGAGCCGGCGCTGAACGTGCCCTACACGTTCAAGTTCGTGCTGGACTGCACCAACGCGACGTACGCCGCGTATCTCGTGGACGGCGGCGCGGAGATCCGGCTGACGGACGGCGACGTCGATACGTTTGCGTTCGCGAACGGGACGTGCGAGCCGGTGGGCGAGGTGCGGTTCGAGGGGCTTGGAAGCGTGGAGGCGCTTTACGGCGACTACGGCGATCCGTCCGCATTTGCGGCGGGGGACGTGCTGTCGCTTGCGGGCGGGGCGGCGACGAACATCACCGCCGGCCAGGCGGCGTGGCTCAATTCGATGGATGCGTACGAGGCCGTCGGCGCGAAGATCGGCACGATGGGGGCGGGCGCCTTTGCGGACGCCTGGCTCCTGAATCTCGACCTCATGCAGGAGAATGCCGGACTTGTCGCGTTCAAGGTGTCGGGGATCGAGGTGACGGAGACGGACGTGAGGGTGTCGGTGCGGCTTGAGCGCAGGGGGGCGCTGGCCTCCAAGATCAACGGCACGCTGAGGCTGTATGGCGGGGCGACGCTGGACGGCACCGCACTGCGTCCGGCGAACCTTCTCAACGTCACTCCCGTGACCAATGCTGATTTCGGCGACGGCGAGACGGCGGTGTTCGTCTATCCGCGCAGCGGGGACGCGAAGTTCTTCCGTCCCGCGATAGAAAACGCCAGGTGAGGCGCGCGTCCATGCTTCGCAGGGCCGTGACATTGTCCATGGTGGTCGTCGCGATGGCGGCGCAGGTTGCGTTTGGGGGGCTGCGCGAGGATTTCGTCCTGCCGAGGGGCGCGGCGCGGGAGAACACCGGGCCGCTCTTCTGGATGCACGGCACGGAGAGCGAGCAGCGTCTGCGCGACTACGTGCGCGTGGTGGCGGAGAGCGGACAGGGCTCGCTCACGATCGAGTCGCGTCCGCACGAGGGCTGGATGCTCGACAGCTGGTGGCGCGACGTGGACATCATCCTCGACGAATGCCGCAAACGTGGCCTCAAGATGCTCGTCTATGACGACTACTGGCTGCCGAGCCAGGGGATGGGGACCATGTTCCCCATTCCGAAGGAGTTCCAGTGCCGCGACATCAAGTTTGCCTTCTACGCGCGCGGCAAGGAGCCCGTCCGGGTCGAGAACGAAATCGCCCGCGTGACCGCTAACGAAGTCTCGAAGAACGTGTTCGACCTGCGTCCAGACGGGAACAAGGTGATCATCTACAGCTGGGCCGTCGCAGATCCCGGCAAGGTCTATGCGCTTCCGCGCGGACGCAAGATCCCGCTCGTGAACGGACTCGACGAGGCCGCGGTCGATTGGTTCCTCGAAAAGTTCTACCAGCCCTACTACGACCGTTACAAGGATGCCTTCCAGGGCGGCACGATCCCCGGGTTCTTCTTCGACGAGCCCTACACGAAGGGATGGTGGGGCCCCGCGCTTGAAAGGGAGTTCGCGGCGCGAGGCGACGATGTGGGGGAGCTCATCACCGCGCTCTTCTTCCGAATCTCCGACCCCGAGCGCCACGCCCGCGCGCGCTACCGTTTCCTTGACGCGCACGTCGAAGTGTGGGGACGCACCATGTACGGACGCCACAGCGACTGGTGCGCGCGCCACGGCGTCTATTCGAGCGGACATTTCTTCGAGCATGGCAGCACGCACTACGACCTCACCTTTTCCGGCGGAAACGTGATGCAGCTGCTGAAGTACGTCGCCGTGCCAGGCATCGATGTCGTCTGCCGTCAGGTCTATTCCAACATGCGCGAGAAGAGAAACGTCGAGATCGACTGCGGACAGATGCCGAAGTACGCCTCGTCCATGGCGCACGTCTACAACCGCCACGGCGGACTCAACTGGTGCGAGACGTTCGGCGCGTACGGACAGGACCTCTCCTATCCGCAGATGAAGTGGATCTGCGACTGGCTCCAGTACCAGGGATGCAGTTTCCTGATCCCGCATTCGTTCAACATGAAGGCGCCGCTCGACAGCGACTGCCCGCCGTACTTCTACAACGGCGGATATGAGCCGCGTTTCCCGCTCTTCCGCGTGTGGGCGGACTACAACAACCGCTGCGCGCTCATGCTGTCCGGCACGGGACACGTCTGCCGCATCGCGCAGTGCATGCCCGGCATCAGCTACCACGTCGGCAAGACGATCCGTCCCGAGATGTTCGCGTTTGCGATCCAGGACGCGCAGCTCGACGGCGACTTCATGGACTACGGCGCGGTCGAGACGTGTCGGATCGGAAAGAACACGCGCACGGGGCGTCCTGCGCTCCAGTCAGAAAACGGCGTCGAATGGTATGACGTTCTTGTCATACCCGCCACGGAGTACGTGCCGTTCCCCGTCCTCGAAAAGGCGCGTGCGTTCGCGAAGGCGGGCGGCGTGGTGGTGGGCTACGGCATCAGGCCGTGCAATACGCCGACGAGGGGCAAGACGGCAGAGGATGTGCGGAAGGCCGTTGCGGAAATCTTCGCGCAGAAGGCATCGCTCTTCATCGAGGGCGAGCCGGATGGCGCCCAGCTCCGCGCCGCGCTTGCGAAAGAATACCCCGGCGAGAGGCGTCCGCTGGCCATTCGCGAATTCGACTTCGAGGGGCTTGACCCCAAGGACGGACGCAAGCTCGCCGTGAAGCTCAACGAGAAGGACGGCGACACGATTCTCTTCATCGCGAACCAGGATGACAAGCGCGGGCGCGACCTGAAGGTGCGCGCACAGTGGCCGGCGGAGAAGGCGGAGTTGTGGAACCCGATGCAGGGTACGATTGAGAAGCCTGCGGTGGAGAATGGGCTTGTGAAGGTGACGTTGGAGCCGAGCGAGACGGTTTTCGTGGTGTGGCCGAAAACAACAAGCGTACAACAGCAAGGGGGTGGGGCTTCTTGTTGTCGTACGCTTGCTGTCTCTTCGGTTGGGAAAACAACAAGCGTACAACAGCAAGGGGATGGGACTTCTTGTTGTCGTACGCTTGCTGTCTCTTCGGTGGGGAAAACAACAAGCGTACAACAGCAAGGGGGTGGGGCTTCTTGTTGTCGTACGCTTGCTGTCTCTTCGGTGGGGAAAACAACAAGCGTACAACAGCAAGAGGGGGGACGTTCTGTTGACATTCCTTTGGCCGTGAAAGAGACCGTCACGCCCGTGGTGGTTGAGAAGGGGCCTGAATACGCCGCGCTGATGGATTTTGTGAAACCGCTTGAAGGCGCGAAATGGATCTGGCATCCGAAGAATCCAATGGCGAGGGGACATGTGAAGTTTCGTGCGACGCTCGACCTGGCGAAGGCCGAGGAGGCCGAGGTCGTCTTCGCGTGCGACACGACGGCGACGATTTATGTGAACGGCGAGAAAATCGCCCACCAGCCGCCCGGCGCCGAGGGCTTCTACTACGGCTGGAGCGTGCCCGTGCGGACCAACCTGACGTTCAAGGCCGGACGCAACG
The DNA here is from genome assembly GCA_902779865.1 of uncultured bacterium. Classification (GTDB taxonomy): domain Bacteria; phylum Verrucomicrobiota; class Kiritimatiellia; order RFP12; family UBA1067; genus RUG572. The sequence goes on from CACZDG010000035.1 coordinate 15,910, forward strand.
AAATCACGGTCGAGGCCGAGAACAGGTATCCCACCGAAAGCAATAGGCCGAGACTCGCCGGGTTCGTGGCGGCGTTCACATGGTCGGGCGGCGTATTCCGCACGGATGATAAGTCATGGCAAGTCGCCCGCGCAAGCGAGAGCTTCGTCAATCCCAAGATCGTGCGCAACTTTGGCGACAAGCCGTGGAAGAAATGCATGTTGGGTCCGACGCGCAGTCCCTACAAGGAGAGCGTTTCGACGGAAATCAGGTTCACGTTGCCAGAGTTGAAGGACGGTGCGCGCGTGTATCTCGTCTGCGATGGTACGGAAGGCGAGAGGAGCGCGGCGGTGACGGTGAACGGTGCCTACGCAGGCGGATTCATTGGCGCGCCGTACCGCGTCGAAATCACGCGTGCGGTCAAGCCCGGCGCGAACACGCTGGAGGCGAAGCCGTTCCGCTTGACGCATCCAAAGATCGTGGTAATGGAATAGATTTCAGGCTCTTCGACCGTTACGTGGACAATCTGGAAAACCTCCCGAAGTGGTGTCTGGCGAATCTCGCGCCCAAACTTGACACGATCATCGACAACGCCAGAAAAGGCGACAACAATCGGTAGCGGCATCCGGCGAATCAATAACGGCTGCGACAAGAACGGCAACTGGTCTGAAAACTGGCCTGAAAGGAAGGGACAGGATTCTTGAAGATGCGTTGGCATAGAATGGGATTGGACGAGTATCTTTTTAACTGATAAAATGGGTAAATAATCATTTTTGCATTATATCCTTCTGTGTGTAGCACTTTCACGCAATATTACGGTGCGGACTCGCGATATTATGGTTCGGATTCGCAATATTACGGTGCGGAACGGATCAAATGCGTCCGTTTGCGTGACGTCTTGTCAAGGGCAAATGGGGCTTTAGGGACGCTCTTTTGCCGAGCCGGGCAAAAAAGAGGGTGATTTGAGGTCGTTACTTCCATAATGCATAGATATTTGGTAAAAACTATTATATTTGTCCATCTCCAGCAGTACGTGTTCATGGTAACGAAGCCAGTCTCAGGCAGTTAAAACCCCGCCATTGCGCTTTTAGCCCTAGTTGCTTAGCCGTTTACAACCCCAGTCTAAATGACTCTTACACCCCCACCATGAGGCTTGTACACCCTAGTGTAAAAGGCTTGTACACCCCAGTGTGACTGGCTTGTACACCCCAGTGTAGAAGGCTTGTACACCCCCACCATTAGGCAGTTACACCCCAGTCTAATGGACCCTTCATCCCACACCTTAAGCTATCGCAACGTAGCGGACGTTGGGTTGGCATTATAGCAGAAGAGCCGTACACTCATGTCATAAGTTCCAAAAGACGTTTTCTCATCAAGCCATGAATTGTCATTTATGGTGGATAAACGGCAAGGCCGTTCTCCAGGTAATGCCAAATGTAAAGAGCTTGCGCACACAAGTTCAAATTTGTGATTCGTCCTTGCGTTCAAATGATTGGGTATGGTATAATTCATCACACGAAGGCGAAAGGAGATTGAAGTGACATTAGAGAACTTGGAACTTGGCAAAGAGGAATTAGAGGAATCCATGAAAACAATACGCATGGCAAAGGCGTACATATTCGACATGGACGGAACGCTTGTGGACAATTGCGCGTGGCACGTCAAGGCGTGGCGTGCGTTCGCCGTCCGCCACGGGCGCGAGATAACCGAGCGGCAGATTCTGGAATGGATGGGTGCGCCGAGCGCGTACTACATGAATCGTATCTTCGACCGGGAGGTTCCACCCGAAGAATGTGCCACCTTGACTAGCGAAAAGGAATCGCTTTACCGCGAACTTTACGCGCCGCATCTCAGGCTACCTGACGGATTGGGTGATCTGTTGCGCGATGCTAGTAAGCAGGGTGTGAAACTGGCTATTGCGACAGGCGGATCCATTGACAACGTGGATTTCGTTCTCGACGGGCTTGGAATACGCGATCTATTTGAGGTTGTCGTGGATGCGTCGCAGTACGAACGTGGCAAGCCCGCGCCGGACTGCTATCTCATGGCTGCGGCTCGTCTAGGGCTTGATCCATCCGAATGCCTCGTGTTCGAGGATGCCGTCGGCGGAGTGCGTGCGGCCAAAGCGGCGGGAATGCGCGTTGCCGCAATCACGGCGACGTTGCCGAGAGAGGTTTTGGCGGCAGAGCAGCCAGACTTTCTCTTTGATTCTTGGGTGCGGTGGTAAGTTTGATCTCGATGGGTACGAAGCGGTCGGGGTTTGATGCGCGGCGCATGATTTTGTCCGCGTATTCATCGCTGTAGTAGCGGTCGGTGTCGGTGCGGTCGCGCCGTCCGTTGTAGCGTCTGCATGCATCGCGCCAACCATCGAACGTTCCGTTTGGTCGTGTTGCCGCAGGACGTCCTGAAACGCCGAAGCCCTTACGTGAAAGGTATTTAATGGCGGCGCGGACGTTCTGTTCCGCCGTACCCTCGTTTCTTTTTGAGGGCTTGGAGAGCCCTACGAGTTTCTTTTCCTCGCCCCAGTCTCCGGGCACGTTCACCTGCAGAGGGTCAACGGCCCATGCGGACTTGGAACGCGGACCGTTTCCGCCGGATTCCTCAATCATGTGCGCCTTCACCTGCGCTGTCGTGAGATCCTTTATTTTTGCCGCCTGTGTGGGTGTACCGCCGCACCAGCCTGCTTTGTTCGCGTTGAACTCCGCAGTTAGCTTGGCGATGAGAGCGTCGTGCTGCTGGTAGCGCGGCGATTCAAATCCGTTGAACACGGGAACGCCGGCGACACCGGCTTTGGCACGCGGGATATTTCGTTTCGCCGTCTGGCGCGGGAACCATTTTACGATCCATCTCTCAATCGCGCATACGGTCTTCATCTCCTCGTCCGTCACGAAGCGGCGGTCGATGTAGATCTCGCCGCGGTCGTTGAAGGCGAGCTCTCCGAGTCCGGCGGTGTTGACGGTGTATCGTTCGCTGCCAACGGGAGGCACTTCGGCGATGCCGCGTTTCCGCAATTCGGCGGCATGGCGCGCCTCGCGGGCCGTGGCGCGTTCAAAGATGTCCAGCGCCTCGATTGCTAAAGGGAGTATCTCCGCCACTGCGCGGGGATCGATACTTAATCGCGTACCGGTCCCATGCGAAGCGGGTCGATGCATGATGGTTTTACGCGCGGTGGTTCCACGCACGCCGGTATTACGTGTGCCTGTACTACGCGCATTGGCTCCTATGGTGGAGACGGCCGTAAAAGCACAGAAGAAAAGTATGGCTTGTTTCATGTTTTGCAACTCCTTACTGCAAGGTTGGCGGTGGCGAAGGCGATGGTGAGGTTGTAGCCGCCGGTGGGGCCGTCCACGTCCAGCACCTCGCCAGCGAAGTAGAGTCCGGGTACGAGGCGCGACTCCATCGTTGTGGGATCGACTTCATCAAGCGATACACCGCCCATCGTCACGATGGCCTCTTTGAGCGGACGGATCACTGGACGGCGCACGGTCCATGTCCCCTCTGGGGTTTCAATCAGCAGGTCGAACGTCCGCAGCCCGTTCCGTACCGCATAGCGCGTGCAGTTGTAGATTGCCGCACCCGACACGCCCCACTGCTCGATTTCAACTTCGCCGCGCCAGCGGAACACCTCGCTGTCATCCACGATTAAGGCGGCAGCCGCTCCGTTTTCAAAGCGTGCGCCCGCCATCGCGCGTATCGCGCGGTCGTTTGTCTCGCATCCAGTAAGCCCTGCGCGGAGCGGCTCGACGCGGTGTCCCATCCGTCGAGCGAAATCCTGTCCGTCGCCCACGGAGCCAGTCTTCGGGAAAGATGCGCCACCAGTCGCTACGAGAACGTTCTTAGCCCAGACCGTGAAGTTGCGTGTTGCCACGATGAATCCGTTCTTCACTGGCTGTATGCCTGTGACAGGACAGTTGGTGAGAAGGGGAATGGACGAGTTGCGCAGCTCGTCGCCGAAAACGTGTACCACGTCGGCGGCCTTGCCGCTTGCGGGGAAGAGGCGTCCGTCCGGCATACGGCGGATGGCGAGTCCGCGCGCTTTGAATCCGCCCGCGATCATGGCTGGCGGACACGCCCATATCGCCGGGCCCACGAACGACGCCACTGGCTCGCCGATGTCCGCGAGCATCCTTTCCGGAGTGATGTCCTTCGTGAAGTTGCAGCGTCCGTTTGCGGTCATCAGCAGCTTCGATCCGATACGCGCCTTGCGTTCGAATACAAGGCAGCCGAGTCCGCGCGAGGCCGCTGCAGCAGCCGCGAACAGCCCTGCGGCGCCCCCGCCGACTATCGCGAGCGGCACAGGGCGATGGGTTAAAGCCTTAGTATCTTTCATATATGCCTGCGGTTTTTGCATTTCTCCGATGGGAAACAGTGTACATTATTGCGCCTGTCTAGTCAAGAGCATACGTGCGGAATTGGTGACGAAGGTTCTCGAACTCGTCGGCGAGGACGTCAAAACGACAAAAAGAGGGGTTTGTTAATTGTCTCATTTTTGGTATAATACGCCCCATGCAGATGGTAAACAAAGATTCAAACGCATACACGGTCTCAAGGCGAGATTTTCTCGCCTCGGCGGCATGTGGAATGGCCGGTCTTGCGCTGCCATGTGGCGGTCGCGGAGCGACCGACCTGCCGTTGGCAGGCACTGTATCATCGCTGAACTACTGGTGCACATGGGCGATGCAGGGCATGACAAGGCGTCTGCCAGAATGGCATCGCCAGGTCGCGCCGGCTGTCCTCTCGCGCGGCGTGGCGCTTCCGAAGGTCAAGCCGCTTGAAGCGGAGCCGCCGTTCGCCGCCGCCATGCTGCATCCGAATGGCGCACTCGCCGTGGGCGTTTTCCCGCGCGTGAAGGGCGGACGGTGGTGGACGCCCAAGGCGGAGGTTTCGGTGGATGTCGCGCCGCGTCCGGGAAGCCCGATCGGGGTGTTTGGCGAAATGTCCGCATTGAAGGTGAAGGGCGACCTGAAGGCGGGTGGCGCGCGTGTCTTCGCCCGCGACCTTGTCGGCGGCGTGTGGCATGACATCACGGCCGCGCTGGCGTATGTGGACGGCGAGACCATTCTGCCGGGCGACATCCTTGCGAAAATCGGACGCGAGGCTGCGCCAGCGGATATATATTCCTCTCCAGGAACGCTCATATTCAATAAAAACGGAGTTAAATGAGGTAGCGATGGAGAGTAAGGAAATAGCAACTAATGAAGTCCAGCGTACGGAGCGGCTGGCGTCTCTCGATGCGTTGAGGGGCTTTGACATGTTCTTCATCACCGGCGGCTCGGCGATGATCCTTGGCTTCTGCGAAGTGTTTGGCAGCCCCAAGGGCTGGTTCGCGGAGCAGATGCGCCATGTACGGTGGGAGGGCCTCACGCAGCACGACACTATCCTGCCGCTCTTCCTCTTCCTGATGGGTGTCTCTTGGCCGTTCTCCCTCGCGTCGCAGGAGGCGAAGGGACGTCCCACATGGCGCATCCTGTTGAAGATATTCACTCGGACGGTGCTTCTCTTCCTCATCGGGTTGTCGTTTTACGGCATCTTGAACTTCAAGCCGTATTTCAGGGTGATGGGCGTGCTCCAGTTTCTGGCGCTCAGCTGGGGACTCGCCGCGACGCTGTACGTGTTCGTGCGCAAGAAGTGGGCGCTCGTTTCCATTGCGGCGGTTCTGCTCGTGGGGTATTACGCGCTTCTGCATTTCAACATCGCGCCGAACGCGCCGGCCGGTGCCAGCACCTACGCGCCGGAGTGGAATATCATTGGATACTGGGACAGGGCCTTCTATCCGAACTACATGATCAAGGGCTGGAAGACCGAGCCGCAGTCGATCTTCCAGATTCCGTCGTCCACCGTCCTTGCGCTCCTCGGCATAATCGCCGGGGCGTTTCTCAAGAGCCGCGCGGAGCGTCCCGTGTGGCACACGCCAGCCTTACTTGCCGCTTACGCGGCGGGATGTGGCCTTTTGGGCTGGCTGTTCGCGGGCTGTCTCGGTGATCCCGTCATCAAGAACCTTTCCACGACGTCGTTCATCCTCGTCACGTCGGCCTACTCGTTCGCGATGCTGTGTCTCTTCCATGTCATCATCGACGTGTTCAAGTTCCGTCGGTGGGCGGAGATTTTCGATCCCGTGGGGAAGAACGCCATCCTCGCCTATTCGCTTCACATGACAGGAATCCTACATGTTGTCTGGAAGTTCTATCTTTCCGGTATCAGCAAACACTGCGGCGCATGGGCAGAGGTCGTGAGCGGGCTTGGTCTCTACTTGATCCTTTGGGCCTTCCTACTTTGGCTCAGAAGCAAGAAGGCGTTTATGAAAGTGTGACGTGAAATCGTCCGTACGCAAGGAACATGGACATGAAGAGAATTGAGATTGGAATGTTCGCGGCGACGCTCGTCATAGCAGGAGTCGCCTTGGCCGGAGATGTGGAATGCTGGGCGAATGAGACATTCTCGCCGGACGGCAAGAACGTGATTCGGCTCTACGCGAATCCGCTCGCATACGAGGTCATGCGCGAGGGCGTGACCGTGGTCGCGAAGTCGGAAATCGGACTGACCGTGGATGGTGCGCGATTGGGCGGCACGGACGCGACGGAGCGCGTCCCTCCCGTCGTGAAGAGGGGGACGCGGAGTGGCGTCGCCGACGCGCCGGTGTACAAGAAGTCAAAGGTCGATCTTTCGGCGAACGAGGCGTTAGTTGACTTTGGCGCGTGGGGCGTGCGGCTTGTCGCGCGCAACGACGGCGTCGCGTGAAGAAGTCCGGCAAGATGAGGGTCGATGCCGAGAAGGCGTCGCTGCGCCTTCCCTCCGCCGACGCGAAGTGCTGGGGGTATCGGACGCGGGCGTTCGGCGAGGAAGAGTCTGTGCCGTTCGCGTTCATGGCGAAGGTTCCGACCGTGTGGAAGAACACCGTCGGCCTTGCCGGCACGCCCGACACGATGTTCGTCGCGGCTCGCGAGACGCGCGACGGCGCGTGGTATGTGGGCGGCATCACCATCGCCGAGGCGCGCGACTGCACGCTCGACACGTCCTTCCTCGCTGCAGGCGAGTGGACGATTGAAATCTTCCGCGACGCGGGCGACGCGAAGGAGGACGCGCAGAGGTACGTACACGAAACGCGAAAGGTGTCGCTTCTTCGCGGCGACGTCGGGTACGGCAGCGACGCCGTCATGTGCGAAGCGGAATCCAGGGGAATCACCTACCTCTTCAAGATCAGGCGTTCCACGCACGTGAGGAGGCTTTTCAAGTCCCTTGCGGACGGTGCGGGGTGGAGCGACTGCGGCTTTGGATGGCAGGCGATCGAAGTCTCCCTCAGGCTTGACGGCTGGGCGCGGGGCAGGCGCGTGCTTTTCATCCGCAGACCGGCGGAGAAGAAGGTCGAGGCGGCCGAGCCGAAGAGACGAAGGAGGAAGATGACGCCGTCTCCGAAGGACGGCGTTGTCGTTCCGACCGTTCCCGGACGTCTGAAGCAGGGGGAGTCCGAGTTCGTGAAGGACTTCAAGGGGCGCGAGTGGGACTACTGCGCACTCGTCACGAACGACGCGAACATGGACGTTTGGCCGTCTCCGTTGGGTGAATTCGGGTGCGGTTACTTCCGCAGTTCGCTTTTCTGAGAAGAATTCACCGCCTTCTTGCATGTCCGGTCCGCGATTTGATACAATACTGCCGCTGTCCGCGCCCGGAGCGTGTTTTCGGCAGGGACCGGAAGTGGACTGTCTTTGGCCTTTCTGACGAGAGGCTATTTTGCTTCTGCGCCTATGAGTTCTTCGGCGGGATCACGCCGGCATTCCTGAGTATGACCCTGTCGGCGTGGCGCTTGAACTTCGCCCCGAGGAGCATGGGGTCCAGCGTGACCTAGTTCGGGGGATCTTCACGATGCCGAGCGCGTCGAGGAGCTGTAGGCGTCGCAGTAGAACATGTGGATCCCGCGCAGCAGGAGCCTGTTGGGGTTGTGCTTCGGGTCGGGGCGCCACTGCTCGATCGTCTCGGGGTCCGAGAATTCCGAGCCGTTGTCCGTGAGTATCACTGAAAACAGCTTCCGCATCGCCACCGCGCTAGAAAAGAACTACCGCAAGAAAGTCACGATTGATTACTATTAAGATCGTGACTTTGCGTTCTTCCCCGAGTGCTACTTCTACAGCGTAATCAACGATTGTCTGGAAACCTTTTTACGTAAAAAAAGTTAAACTTCACAGTTGACAATGCGATGGGATGAAGGGTAAAATGAGAGTCATGTTTTGGAGATGCTAGCGGAGTCGCGAAGTGTCCCCAAAGATAGACGTGTCAAAACAGAAAGAAGGATAAAAAAATGACGAAGTACGTGTGCCCGATTTGCGGCTATGTGCATGAAGGTAACGAGCCGCCGGAGAAGTGTCCGCAGTGCGGTTGCGCCGGCGCAAAGTTCCTCGTGAAGGAAGCGACGGACAAGATGACGTGGGCTTGCGAGCACGAAATCGGCGTGGCCAAGGGTCTCGATGCCGAGGTCGTGAAGGGCCTTGAGATGAACTTCACGGGCGAGTGTACGGAAGTGGGCATGTACCTCGCGATGAGCCGCCAGGCGGAGCGCGAGGGCTATCCGGAAGTCGCAGACGCATTCAAGCGCTATGCGTTCGAGGAGGCTGAGCATGCGGCGAAGTTCGCCGAGTTGCTGGGCGACGTGCTGACGAAATCCACGAAGAAGAACCTTGAACTCCGCGCATCGGCCGAACAGGGCGCGTGCGAGGGCAAGCTCCAGCTTGCCAAGCGCGCGAAGGAGCTCGGCTACGACGCAGTCCACGACACGGTCCACGAGATGGCCAAGGACGAGGCGCGCCATGGTGCCGGGTTCGAGGGACTCCTGAAGCGTTACTTCAGCTAAATGCACGAAATCTGACAGTGGCCGTAACCATTTGTCGTACGTTCGCTGTCCTGATTCGCTGCTTAGGCGGGGCATTCCCAGTCAGTGCTGACTGGGAATGTGGATACTTACCGATGGGGATTAAAGGAACCTAGGTAAATCATAAACAAATAGGTAAGTTATGGCAATGCCGCAGAAGACAACTACATTGATCAGATACGACGGCTGGAGGATCTGATCGCCTACGCCGAACAGCAGTGGTGTGGAATCGCAATTTTAAACAGGAGACAAAGACAATGAAAATCGTATTAATTGGTATTGGCATTGTGGCTGCGGCGTTCGTGTGTACCGTCGTTGGCTGCAAGATGTTCGCCGGGCGTTCGACTGAGGCGAAGATTTCCTTGACGGTCAAACCGCAGGGGAAGATCGCCATCGTGTACTATTCGCAGTCGCAGGTGCAGAACACCGCGTTGGTCGCGAAGTGGATTCAAAAGCAAGTTGGCGGCGACCTCATCCCTCTTGAACTGGTCAAGCCGTACCCAGAACCGTATGGCGAAACACTCAAGGCGGCAAATGCCGAGCGCACGGCCAAGACGCATCCGCAGCTGAAGCCGATCCCGTCCCTCGACGGCTACGACATCGTGTTCGTCGGTGCGCCCATCTGGTATGGCACGTACGCCGCGCCGCTGATGACGTTCTTCGATTCAAACAAGCTCGCCGGAAAGACGGTCGCGCCGTTCTGCACGCATGGCGGCGGCGGCGCGGGGAAGTTCTTCGCGGACGTGGCCAAGGCGTGCCCCAGCGCAAAGATGCTGGATGGCCTCACGATCCGTGGATCGAACCAGGTCGAGCGCCGCCTTGGAACCGGCGTGACCTCGCACCACACCGAGGATGACGTGGTCAAGTGGCTGAATGCGATTTTCAAAGATGGCGCAAAGTGAGTTGGGCGTTCAAGTGAGACGGCAGGACGCTTTGTAGTCTCTCTTCTGTTGGCTGTCTAAATACTATTTATTCACACCCGTTTGACGCGCGTGGCGGAATAGAGTATAATATAACCCCATGGCAAGGAAAAGCACAGATTCTAATAGCCTCTGCGGAGTCTCGAATCACAGGACAATCCGCGACTGGGGCTTTGCTATGTCAACAAGGGGGAGCCTATGACCTTCGACACAATCAATGACGCGGTGACCATGACTGTTGGAGCGGGTGCGCTCCTCGCGGGACGTTATCGTGTGGTACGCCAGCTTGGGCAGGGCGGCATGGAAAGCGTGTGGCTCGCGGAGGACACGCAGCTCGACAACAAGCCGTTCGCGATCAAGATGCTGCCGAGCGTCCTCGTGAGCAACAAGCGCGCATACCGCCAGCTGAAGGACGAGGCGCTTGTTGCGATGAAACTCACGCACCCCAACATCGTAATGCTCCGTGCTTTCGAGGAAAACAACGGCAATCCGTTCCTCGTGATGGACTACATCGACGGCCATACCCTCAACGACTACTTGGCCGAAAAGGGGAAACTCACAGAAGAGGAAGTAATACGAGTTTTGCGTCCGATCGCCGCTGCGCTCGACTACGCGCACACTAATGGCGTAGTGCACCGCGACGTGACGCCAAGCAACGTGATGATCGCGAAGGACGGCACTCCGTACATCCTCGACTTCGGCATCGCGCACGAGATCCAGGTGGCGATGACGTGCGTGACCGGCAAACTTTCGCTCGACACGCTGATGTACATGTCGCCC
>CACZDG010000036.1 GCA_902779865.1 uncultured bacterium
AACCGGTAGGGGCCGACCACCGGGCGGCCCGTAGGTGGGGCGGGGGAAACAACAAGCGTACAACAACAAGTTGTGCGGCTCGGCGGGACGCCTCGCCCCTACCAGGCGGGCCGCTCGGTGATCTGCCCCTACCAGGCGGGCCGCTCGGTGATCGGCCCCTACCAGGCGGGCCGCTCGGTGATCGGCCCCTACCAGTGATTCGGGATTGCACAAGAGGCGCGATTTTGGTATCATACTCGCTTGCAGGTCAATAGATGTATCTCAAGCAGCTGGACATAATCGGGTTTAAGTCCTTCGCGGACCGCACCCGGCTCACTTTCGAGCCGGGCATGATTGCCATTGTCGGCCCTAACGGCTGTGGCAAGTCGAATGTCTCTGATGCGATTCGCTGGGTGTTGGGCGAGCAGCGTCCCACCGCCATTCGCTGTTCAAAGCTTGTTGACGTGGTGTTCAATGGCACCGACACGCGCAAGCCGCTTGGCATGGCGGAGGTGTCCATCACTTTCGCGGACTGCGAGAAGGAGCTTGGCACCGAGTATCACGAGGTCACTGTCACGCGCCGGGTCTATCGTTCCGGCGAGGGTGAGTACTACCTCAACAAGGTGCGTTGTGGTCTGAAGGACATCAAGCGTCTCTTCATGGGTACGGGCATTGGCACGTCGTCATACTCCGTCATGGCGCAGGGTCAGATTGACGCGATTCTCTCCTCCAAGCCCGAAGACCGCCGCGCCGTGTTCGAGGAGGCCGCTGGCATCACGAAGTTCAAGGCTGACCGCAAGGAGGCGTTGCGCAAGATTGACCAGACCGAGCAGAACCTCTTGCGCGAGGCGGACGTTCTGCGCGAGATGAAGCGTCAGATTGGTTCGCTCCAGCGTCAGGTGGGCAAGGCTAATCGCTACAAGGAGCTGCGCGATGAGTTGCGCGGGCTCGATATCTTCCTCTGCAAGGGTAAGCTCCAGTATTTCAATTTGGCTCTTGAGGGCAATGCCGAGAAGCAGCGCGAGACGGAGCAGAGGATTTTGGAGCTCACGCAGGAGGTGAACGCCGCCGAGAGCGGGACGCAGCAGGTTCATGCGGATATGCACGCCCTTGAGGAGCGTCTGGGCACGCTCGCCACCGAGGCCGCCGCCGCCGATGGCGCGTATTCCCGCGCCCGTGAGGTGATTGGCGTGAACGAGCAGCGCATTGCCGAGTACCGTGCGTGGCGCGACCGCGACGGACGCGAAATCAACCTCACACGTCAGCAGCTTGAGGAAATCGGGATGCAGACGGAATCGCTCCAGCAGAAGACTGCGCTTTTGGAGGATGGTCTTGCGAGTGCGAGGGAGGCGTTGGAGGATGCGGAGGCGACGTTTGGCGAGTCGTCCGCGAAGATCGACGCCCTGCGCCAAAGTTTGCAGCAGGGGCGTGTTGAATCCGTTGCCTGCGACCGCCACGCGGCGGAGGTGCGCGATGAAATCGCACGGCTCGAATCCCAGGCGCGCGAGGTGATCCTGAAGCGTGAACGTCTTTCAAGCGAAGAGGCGCACTTGAAGGAAAGCGACGCCGAGGCGCAGAAGAACCTTTCGGACGTCCAGGCGCGTCTTGCCGCCGCGAAAGCCGCCGAGGCCGAGGCCGCAGAGCTTGCGCGTTCTGCTGCGGACGCCCTTGCGGCGTTGCGCGAGGAGATCGCCGAGGCGCGCGACCATTTGGGTGAGATGCAAACCGCCGCCGCCGAAAAGGGTGCGCAGCTGGAGATGTTGAAGGACGAAACTGCCGCGAAGGCGGTGTTGGAGAACGTGTTGCAGGACGCATCCGGCGACGTTCGCCTCATCGCCGTCGAGACCGGGCGCGAGGGAGCGTCCGCAATCGCCGCCGGGGATCGTTTGATAGACCACCTCGCCCTTGCGGAATCCGACCGCGAAACGGCTGATCGGCTTCTTGGAGACGTGGTGTTGGTGGACGGCGCGGAAGGGCGTTGGTCGCCATCGACGGCGGTTGCTCCGTCGTCAGGGCACCGCTCCCCAATCACCGAGGCGGAGAACGAGCTTGCAGATTTGCGTGAGCGCATCGAGCGCGCGAAGGAGACGTTGAACACGGGCGCGGCGCGTACGGCGGCGTTGTCCGACGAAGCGCGTGCGGCGGAGGAGCGTCTGACGTCGGCTCGCCGCGAGGCGGCGCAGGCAGAGGGCGAACACGGCACGGTGGCGCGCGACGCGGCAGCGGTAAGGGCGCGGCTCGCTGCGGTGTCCGCAGAACTCAAGGCGATCGTCGATGCGAACGCGGGCGACGATGCGAGGCGCAGTGCGCTCGTGGAGGATTTGGACGCGACGCTTGCGAAGCGCGATGCGTTGATGGAGCGCACGGCGCAGCAGCAGGACGAATTGCAGCGCGTGGAGATTGCGCACGCCGAGGAGAGCCGCAAGCTCACCGAGCGCCGCATCACGGCGGCGCAGATGGAGAACGAGCTGCAACTCACGGCGCAGCAGGGCGCGGACGCCGCGCGCCGCCGCGAGGAACTGCAGAAGATGATCGAGGGCCGCGAGGCCGGCATACGCGGATACGAGGAGTCGATCCAGCGTCTGCAGGAAGAGACCGTCGAATTGATGGGATCCCTCGAATCGCTGAAGGAGAAGAGCGCACTCATCCACAACCAGGTGGAGGAGACGCGGATCGAGCGCGGCGAGTTGCAGGGGCGTCTTTCCGCCGCCGAGGGAGCGGTGGGCGCGAAGCGTGCCGCGCTCGACGAGGCGCGTGCGTTCAAGGGCAAGCTGGAGGTCGCCGCCACGGAATCCTCCATGCGCCGCCAGAACGTGTACGACCATTTGAGCCAGGAGTACGGGCTCGACGCGCAGGCGGTGTTGCGCGAGCCCGACCCCGATTGGGGCAAGGGCAAGGAAGCGCCGGCCCAGGACGCGCTTGAGGCGCGCGTGAACGAGCTGAACGCGCAGATCGCCGCGCTCGGTCCTGTCAACATGGTGGCCATCGACGAGTTCCGCGAACTGGAGGAGCGCTACACGAAGGAGAAGGCGCAGGAGGCCGACCTCCTTGCCGCGAAGGAGCAGATACTCGCGCTCATCACGAACCTGAACGAGAAGTCGAGCGACATGTTCCGCAGCACGTTCCAGCAGGCTGACCAGAACTTCCAGAAGATGTTCACGAAGCTGTTCAACGGCGGCGAGGCGCGTCTAGTGCTGCTCGAGAACGCCGAGGACCCGCTCGAATGCGGCATCGACATCATCGCGCGTCCTCCGGGGAAGCGTCCGCAGAGCGTCACGCTCCTCTCCGGCGGCGAGCGCACCATGACGGCCGTCGCGCTGCTGTTCGCGATCTTCATGATCAAGCCCGCGCCGTTCTGCATGCTCGACGAGCTGGACGCGGCCCTTGACGACGCGAACATCGGACGTTTCGTCGATGCGCTGAAGGACTTCCTCGACCGGTCGCAGTTCCTCATCATCACGCACAACCAGCATACGATCGCGGGCAGCGACCTCGTTTACGGCGTGAGCCAGCAGGAGAAGGGCATCTCGCGCATCATCTCCATGCGCCTCGCCGACATCGGCGTGAAGCCGTTGCCCGATGAGAAGGCAAGCAAATGAAAAAAGCAATCATAACCGTAGTGGGGAAGGACACTGTAGGCATTCTCGCCAAGACGTGTGTGTTCCTCGCGGAAAACGGCATCAACATCCTCGACATCTCGCAGACTGTCGTGCAGGGATACTTCAACATGATGATGATCGTCGATATGGGCGGCGCGAGGCGTCCGTTCGGCGACATTTCAGAGGGCCTTGCAAAGGTTGGCGAATCACTCGGCCTCCAGGCGAAGTGCCAGAAGGAAGAGATTTTCGAGAAGATGCACCGGATCTGAGTTCCAGCCATGATCAACCTCAGCGAAGTTCTTGAGACGAACAAGATGATCCAGGACGAGAACCTGGACGTGCGCACGATTACGATGGGCGTGTCGCTGCTGGACTGCGCCGACTCCAACCTCGAGGCCTGCTGCGCCAACATCTACGCGAAACTGCTGAGCCGCGCCGGACGCCTAGTGAAGACAGGCGAGGAGATATCGCGCGAGTTCGGAATCCCCATCGTCAACAAGCGCGTCTCGATAACGCCGGCGGCGATTGTCGGCTCGGCTTGTTGCAGGCGTCCGGAGGATTACGTCGAAATCGCCCGCACACTCGACCGCGCCGCGCGCGAGTTGGGCGTCAATTTTCTCGGCGGCTACTCAGCCGTGGTGTCGAAGGGCATGACGCCGTCTGACGAACTCCTCATCCGTTCCATCCCCGAGGCGCTTGCCGTAACGGAGCGCATCTGTTCAAGCGTGAACGTGGGCTCGACGAAAACCGGCATCGACATGGATGCCGTGCGGCTCATGGGCGAGATTGTCAAGGCCACGGCGGAGCGCACGAAAGACGCGGATTCCCTTGGCTGCGCGAAGCTGGTGGTGCTCTGCAACGCTCCGGACGACAACCCGTTCATGGCCGGGGCGTTCCATGGGGTGTCCGAGGGCGACGCCGTGATCAACGTTGGCGTGAGCGGGCCCGGCGTGGTGAAGTACGCGCTTTCGCAGATTCCCGGCGCGGACTTCGAGACGCTGTGCGAGACGATAAAGAAGACCGCGTTCAAGATCACCCGCGTGGGGCAGCTCGTGGCGCAGGAGGCGTCCAAGCGGCTCGGCGTGCCGTTCGGCATCATCGACCTTTCGCTCGCGCCGACGCCCGCAGTGGGCGATTCCGTCGCGGATATCCTTAGGGAAATCGGCCTCGCCGAGCCGGGTGCGCCGGGAACCACCGCCGCGCTTGCGCTCCTGAACGACCAGGTGAAGAAGGGCGGCGTGATGGCAAGTTCATACGTGGGCGGTCTTTCAGGCGCGTTCATTCCCGTCTCCGAGGACCAGGGCATGATTGACGCCGTGGAGGCCGGTGCGCTCACGATAGAGAAGCTGGAGGCCATGACGTGCGTGTGTTCCGTCGGCCTCGACATGATCGCGATCCCCGGCGACACTTCCGCCGAAACCATCGCCGGCATCATCGCGGACGAGGCCGCCATCGGCATGGTCAACCAGAAGACAACCGCCGTGCGAATAATCCCCGTGATCGGCAAGGGCGTTGGCGACTCGGTGGAGTTCGGCGGGCTTCTTGGCCACGCGCCGATCATGCCGGTGAACGGTTTCGACTGTTCGCGTTTCGTTGGACGGAAAGGGCGCATACCCGCACCGATACACAGTTTCAAGAATTAGGAAGGGAACGGCGAAGATGAAAAAGACAGTGGCAATCCTCGTTGGCGTGTGCGTGATGTGCGCGCAGGGGGCGTGGTACTGGCCTTTCGGAGACCGTGACAGCACGAACGCGCCGCCGCGTCTGCATCGTCTGCTGCAGCAGGCCAACGACTACATCGAACTCGCGCAGGACGCCTCCCTCGACGGCGACGCCGACAAGGCCATCGAGAACTACCGCCTTGCGCTCGCCGAACTTGACCGCGTGGAGGCCGAAAACCCCGACCGTGCGGCGTCCGCCGAATTCGCGCCGTTGCGCGCGCGCAGGGTCACGTGCAACTCCGGCATCGACGCCATCCGTTTCGCGCAGATCAACGACAACGTGCGCCCCGTCGTGGTTACTGATACTGCCGCCCTCCAGAAGAAATGGGACGCGAAACACGGCACAAAGGATAAAGCCGCCGCGAAGCCAGAGCCGCCAAAGCCAGTGGCACCACCAGTGGCAACCAATGCCGCGCCGCCCAAGGCCGAAGCGCCAAAGCCCGCACCGCCCAAGGCCGAAGCGCCAAAGCCCGCACCGGCGACTCCCAAAGGCTGGGATGACCGTATCATGCAGGCGATGGATTTCCTCCGTGCGAAGGACTACGCCGGCGCGGACGTGTTGCTTGAATCGATGATGAACGAACGTCCGAAGGATTTGAATGCGATGTTGTTGCGTGCGGCGGCGCAGGCCGGTTCAAAGAACTACTACGCCGCGCAGCGTACGCTTGAACGCGCCATGCGCGTGCACCCGAAGTCGTACCTCCCGTACTACAACCTCGCCAACTTGATGATCCAGCAGGGGGAAGACCTTGAAACGGCGCGTGAGTACTATGAACTTGGGCGCACCGTTGGTGGACCGGAGAACAAGGATATTGAGTCCAAGCTGAAAGGAACAGGGAAATGAGATTGACGGCGTTTTTGTGTGCTTGTTGCGTTGCGGCGGCGGCCATGGCGGAAAAGACCGCGCTCGACGCGGCTACGCAGATGGCGAAGCAGCCGCCGAAACTCACGCTTGAGGCGACGGCTCCGCAGGTGTTGGCAGCCTGCCGCGACATGTTGCCGAAGCGTCCGGTGAGGTTGTCGGGCGCGTTGATACTGCGCAACCGCAAGGGCATCGTCCAGAAGGAATGCGACTACCGTTTCGTGATGAGGCGAAGTCAGGAGCAGACCCTGCTGACGATTCGCCTGTTCGAGCGGCACACGACCAACGAAATCGCGTCCGTCACGGTCTCGCGGCGCGGCGAGGCGAAGCCGTCCGTCGTCCTGACGGCGAACGGCAAGACGCAAGAAGTCGCTTCCCCGCTCGACTGCGTCATGGATACGGACGTCACGTGGCTTGACCTCACGTTCGACTTCCTTTGGTGGACCGATGCGGTGTATGAAACCGAGCGCGAAGGCGAGACTGTCCACGGGCAGAAGTGCATGGTGATACTCGTGCGCCCACCTGAGAAAATCGCGGGGCTTGAGGCCGTGCGTCTGTGGGCCGACAAGAAGACCGGTTGCCTCATGCAGGCCGAACAGCTCGGCGAGGGCATGAAACCGCTGCGTCGCCTCTGGGGAACCCGCGTGAAGAAGTTCGACGAGCGCTGGATGGTCAGCGTGCTGGAGGTTGAGACCCTTGGATCGCGCCACCGCACGAAGATCACGGTCGAATCACTTGAGGATATTCCTTGACCAAAGCACCCCAGTAGCGGTAAAATATTTTTCATCCCCACAAAAAGGAGACACACAATGGAAGAGAAAAAAGAGGAACAGAAAACAGTATCGCCCGCCGCACCGGCGGATGCGACGCCTGAGAACGCTCAGGAAAGCGCCGCCAAGGCGCCCAAGAAGAAATCGTTCATGCGTAGGTTGCTTAAGGGCTTGCTCTGGACTGTCTGCGGCATCCTGCTGTTCGTGGTCGTAGCGCTGTTGACGTTGCCGCTGTGGATCAATCCCGTCGGAACGTCGCTTGCGAACTCCATCGTCCCGTGGTGTACGGGAACGGAGTTCAAGCTTGAGCAGCTCAATCTCAACCCCTATACCGGAAAGCTCGCGGTGTCTGGATTGCGTCTGGGCAACCCGGCGGGTTTCGCGGAGAAGGACGCGGCGTCGCTCGGCCTGCTTAGCGTTGACATCGACACTTCCTCTTTGCTCTCCAAGACGATTCACGTGCGCGACGTCACCGTGGAGTCGCCGTTCGCAAGCTACGTGTTCGACAAGGAGGGCACGAACAACTTCGACCGCATTCTCGCCGAGGTGGAGCGGAAGCTCAAGCTCAAGAAGAAGGACAAAAAGGACGAACCAAGCGACGTGAAGGTCGTTGTTGACAAGGTGACCGTCAAGAACGTCAGGGCCGTCGTCAACACCGGCGTGTTCGAGCTTGAGTCGCTCGTTGTTTCCGACTTCGGCAAGGACACTCCCGCGAAGATCGAGCTGGCCGGTGCAAAGCTCGTCAACCCGAAGGGCTTCCCCGAGCCCAATGCGTTCACGCTCAAGGCTCTCAACATCGGGCTTGAAACCGCAGACCTCAAGAAAAAGCCAATGGTGTTCCACGACATCATCGTTGATACCACGTACGCCGGAATGGTTTACAACGACGACGGCGTAAGCAACATCGACGCGATGTTCAAACCGTTCATGGGCGACGACAAGGACAAAGACGAGAAGAAGGACAAGAAGGACGTTGCCAAGGACGAGAAGAAGGACGACTCCCCGCACGTTGTGATCGACAAGCTTGACATAACCGGCACCAAGGTGCAGTACCGCATGGTTTCACTGCCAATCCCGCTGCCCACGTTCACGGACATCGGCAAGAAGTCCGAAAGCGGTGCGACGCTGAAGGAAGTCGGCGAGCAGGTGTGGGACAAGGCGAAAGATGCGTTTACGGGCGTTGGCGGACTCGTCGGCATGCTTGGTTCCGATGCAACGAACGTGCTTGGCAACGCCGTTGGATTTGTCGGGGCAGGTGCCACAAACCTGCTGGGGAACGCAGCCGGCCTCGTCACTGGCGGCGTGTCAAACGTTGTTAGCGGTGCCTCAAACGTACTGAGTGGTGCGGCCGGAGCGATCAACAGCGCTACGGGCGGTGTCATTGGCGGTGGAGTTTCCAATGTCATGAAAGGTGCGTCGAGCGTCATCGGCGGTGCCGTCGAAGGTGCCAAGGGGCTGTCTGAAAAGGCCGCAGAAGGTGCCAAGGACGCGCTGAAGAAACTTGGCACCGGTGGCGGGTTGCTGGGGAACTGACGTTGCAATGACTAACGTGACGCATCTTATCGGCATCGGCGGCGTGGGCATGAGCGCCCTCGCCCAGGCACTCCTTGACAAGGGGTTTCCCGTTTCCGGGGCCGACAGGCAGATCACGTCATACGGCATGCCCCCGCCCACGCCCGTGCTGCGCGAACTCGCGGCGCAGGGCGTGGCCCTGTTCCCGGACGACGGGAGCGGCGTGACGGCCGATACGGAGCGCATTGTCGTCTCCACGGCCATCGAGGATACGAACCCCGGCCTAGTTAAGGCGAAGAAAGCGGGAATACCCGTGGTTCACCGCGCCGCCGCGCTGGCGGATGCGCTTGCCGGGCGCAAGCTCGTGGCCGTGGCAGGTACATGCGGCAAATCGACCGTCACCGCGATGCTCGGGCACGTTCTTGCAGTGTGCGGCTTCGACCCGGTTGTGGTGAATGGCGCACAGATCGCGGGTTGGGATTATGGTGGATTTCGCGTTGGCTCCGTGCGAAAAGGAATAGGATTGGGTAAATACGCCGTAGCCGAGGTGGATGAAAGCGACAAGTCGCTCGTGGCGTTCAAGCCATACGCCGCAATCATCACTAACGCCTCAGCGGACCATTACTCGAAAGAGGAAATGGATGCAGTATTCGATGCGTTTGTCAAGGACGTGTCGGGACCGGTGGTGGACGGACGCCGTGAGCGAATCGTACCGTCCCAGGCTGCTCGTGGTGTTACAATGCCCGGTGAACACAATGCCGTCAACGCGGAGTGTGCGCTTCGCATGGCGGTGATGCTGGGCGCTGATCCGTCGCTGGTGGCGAAGGCCCTTGCCTCGTTCCCCGGCGTGGAGCGCAGGATGCAGCGCGTGGGAAGCCTCCAGTGCGGCGACCGCGAGGTCGCCGTCTTCGACGACTACGCGCACAACCCGGAGAAACTGCATGCCATGTGGACCACGTTCGCCGAAGCCTATCCCGATGGCGTGGCCGTGCTGTGGCGTCCGCATGGATATGGTCCGCTTAGGAAGATGATGGATGCCTTGGCGGAGATGTTCCGCCGCGTGATGCGTGTGCAGGACGCGCTGTTTCTGCTGCCCGTGTACGACGCCGGCGGAACTGCGGATAGGAGCGTCAACTCTGACGCCCTCGCCGCGCTGCTTGCAGATGCGCAGGGCAAGGTGGAGGTGGTTCCAGATTTGGAGGCTGCGGAGGCCGTCCTCCGCGCACGCGCCGGCGGATTCGGCGCAATCGTCACGGCGGGGGCACGCGATCCGGGATTACCGGTTCTCGCCCGTCGTTTGGCTGGAAAGGAACGGTGAAGTATGAAAGTGAAGTTCAAATGTACGGTGGCGATTGCCGCGTTGTTGGCAGGTGCGCCCATGATATCCGCTGCGGCGCCAGACGCGAAGAAGGCAGATCCGCCAGCGAAGGAGGCCAAGGCAGAGAAATCAGAAAAGGCGGAGAAGCCCGCCAAGGCGAAGGAGGTGCCGTTGCCCGAGAAGCCTGACGAGGCGGCCGTGGCGAAGGCGTTGAAGGCGAAGAAGCCGATGTACACGAGGTTCGCCGATGCGAAAGAGGCGGCATGGAACTGTCAACTGCCGCTATTCGTAGCGCTTCTGGCGGACAACGACGAGAAGTCGAAGAGGCTTGAATCAAAGGCCTTGAGGCATAAGGCGTTCGCCAAGGACTTCGCACCGGCGAATTGCGTGCTTTTGATCTGGAGGCTTAAGCCGAGCAAGCCCGAGGTGCCGCAATATCAGGGACGCGGCAGGCGCAGGGCACAGCCGCCACCGAAACCGACGACGATAGAGGCGCATACGCTGAAGGCGCAGGAATCTGATTTTCTCACGAAGTTCGCCGTTTCGCAGCAAGCCAAGTCGAATGCAAAGAAGAGGGGTGGTCCAGAGCTGAAATTCACATCGATCAGCTGCTACCCCACGATAGTGTGCGTCGATCCCGGATGCAGAAAGCTTTACTTCCGCGATCCCAAGTACGATGCTTCGCTGGGCAGCCCCAATGCATCTTTTGGCGCGTGGCTAACTCAGACGGTTGACATGTTCCGCAAGACCAAGCGGGAATTGGTGATCTCTCCCGCCGTTCAGAAAATCCTCGACAATCCCACCGAGCCGAAGAAGTGGAAGTGAGCGGAATGTCCGAGTTCTCCTACCCTACATGCCGTCTCGTGAAGGGTTCGCAGGCGTCGCTTGACGCCGCGCTTTTGCGTTTCCGCGAGCAGGTCGTGGACGACGTGCGCCTTGCCCCCGCCGATTGGCACGGGTGGCCCGCGAAGCGCACCACGATCGCCGGCGAGGCGAGCGTGGCGGGAGTGGGGACGTTCCGTGGACGCGAGAGGCGCACGATCACGTTCGCGCCTTCCGCTCGTCCCGGATGGTGGATTCGGCGCACCGACCAGCCGGAGCAGCTTGATACCGGCGTGGACATCGTCAACCTCTGGACGAGCGCGCGCAACCTCGTGTTGCGGTCCGGTTCCCCGCACAACTATCTGCGCATGGTGGAGCACATCATCGCGCTGAAGGCGGGGCTTGGGCTCGACAACATCGTGCTTAAGACCAACTCCGGCGACCCGCCGCTTTTCGATGAATCGTCGCTCCCGCTCGTCCAGGCCGTGGAATCCGCCGGAATCGTAGAGACGAACGAGGACGCCACGTACATCACGGTGAAGGAACCTCTGGCGTTCGGCGGCCCACGCGGCGACTTCCTGCTCTTTCTGCCGGATGACGGATCGCACCGCCTGCGCCTCGACGTGGCCATCAGCTGGAACACCGTGATCGGCGACCAGCGAGTGGTGTTCGACGTCACGCCTGAAACTTTCCGTTACGCGGCGTATGCGCGCACGAACGCGACGCACCGCCAGTACCAGCTTGCGAAGACCATAGGCCTGCTGTTCGCCGACACGCGCAACCTCGGCTACAACAAGAACAACATCGTCATACACGGGCACAAGCGCTGGTACTGCGAGCCCCGCTACCACCTTGACGGGACGGACAAGTTCCTTGAACCCGTCTGGCACCGCGCCGCGCTCGACCTGCTCGCCGCGCTGTCGCTCACGGGACCAGACCGTTTCGTCGGTACAGTGGTGAGCTACCGCGCTGGACACACGCAGGATTGCGACGCAGTCCGTGCCCTCTACCGCAACGACCTGCTTACGAGAATCTGAAAGGAAAGGTGTTCGCCATGGGAATGTTGAAACTGGGAGTGCTTGGATCGGGTGCTGGATCGAACATGCAGTCGATTGTCGATGCAATCGAGAAGGGCGAGCTTGACGCCGAAATAAGGCTTGTGCTCGCGGACGTGTCTGATGCGAAAATCCTTGACCGAGCGCGGCGGCACAACATTCCGTGCCAGTACCTCGACTGCGCACCGTGGAAGACGAAACTTGAAGGCCCTGCCGAAGACCGCTGCATCCAGCTCCTGAAGGACGCCGGGTGCGACACGGTGGTGCTAGCCGGCTTCATGCGCATCGTGAAGCCGAAGCTTCTCGCCGCGTTTCCGATGCGCGTCCTCAACATTCACCCCGCGCTCCTTCCCGCGTTTCCGGGCGTCCACAGCTGGACCCAGGCGCTGGACTACGGCTGCAAGGTGGCGGGCGTGACGGTGCATTTCGTGGACGCTGGCACGGACTCCGGCCCAATCATCTTGCAGAAGTGCGTGCCCGTCCTGGAGGACGACACGCCCGAAACTTTGCATGCCCGCATCCAGGTGCAGGAGCACCTCGCGTTTCCCGAGGCCCTGCGCCATCTCGCAGCCGGGCGGCTCTCCGTGGAAGGACGCCGCGTACACATCTTGAAGGAGAATTGAACATGAACGGATTGACATTGCTTCTCTGCGCGTCGGCGTTTTTCCTCGTCGGCTATTTCGTTTACTCTAAGTTCCTCTCGCGGGTGCTGGGCATCGACCCGTCGCGTCCCACGCCCGCTCATACGCGGCGCGACGGCTGCGACTACGTGCCGGCGCATCCCACGGTGCTGTTCGGCCACCACTTCGCGGCCATCGCGGGGGCGGGACCAATCGTGGGGCCCGTCCTTGCGGCGGAGTTCGGCTGGGCGTCGGTGACGCTGTGGATCGTGTTCGGGTGCGTGCTGATCGGCGCGGCGCACGACATGATCGCGCTCTTCCTCTCGGTGCGGCACGACGGCGAGTCGATAGGCTCCGTGATCGGTACGATCCTCGGGCGTCCGGGGAAGATACTTTTCCTCCTTTTCTCGTGGTCGGCGCTCATCCTCGTGGTGGCGGAGTTCAACCGGCAGATCGCGGGTACGTTCGTGGCGGACCCGGCAATCGCCACGGCGTCGCTCCTCTTCATTGGCGAGGCGATCCTGTTCGGGCTGTGCGTTTACCGCTTCAAGATGCCCGTCCTTTGGGCGAGCCTCATCTTCGTCCCGCTCATGTTCGCGTTCGTGTGGATCGGCAACGTGATTCCCCTCGATATCGTGAAGATGCTCGGCATCACTCCGGAGACGGCGGGGATGGTGTGGGTCATCGGCCTTCTGATCTACTGCTTCTTCGCATCGACGTGCCCCGTGTGGATACTGCTCCAGCCGCGCGATTACCTGAACGCCTACCTCCTCTACGCGATGATGGCGCTTGGCTTCCTCGGCGTGTTCATTGCGCACCCCACTCTGCACATAGAGGCGTTCACAGGTTTCTCCGCTGTTGGGCGGAGCGGCGGCACGGACATGCTGTTCCCGTTCCTTTTCGTCACGGTCGCCTGCGGCGCATGTTCCGGCTTCCACGCCCTTGTCGCCTCCGGCACCACGGCGAAACAGCTTTCGAGCGAGAAGTCTATCCGCCCGATAGCATACGGCGGAATGCTGCTTGAGGGCGTTCTCGCCATGATCGCCCTAATAGGCGTCGCCGGCACGTACATGAGCCAGGCGGACTACGTGGCGGCGGTGCAGACGAAGGAGCCGGTGCAGATGTTCGCATCGACAATCGCAGGCTTCTGCGTGAAGCTTTTCACCGGGCTGGGGATGAACGCCGAAACAGGCGCGCGCATCGCGGAAAGCTTCATGCTGCTTTCCGTTTCGGCCTTCCTGATGACGACGGTCGATGCCGGTACCCGCCTTGCGCGTTTCAGCTGGCAGGAACTCGTGTCCGCCGTTGGTGGAGCCGAAGGGCCTGCGAAACATAAGGCCGAGGGACCGATCTACAAGACCTGCCACAACATGTACGTCGGTACGTTCGTGGTGGTGGCGCTCGCTGCGGCGCTGCTCCTTGGCAACCCGAAGGCGGCGAAGCAGCTGTGGACCATCTTCGCGAGCGCGAACCAGCTGCTCGCGTCGCTTACGCTCTTGGCGGCCACGCTTTGGTTCATCAAGAACCGCAAGCCGTGCTGGATGACCGCCGTGCCGATGGTGCTGATGCTGGGCGTCTCGTCGTGGGCGCTTTCTGCGATTCTCGTGAAGGCGTGCAGCGGCGGTGCCTGGACGCTTGCGGCGGCTTCCGCTTTCCTCATCGCGGTGGCCGTTGCGCTTGTCTGCTTTGCCGTGAACAGGTTCCGTTCACTAGACGGGCGGAACGAAGATACAGGAGCCTGAAATAAATGAATGTCACTCGAATGGTCATTGCTGCGTCGCTTATGGCCGCGTCGGTTGCGGCTGTGGGCGCGGAATACGACGTCGCGGCGCTCGTTTACCCCGGCTACCATCCAGAGCCGAGGTGGAAGGAGCTGGGGCTCTTCCCCGAGGGGCAGGGCGAGTGGTTCAACGTGAAGGACGCGAAGCCGAAGTGGCCCGGACACTACCAGCCGCGTGTCCCGGTGTGGGGCTACGAGAACGAAGCCGACCCGAAGGTGATGGAGAAGAAGATAGAGGCTGCGTCCTCGCACGGCGTCAACGTGTTCATCTTCGACTGGTACTGGTACGGGGAGCGCCCGTTCCTCGAAGGTGCGGTTGCCGACGGCTTCCTCGGCGCGAAGAACAACAACAAGATGAAGTTCTTCCTCATGTGGGCGAACCACAACTGGTCCGATTGCGTAGATAAGAGGGCGTCGGCAAGGAACAGCAAGACCATCTGGCTCGGCGGCGTGGACGGCGAGGCGTTCAAGCGGATGACGCGGCGGGCGATCGAGAAGTTCCTGTCGCGTCCGAACTACTACCGCATCTGCGGGAAGCCGGTGTTCATGATCTACGAGGTCGGCTCGTTCGTGAAGGGGATGGGCGGCATGGAGAATGCCGCCGCCGCCCTGCGCAGGTTCGACGAAGACTGCAAGGCGGCCGGGCTCGGCGGCGTCCACCTCATGGCGTGTAGCTGGGGACGGTGCAGGCCTGAGCACGTCGCCGCGCTCGGATTCGAGTCCGCCACGATGTACACCTACGCCCACCACGTGCGGCCCGTAGGCGATTACGCAGCCTGGGCGGCCAAGGGACTCGCGAAACTCGACTCCGAGAAGGCGAGGCTCAAGGGACTCAAGGCGTACTTCGCCCATGCGTCCATCGGCTGGGATACGAACCCGCGCTATCCTGAAACGATCCGGGACGTGGTCACGTCCACGCCGGAGAGCTTCGAGAAGGCGTTGCGCGATGCGAAGGACTGGTGTGATCGCAACACGCCGCCCGGTTACCCGAAGCTCATCTCCATCAACGCTTGGAACGAATGGATCGAGGGCTCGTACCTTGAACCCGATGAAAAGTACGGCATGGGTTATCTTGAGGCCGTTCGCCGCGTGTTCTGTCCGCAGCCCTCCGCGCCGCTGAAATTCCTGTCGTTCAACATCTGGGGCGACTATTTCGAGAACCCCGTGGAGGAGCGCGAGGCGGGAGTGGAGGCGACGATTCTCAAAGGGCGGCCTGATGTAGTGTCTCTCCAGGAGGTGACGCCGGGTTGGTACGCGAGCCCGATGTTCGCCCATCTAAAGCAGGCAGGCTATGCGGTCGTGCGCGGCGACGAGGACGCCGCGCTGAAGCGGGCGGCGTTCTCCGGTGAGAAGACGCCCAAGCACACAAATCACGAGCCGCTTCTCTACCGCGCGGACCGGCTGAAGCTGCTAGACAGCGGCATGGAGTTCTTCCACGTGTCGCTCCAGGTCGAGAAGAGCGCCACCTGGGCTGTCTTGGAGCGCAAGTCGGACGGGCGGCGTTTCGTGGCGTTCGCCACGCATTTCTGGTGGCGGTCGAACGGCGCCGAGAGCAACGCCATCCGCGAGCTGAACGCCCGGCACGTCCTGTGGCTGCTTGCGGACATTCGACGCAAGTGGGGCGCGGACCTCCCCGCGATCCTCGGCGGCGACCTCAACTCCACTGAAAGCTCCTTCGCCCACGCGATGCTGCGCAGCGGCGGCTTCGTGAACGCCGCCTCTAACGCGGACGTGCGTTCGCCGTACTGTTCGCATCACGGCAATCCGGTACGTGGCGCTGACGGCAAATACCACGGTGCGCGCCGCGCCGTTGCGTTCGATAAGCCCGATTACTCCATCGACCACATCTTCTACACCAAGGGCATCCACGCGCTGAAACATGAAATCATCACAGACCAGGTTGCACTGGACGTTTCCGACCACTCGCCTGTTATGGTCGAGTTTGAGCTTGGCGCGAATGACAAATGACGATAATTTGCACGTTGCTCAGGTAACGGCGCACAACAGCGTGGATTTATGGTATAATTTTCGCCATGAAAAAATCTATCATCACAATGTTGGCGGCGAGCATAGTCTCTGCCGGAACCGTATTGTTCACCCCCGGCTGCTGCTCGTCATGTTGCGGCGACGCCTGCGCAGCGCCAAAGTCGTGCGGCGGCGCGTACGGCAACTGGTCGCTCACGCTGCCGTACCCCGACATGAGCGCAGCGCATCTCATCCTTGAAAAGGGCAAGGACGGCAAGCCGAAAGCGCTTCTCCTCTGGCGCTGGGCAAGCCCCACGCCGGCCGAGGTCACGCAGATCGACGACAAGTCCTTCACAATCCAGCGTTCCTTCAGCAAGCCGAAAGGCAAGGCGAACGACAAGTCCGCATGGCGCGCGCTCCGCGTTGAATGCACGGTTGACGGCAAGGCGCTGAAGGGCACGTTCTGCACGGTGGACGGCAACGGCAAGGCAGTTGACAAGCCGCAGGAAATCGTCGGCAAGCGCAATCCGCCCATCGGCCCCGCGCCCGATATCTCCAAGGCCATCTACGGACAGCCAATCGATCTCCTCTCCGGCTCAATGTCCGATTTCGAGATCATGGGCAAGGATAGGCTCAACGGTTGGAAACTCAAGGACGGCGTACTCTCCAACCGCATCGAGCGCGACAAGAAAGGACGGTCCACGAACCGGAACGGCAACCTCCGCACGAAGCGCGCCGACTTCTTCGACTTCAAGCTTTCGTACGACGTGCGCGTGCTGCCCGGTTGCAACTCCGGCGTGTATCTGCGCGGCATCTACGAGATCCAGGTGCTCGACAGCTACCGCAAGCCCGTGGACTGCCACAACATGGCCGCGCTCTACGGACGCATCACACCGCGTGTCGCGGCCGAAAAGCCCGCGAACGAGTGGCAGCACGTTGACGTGACGCTCTACAAGCGCCATGTGACCGTGGTGCTCAACGGCGTGAACATCATCGACAACCAGCCCATCCTCGGCTGCACCGGCGGAGCGATCACGAGCGACGAGTTCGTGCCCGGCCCGCTCTACATCCAGGGCGACCACTCCGACGCGGACTTCCGCAACATGAAGCTCACGCCCATCGTGAAGTAAAGGCGTGCAGAAACAGAAGGTCAGCTACGTCGAGCGTCTCGAACATTCGCTCGTCAAGATCATCCAGCAGCCGGGCGCGGACCAGAACCAGCCCGGCGGCGTTCGTGCGTTGCTGGCCTTCCTCAACGGCATCTCGAAGATATTCCAGTTCGTAGTCGCGATACGCTACGTCCTCTACAACTGGGGCATTCTGCGCCGCTTCCCGCTCGGCTGCCAAGTGATCTCCATCGGCAACGTCACGGCGGGCGGTACGGGCAAGACGCCAGTCACCGAGAAGTTCGCGCATGAGCTTACGGCGGCGGGACGCAAGGTTGCGATCCTCTCGCGTGGCTACCGGCGCAAGGAGGCGCCGTGGTGGAAGCGAATGTTCTCGCAGGTGATCGAGCCGCCGCTCGTCGTCTCCGACGGACGCCAGATCAAGCTCGACGCCGCAACCGGCGGCGACGAGCCATACATGCTCGCGTCGAACCTTCCGGGCGTGTGCGTGCTTGTGGACCGTAACCGCGTGAAGGCCGGCCGCTACGCCATCTCGCGTTTCGGCTGCGACACGCTCATCCTCGACGACGGTTTCCAGTACCAGCGCCTCAAGCATTCGCTCGAAGTGGTGCTGGTCGATAAGACGAATCCCTTCGGCAACGGACACATGTTGCCGCGCGGTGTCCTGCGTGAACCTGCGAGCCACATCTCGCGCGCCGACTTCATCTTCCTCACGAAATCCGACGGTAACTCTGAGGAAGTCATTCGCGATATCCGCGAGTACAACCAGACAGCCGAAATCATCGAGTGCCGTCACGCGCCGCGTCTTCTTAAAGACGTGTGGAGCCGCGAGGAGCTGCCGCTCGACTGGCTGAAGGGCAAGACGCTCACAACGCTCTCTGGCATCGCCGTTCCGCAGGGCTTCGAGGATTCCCTGCGCAAGCTCGGCGCGCGCGTGATCTGGTGCGAGCGCTACGCCGACCACCACCGCTACGATTCCTCTGAAATCATCTTCGCGCTCAACAAGACAGCCGATCTCCATGCCGACGCGCTCATCACCACCGAGAAGGACGCCGTGCGCTTCCCGCGTCTCGAGACAACGCCAGTCCCCTGCTACTACCTGCGCGTCGACATCGAAATCCTTAAGGGCGCCGAAAACTTCGCCTCCGCCGTAGATCACATCTGCAACCGCAAGGCGAAGAAGTAACATGGACATTGAAACTTTCAAAGCACTCGATGAGCCGGCAAAGTTCGCCGCAACGATGTTCGCGTACGTGCCGTATCCGCTCAACAGTACGTCGCTCGGTGGGCTGTTCAAGCGACGGTTTGGGGAAATGTCCGAAAGTTCAATGCCGGCGAAGGTTGCCGCGTCTGCCATCAAGACACTCGCTGGACGCAAGTTGGTTGACAGAAAGAGTGCGACTAGCTCAAGCTACATCTTTGGGCGTGGCACTTCGGCAAAAGACGTAGTGGACATCCTAGACGAAGCTGCGGCGAGGCATTGGCTTCCAACTGCGGCAGACTTGGGGTACGCCCTCGACGGTGAGCTGTACGGGAATGAGAAGTTTACTGTCATCGCAAAACAAGCCGAATGCGCCCGGAAAATCGCGAAGGGGTCTGGAGCGTCCATGTCCGATGCCGTGGCGAAGGCCCTTTCGATTCGGGGAGGACTTCAGATTGCGCGCGGAGCGGCATGGCATGCGGCGCGGATCATCGCCGACGAACCGGAATTCGTTTTCGCCGGAGCCGGCGACCCGCTTGTTCGCACCATGCGTTATTGGCTCAATGTCAGGTTCACATGCGGATTCGATGTGCGCAAGGCGCTCGTCGCGCTAGAGACCGCGTTTCGCGCCGGAGGTAAATGGGACTGGCGTCTTGTCGCGTCTTTCGCCGCGCTTTGCTTCTGGGTGGGATGGCGGCAGGGGCTTGAAACGGCCTTGGCGGTGTCCGTTAGTCAGCCCCCGCACACTGGCGGCCGTTACGACGAGGATGCGGACGAAGTCTTTCACCAGACGCTCAATGCATGCCAGTTCGCGATGGAAGGAAAATTCGCCCATGCCGACATTGCATTCAAGACGGCAGAGAAGTTTGATGACGATCTGGATAGCCGAGCCACCGTGGAATGTCGCCAGGTGGACAACGTGCCGGAGCGGCTCCTGGCTGCGATGTGCGCTGCCGTAGCCAATCCTGAGAAAATCGCGAAGCGGCGTCCTGAAAGGATTATGGAGCAGACATGGTACGACGCTAGTACGCTTTGGGGCGACCGAGATCTGCCGGAGGAGCACTACGCCGATTTCGTCGAAGAGTTTTCCAGGGAGTTTTCATGTCGATGGAAGGATGTCGTGACATGTAGCGGCGTTTTGCTGAGGAAATATAACTCCAAGTTGGAGAGGGTATTCCCTTCGGGGATTCCGTTCGCCTGGGACTTTCGGTTGCTCGTGTCTGGTCGCGAAAAATGGAAAGAAACTGCGCGATCGCTTCTTCTCTTCGCCGAATCCGCCGAACGCGCAGGTTACATCAACATCGCGCAGCTGTATCTCACGCTTCTTTCGGGCAGTTACGCCGAGGAGGAAATGGCTGACTTGCTCAAGCGCGTGTCGGCTACGTCCGTGAAGTTTCTACCAGACCTCTGCCAGCAGGACGAATGGAAGAACATGTTGGAGGCGATGCGCAAGACGGTCAAGGGCGCGTCAAGGGCGGCTAAGCGAGATACGGACAAGGGTGGAGACCGCGTATTTTGGCAACTCATCGTGGAGAAGCCCGAAAAGGATGGGCGGTACGAACTTCGGTACCTTGAACCGGTTCTTCGTCCGTCCGGCAACCCGGAGGACAGGAAACTCGACCAGCGGCTCTCGCAGTGGGACGTCGAAAACAAAAAAAACGTGCGGAGGGCGCTTTCCGAAAAGGACAGGGCCATTGCCCGCGTAATGAGCGCGAACGGCGGAACCATGAATCACAAGAAGCGTGGAGAGATTTTCCCCATGCTTGTGGGGATGGACAATGTTGAGCTGCGGTTCATCCCAAGCTATGGAAGCATCTACAGTTCGGACATGACAAAGCCGAAGCGGGTGAAGATCGTAGACGGAAAGTGCGAGATGCGTACCTCCGTCTCGGCAGATGGCGGTATCGTACTGTCCGTTCCGAAGTGGGCGATGGAGATTGGCGAAGACGCACTCTTGGTGCCAGTGGACGATGAGACGATTTCGGTGGTGCAGCTGTCGGACGGAGTCAAGCGCCTGCTGGCCATGTTCCGCGAGTTCGGCGCCAAGGGTAAGATTACAATCCCCCCTGCGGCGATGAAAGAGGCTGCGCCGATCATCGAGGAGATGTCGGCGCTGCTGCCCGTCGCCGCGCCGACGGAGGCGGAGAAGACGAAGCTTCGGCGTGTCGCGGCGGCCACCTCGCTCGCCGCGCGGCTGTCTTTTGCGGGCGATGTGCTTGCGGTGCACATCGTCGCGAAACCGCTTGCGGCGATGCCTTCCCTCGCGATCGAGCCGGGCGAAGGGCAGGCGGAGAGGGTCGTGGCGGACGCATCGGGAAACTATCTGCTCGTGCGCGACCTCGCGGCGGAGAAGGAGGCGCTGGCGCGCGTCAAGTCTGCGCTTGCGGAATGCGAGACGTGGTTCGACGGGAAGTGTTCTTGGAACATCGACAACATCCCCGCCGCGCTTGGCGCGCTCGGAGCATTGAAGGCGATTGCAGATGCAGAGCCATCCGCGTTTGCGCTGGAGTGGATCGACGACAAGAAGGTGTCCGTGACGTTTGCGCCGAAGAGCGGCGTGCATCTTGGTTCCGCGCGTACGGCTGAGGACTGGTTCCGCGTCGATGGCGAGTTTGCGCTGGACGACGGACGCGTCCTCTCCGTGGCGAAGTTCCTGGATGCGGCGAGGGCGCGCGTTGGTGACTACGTGAAGCTTTCGGACGGCGACTACGTGCGGCTCACGAAGACCATGGCACGGCAGATTGATGCGCTGGCGGCGGCGGGACGGCGCAAGGGTGATGGCGTGGAGATACCCAAGGCCGCCATCCCGATGCTTGACGGCGCGTTTGGCGAGGGCGATGATTCGCTGGAACTGCCGGACGCGATGGCGAAGACGGCCGAGGAAATCCGCACTGAGTTCGCACGCAAACCGACTGTGCCGCGGGCACTTTCCGCCGAGTTGCGTCCCTATCAGCTGGAGGGCTACAGGTGGCTCTCGCGTTTGGCGGGTTGCGGATTCGGATCGTGTCTGGCGGACGACATGGGCCTTGGCAAGACCGTGCAGGTAATCGCGCTCCTCCTAGAACGTGCGAAGGGCGGTGCGTCGCTCGTCATGGCGCCGTCGTCCGTCTGCGGGAACTGGCGTTCGGAGATTCGCCGCTTCGCGCCGTCGCTCAGGCCGCAGATGGCATACGAGAACGAGGGTGCGCTTGCAAAGTTCGGTCCGTCGGACGTCGTGATCGCGAGCTACGGCTACCTTCTTTTCCACGAGGATGAGTTTGCTGCCGTGAAGTGGAACGGCGTCGTTCTCGATGAGGCACAGGCGGTTAAGAACGACGCCTCGAAGCGCGCGAAGGCAGTGAAGAGGCTGCCGTCGAAGTTCCGCGTGGCCGCAACGGGTACGCCGGTGGAGAACCGGTTGGGCGAGCTGTGGAGCATCTTCGACTTTCTCAATCCCGGGCTGCTCGGCGCGGCCTCGTCGTTCGCGTCGCGCTTCACGAGTAACGGAATGGCAACGGGTGCGCTGAAGCGTCTTGTGAAGCCGCTCGTGTTGCGGAGACTCAAGGGCGAGGTTCTCGACGACCTGCCGGAAAAGACAGAGAGCACGGTGATGGTCGAACTCGGGAAGGCGGAACGTTCGGCCTACGAGGGATGCAGGGTCCATGCGCTCCAGCAACTCGAGAAGGACGCAGAAATGGGTGGCGGCGAGGCGAACCGCATGTCGATCCTCGCGGAGCTGACCCGTCTGAGGCGTTTCTGCTGCCATCCGTCGCTCGTTCTGCCTAACGAGGCGTTGCCGTCAGCGAAGATGGAGGTGTTGCTGGAGCTGCTCTCGAATCTCCGAGACAGCCGCCACCGTGCACTTGTGTTCAGTCAGTTCACGGACTACCTCGCAATCGTCCGAAAGGCTCTCGACGCGCGTGGCTGGACGCACCTTTACCTTGACGGTTCAACGCCCACTGCCGAGCGAGGGAGACTTGTGGAGGCGTTTCAGTCCGGCGAAGGCGACTTCTTCGTGATCTCCCTCAAGGCGGGCGGTACGGGACTGAACCTCACGGCGGCGGACTACGTTATTCTGCTTGATCCTTGGTGGAACCCCGCCGTTGAGAATCAGGCCGCAGACCGCGCGCACCGCATCGGGCAACGGAACCCGGTCACGGTTTACAGGCTCATCGCGGCCGATACCGTGGAGGAGCGCGTCCTTGAACTGCACAAGGAGAAAAAGCAGATCGCGGAGGACATGTTGGAGGGTACCGGTTCCGCCGCGCTTTCGCCCGCCCAGCTCATGGGACTTTTCAAGTCCAGCAATCCCGATTCCTCAAATTCGGTCTCGCATGGGAAATGATTCAAAAAGAACTGTAGAATACGATGTGCAGGAGATAAGATATGATATAATAAACAGGACTTGGAAAAATTGAAATGGAACAGAAATTTTTAAAGAGAAAACCGCGTAAGGTCGCGCCGGGTAGGGCGGTTTCGATGAGACCGCCGCAAGAGAAGGTAGTTCTCGTCGGCACCTACAAGGGCAAGCAGCTCGAACGTTGGACCGGATACTACAACTACCCGCTTTCGGAGGATGAATTTTTAGCCGCAGAGAACGCAAAGAGCGCAAAGAATGGTAGGGCAGTCGCCCCGCGACCGTCGCAATCCCCTGTACAATATTGGATTGAGCTTGATCGCGAGGTCGCCCAAAGAAGGGAGTCTATTCGATGATGACGATTCAGCAGATGACACAACATGTCATAAATAAGCAGAACTTCAAGACGCTTCAAGAGTATGAGGATTTTGCCTTAGCTCCGCGGTGCGTGGTGAAATGCTGGAAGTCGTTATGATTTGCGGTCATCAGCAATGAAAAGGAGATTCAACAATGAATGACAGAAACATTCCGAAGCCGTTGTCGCTGGACGATACGAAGCCGACCGAGCTGCAACTGCACGAGGCGTATGAAATGGCTCTGCGTCTGTGGCAGCTGCAGCCGTGGGACATGCCGATGGGCGAGAACCAGCTGCTTGCCGTGGAGTACGCGAACGGACGGCGCTGCGTCATTTCAGTGCTGGGGGAATACGGCGAACATCATGCCCTGACCGTTTATCCCGACGTCGCGTCGTATGAACGTATCGCGGCAATACCGCCTGACGATGAACTGCGGGTTAAAGATGCGTTCTTTTCCATATACCAGAGGCAGATCGCATTCCTGAAGGCTTCGCAATTGCCGAGGGGAGGCCGTGCGGCGTTCAAGGCATCCGGTGTCAAATTCCCGAGGGGGATCAATCCGTCGCTTGAATCGTACATGCCGGGATACGAACCCGTGATGATGGGGGGGCGGGAACTGGCTGAGACGATTGAAGACGCCAAAACATTTCTGGACTTCATGGCATCGCATTCTGCTGAGGACATAGCCATCTACCACGGCATCGGAAGTCTTGTCAGCACGTGGCGTGAATCGCCTGACGGGAAGTGGACGCTTGGGGAAGACGAGTTCTCGCCGCTGTTTCCCGTGGCAGTGCGCATTTCTCCCGAACTTCTTGAAAAGGTGGCAGGGTTGCCTGTCAACGAGAAGTTCAACCTGGAGATAGGCGCGCTGCCGATTCCGTGTGGACGAAATGATTCCGGTCGCGGAATAATGGCTCGCCTCATGCTCGCCGTCGAGGCGTCTTCACATTTCGCCATGGGAACGACAATCGTCTCGCCACCTGAAGGACGGGAACTCGACTGGACGCCTGCTGTGGATTTCATGTTGAAGACCATGTTGCAGTTCGGCTACAGGCCACGGCACCTTGCCGTGATAGGGGAATCACTGAAAGGCGTGGCGTCCGGCTTGTGCAGGATGACGTTCAAAGGAACGGAGTTCCTCCCCCATTCAGAATGTGATGCGTTGAGGGAGGTATTCTACCTCTTCACGCAGAGCTTGGGACGTTAAAGACAAAGTTAAAACCATGAGCGGAAGCGGGAAGGGCATACTGCGGAACACGGCGGTGGTGGGCGCGATGACGGCGCTCTCTCGCGTGTTGGGGCTCGTTCGCGAGATGTTCCAGAGTCGTCTCATCGGCGCGGGCGTGGAGCAGAGCGCGTTCGTGCTCGCGTTCGCTATCCCGAACATGATGCGCAAGCTCTTCGGCGAGGGCGCGCTCACTGCTGCGTTCGTGCCTGTGTTCAGGGGCGAAGTCGAGGCGCAGCGGATGGAGTCGGCGCGCCGTCTCGCGCGCGCCGTGATGACGATGAGCCTCCTCATGCTCTCGGCGGTCTCGGCGCTCGCGGTGGTCGGTCTTTCGGTGGCGCTGAACTGGGGCACTGCGTTCTCGGAGCGCACCTCCCTCACGTTGCGCCTCACGCGCATCCTCGTGCCGTATATGGTGTTCATCTGCGGGTCGGCGTTTGGCATGGGCGTGCTGAACGCGCTCGGCAAGTTCGCGGCGGCGGCGCTGATGCCATGCCTTTTGAACGTTGTGTGGATCGCCACGCTCGGCGTGCTGTGTTTCATTCCCGGGATGTCGCTTGCGTCGCGTGCCGTGTGGGTGAGCGGTGCGATACTCTTCGCCGGGTTCCTGCAGATGGCGTTCATGTTTTATTGCATGAAACGGCGCGGCGTGTCGCCGCGTCCCTCACGCGTTGGCTGGGGCGACCCCAACACGCGCCTTGTATGGCGCAACATGCTCGTTGCGGCGGTCGGTGCGGGAGCCGTGCAGATCAACTACATGCTCGACCAGGTGCTTGCGCAGGCGGCGTCCCCGTGGGCCGCAGGCGTGATCGGCTATGCGGAACGCCTGATGGATTTGCCGCTCGGTATCGTTGGAGTCGCGTTCGGCACCGTGTTGCTGCCCACGTTCTCCGGCTGCTTCGCGAAGGGCGACGTGGCGGGCGCGCGCGAGGCTTTTCTCTCCTCCACGGACAACCTTCTTTTCGTGATGATCCCAGCCGCCGTCGGGCTCGGAGTGATCGCCCCTGACCTCACCCGCGTCATCTACGAGGGCAAGGCGTTCGACGCGACGGCCACGATGCGCGTGGGACGCGCGGTGGCGTGTTACGCGGTGGGTCTTGGCTTCTTCGGCCTGCAGAAGACGCTTGTGCCATGGTTTCAGGCGCAGAAGGACATGAAAACGCCGCTTGCGGTGTCCGTGAAGATGGTGTTCCTCAACGCGACGCTCAACATCCTCGCGGTGTGGCTCTTGCCCGTCGAATGGCGGCATGTGGGCCTTGCGGCCTCTACCGTGTTCTGCGCGGGCGTCGCCTGCGTATGGCTTGCCGTGCTCGCACGACGCAAGAACGGCGCACTTGGGTTCGCGTCGCTGGCGCGTCCCGTCGGGCGCACGCTCGCCGCGTCCGCCGTGATGGGCGTGGCGCTTTGGCTGGTGCGCTCCTGGCTCGGCGCGCGTGGCTGGACGGGTACGTGGGCGAACGTGACGCAACTTGGTGTGCTTGTAGCGCTGGGCGGGGTAGTCTATTTCGGCGTACACTTCCTCTTCGCCCGCCACACGTTTACTGCGCGACTGCGTTCGCTCCGCCATCGTAGATAAGTCAATGCTCAAAATAAACCTAAATTCGGCAGTTGTAAAACCTCGCGCATCTGATAGGCGGCGTGTCCCCACGCCGCTGCGGCGCGGTGGGACAACGCGCACAGTTGGGGTTTGCAACTGCTTCAAGAAAATATCGTCCCCCAATAGGCCTGTAAACATCCATACAATGGAGGCCCGTTTCTCCATCCAATGGAGACCCCACCTCTCCATCCAATGGAGACACCGCCTCTCCATCCAATGGAGACACGGCACTCGATCTAATGGACTGCTAGCAGGTGATTTGAATCTTTAAATGCGGCAATAATGTGAACCAGTTGCAAAATCCTTCTTGCTTTCGCTGTTGGAAAATTAGGAGTCCTGTAGTTAATAAAGAGAGTTACAATTCTGCAATTATGAGTGTATTGGGCAAATGAAACCCATTCGTTGGGAATCGTATAATAGAGGGAAGTTAACGCGCCAAAACGCCGTACAGTGTTCAACTTATTTTTGAGCAACTACTATAGAAGCGGCAATCAAATATCGTGATTTTCAGCCGCAAAGATCGCAAAGGACACAAAGGCTTTGCGATCTATGCGTTCTTTGCGGCTCAACATATTGTCAGATTGCGCGGCATGGATTTCCCAACTACAGTGAACACTAAACAAGGAGACAAAAACATGAACAGCATCAAAATCTTTTGTGCAGTCGCGCTGGCGCTGACGGGGGCGTGCGCGTTCGGTGAAACATACCGTGACGCGATGGGGCGTGTGCAGTGGACGAAAACCACAGATCGCAACGGCAGAACCACTTTCCGTGATTCTATGGGCCGTAACCAGGGCACCGCTACCACGGACAACTATGGCAAAACGACCTACCGCGACGCGATGGGCCGGAACCAGGGCACTGCCACCACGGATAACTACGGCAAGACCACCTACCGCGACGCGATGGGCCGTAATCAGGGAACTGCCACCACTGACAACTACGGTAAAACGACCTACCGCGATTCGATGGGACGCATCACCGGCACCGCCACTAAGGATAACTACGGTAAGATCACCTACCGCGATTCGATGGGGCGCATCACCGGCACCGCCACCACTG
The DNA here is from genome assembly GCA_902779865.1 of uncultured bacterium. Taxonomy (GTDB): domain Bacteria; phylum Verrucomicrobiota; class Kiritimatiellia; order RFP12; family UBA1067; genus RUG572. The sequence goes on from CACZDG010000036.1 coordinate 26,908, forward strand.
ACAACTACGGCAAGACCACCTACCGCGACGCGATGGGACGCGTGGTCGGCACAAAGAAGTAGATTGTGCTATACTATTGCCGCTATGAAAAAGTGGACAGTTTCAACTTTCAAGGCGGCAAAGGGCGTTCGCAAGCTCGGATGCTGCACCGCTTATGACGCCTGCTTCGCGCGTTTGGCCGACGAAGCGGGCGTACCGTGCATCCTCGTTGGCGATTCAATGGGCATGGTGTCGCTCGGTTATTCGACCACGCTTCCCGTGTCGATGCAGGAGACTCTCTCCGCCACCGCAGCCGTGGCGCGTGCGGCGAAGGACGCGCTCGTGATCGCTGATATGCCCTTCGGCAGCTACCAGTGCGGCGACGACGCGGCGATGGCGAATGCCGTCGCCTGCCTGAAGGTCGGTGCAGACGGCGTGAAGCTCGAAGGTGGCGCACGCGTGTGCGGCCTCATCCGCCGCATGACCGACGCCGGCATCCCCGTGCTTGCGCACGTGGGAATGACGCCGCAGAGCGTGAACGCCTACGGCGGTTTCAAGACGCAAGGCAAGACGCGCGAGGCAGCGCTGCAGGTACTTGAGGATGCGAAGGCCGTGGAGGCCGCCGGCGCGTTCGCTGTCACGCTTGAGTGTGTGCCGGACGAACTCGCCGCCGAGATCACCGCCGCGCTGAAGATCCCCACGATTGGCATCGGCGCGGGGCCGGTGTGCGACGCGCAGTGGCTCGTGATGCACGACCTCCTCGGCCTCAACGAGGGACACGTGCCGGCATTTGTCAAGCGCTACGCGAACCTCGCAGCAGACGCGAAGAAGGCCTTCGCGCAGTACGTGGACGAAGTCGCGTCCGGCACTTTCCCCCCGCCGCGCAGGTGACATGCGGCTTTGGGCGTCCATCCTATTTGGCTCGCTCGCGTCGTTCGGCGCGACGGATGTGACGTTTCTCATGTGCTACCGCCCGGACCACCCGGAAGATCCGGCGACGAAGCAGATCCTTCAGTTCACTGCGGCACATCCCGAGATCCGTCCGTTCCAGTGGGGCGGGCTCACCCTTCCTGGCGGCGGTGGACGCGCGGCGTTCATGCTCGCACTCGCGGGCGGCACGGTGCCGGATGTTTACAAAGCCTGGTTCCACATCCTCCGTCATGACATCGATGAGGGGTTCTGCTATCCGCTCAACGAGTGGCTTGGTGAAGATGCGAATGGCGACGGCAAGCTCTCCGATGCGGAGGCAAGGTGGCCGGGCTGGAAGGATGTGCCGCAGCTCTGGCGCGACGTGGCGACGAAGGATGGCAAGGTCTATGCCGTTCCCACGCCTGGTTTTGCGTACTATGGCATAGTTTACCGCAAGGACCTCGTGAAGGCGGCTGGGCTTGACCCCGAAAAACCGCCGCGCACATGGGATGGGTTCGCCGACTGGTGCCGCAAGCTCACGTTCGCCGATAAGACCATTCCCGGCGCAACCGTGCAACGTGGCCAGCGCGCATTCGCGATCGAGAACCGCCCGTGGGGTTTTTTGCCGTGGGTAGGTGCGGCCGGCGGCGACGTGATTAGAATTGGGAACGGGGAACGGGGAACGGGGAATGGGGAACAAACCTGGGAGGCGTGTTTCGACTCTCCGGAGTGTTTGCGTGCGGCGAAGTTTTTGCAGAGGCTGATCGCAGATGGCGTGGTGCGCGCGCTGCCGCAGCTGTCGATGTCGAACGAAGTTGCGGACATGTTCGTGAACGGCGAGATCGTGAGCGTGTTCGGCGGCGAGGACCTCGTGGTGTATCTCACCGAGCGTTTGAACTTTCCATCGGAGCAAATCGGCCTAATGCCGTTTCCGGCGGCTGATGAGAATTGTCGTCCTGTCCTCCAGGCGCACAAGCATTTCTACGCGATGACGGAGGGCGTGGGGCGGCGTCCGAAGGAGGAACGCGACGCCGTGTGGGCGTGCGTGGAGCAGCTCGCGTCCGGTGAGGTGTACGACGAGACAGTGCGCAAGAACGTTGCGGAGGGGCGCGCGCGGTGGTGTCTGCCCGCCGACCTCAAACGCCTCGGCTTTGACGAACACCTTGCGGAGGTGCCGCCCGGTATCCGACAGATGTACGACGACCTCGCGGCGGGCAGGATACGTGCGGTGACTGAGCCGTACATGGGATTCTGGCAGGCGGCGAGCGACCTCGTGAGCCGCAGGTTCCTTGGCATTCTGCTCAGCGACGCGGGTAAAAACCTCGACTGCGCCGCCGCCTTGAAGTCGATTTCGGACGACGCGAACCGAGGGCTCATGTTTGACGCGGACAAGGCGCGCATCGAAGAGGCGCGTCCTGTGGCGCGCGTGGTACTGGGCGTGTTGGTGATTTGCGTGCTGGTGTGCGTGTGGTTCGCCATCAAGGCGGGAGGGCGAACATCTCCGCGAGCCGGGAAAGACAGCAAGCGTACAACAACAAGCGGGAGCGGACGATGGGGAGGGCGAGCGTCCCCGCGAGTCACACGTCAACGTTTACTTCCGTGGCTATTCCTCCTCCCGGCAATCATTTCCATTGCGCTGTGGAGCTACTGGCCGCTCATACGCGGTGCGCTGATGGCGTTTCAGGACTACCGCATCGTGGGCGCTGGCTCGTGGGTGGGACTGGACAATTTCATCAGGGTGGCGTCCGATCCCGGTTTCTGGAAGGCGTGGGGGCGTACGCTCCAGTACGTGGCAATCACGCTTGGGCTCGGGTTCGTATCGCCCGTGATCCTTGCGCTCCTGTTGAGCGAGATTCCGCGTGGGAAGGTGTTCTTCCGCACCGTATATTTCCTTCCGCACCTCACGAGCGCGCTCGTGGTCACGCTGATGTGGAAGATGATGTTCGACCCCACGGAGAACGGCATGCTCAACCAGATGCTCGCGTGGTTCGGCGCGGGACGTCATGCGTGGTTGCAGGATCCGGCGTGGGCGATGACGTGCTGCATTCTGCCTGGCGTGTGGGCGGGAATGGGCACGGCCTCGCTCATCTACATCGCAGCGCTTGGGTCGCTGCCGCCCGACTACTATGAGGCGGCGGCGATCGACGGCGCGGGCATCTTCGCTCGGTTCCGGCACGTTACTTTGCCACAGCTCCTGCCGCTCATGGTAATCAACTTCGTGGGGGCGTTCATTGCGGCGTTTCAGGGAATGGGCTCGATATTCCTCCTCACCTTTGGCGGACCGGGCGACGCCACGAACGTTCTCTCGCTCGTCATCTGGAAGGAAGCCTACAACAACCTTCGCTTCTCCACGGCGACGACGATGGCGTGGTTCCTCGGCACCGCCCTCATCGCATTTACCTACCTCCAGATACGTTTCCTCCGCCGCGTAGAGTTCCGCCAGGCTGCCGCGAACTGAAAGTCGAGTTACTGTTTGTGGTTGAGCAGGCGGCGCAGCGTGCGCCATCCGGGGAGCCGTGCGTCCATGAGCGCGTAGAACGCGGGGCCGTGGTTAGGTGCGCGGAGGTGCGTGAGTTCGTGTACGACGACGTATTCGACAAGTTCGCGGGAGGCGCGGGCGAGTGCGCGGCTGTAGGTGACGTGTCGCTTGCGGAAGTGGCACGACCCCCAGAGGGTTTTCATCGTGCGGATTTTCCATGTCACGTTCGCTTCGCCGAGGCGGACGCACCATGCGTCGTGCAGTTCTGCGAGCAGTGCCGCGAGCGCGGCATTCTGTTCCGGCGTGACGGGTTCTTTCGCCGCCGTCCGACGCGCCATTGCCCTTGCCCGCGCGGCGACGGCCCATTTCCAGTTCGCGCGGAGGAACGTCTCTCCTTCCGCGATCGTACAGCCCCAGGCGGGGATGGAGAGATGTATGACGCCGTCGGGCGCGATGCGCACGTTGATTCGCCGCACGCGCTTGCGCTCGACGTCAACGGCGATGCCGTCGATGAAGTTGCGCCCCGTCCTGAACATCGCTCAGCCGATGGAGGGTTTGCGTCCCTCAAGTGCGGGGTTGTGGTGCGCCCACAGTGCCTGGCGGGCGACGCCTAGCATTATAGCGGCGTCGTCGCGGGTCTGTACGCCGCGGGAGAAGATACGGTGTATGCCCTGCATCATGTGGTCGGTCTGCTTTTCGTCCATGAACCCGATGTCGCGCAGCATGGTCTGCCAGTTCTTCATGAGCTGCATCTTCTGCGCCTGCGGGGCGGGTGGGGCCTTCTCGTGCGGCGGCTGGTATAGTCCGGTGGCGGTGAAGAACTCGTAGCAGGTGATGAGGACCGCCTGCGAGAGGTTGATGGAGGTGTAGCCTTCGTCCACGGGAATGCGGATGAGGTGCGTACACTGGGCGATTTCCTCGTTGAGGAGGCCTTTGTCCTCGCGCCCGAACACGAGCGCGACGGGACCGGTGGTGGCGAGGGAGAGGATTTCGGCCGCGCAGTCGCGCGGGGCCTTCACGTGCTGGCGGTAGAGTCCACCGCGTGCCGTGGTGCCGACAACGGCCACGCAGTCCGCCACGGCCTCCTCGAACGTTGCGGTCTCGACGCGGTTCTTTATGAGGTCAGTGGCGTGTACGGCCATGCGTTCGCCCTCGTCCCACGAGTTTTGCAGGTTAGGCGCGGCGAGCACGAGGTGGTGGAAGCCCATGTTTGCCATGGCGCGGCAGGAGCTTCCAACGTTGCCGGTATAGAGGGTGCCCACGAGCACCACTCGGATGTTGTCGAGGGGGTTCACGGCTTCTGCACCCCCACTGGTCCTTCCGGATTCGTCTTCAATTTCGTCGGCACGTCGAGCCGTGCGTCCGGGTTCATTTTCCATTTTTCGTTCCGTTCCTTCTTCAGTCGAAGTTCGCTGTCCGTCATGGGGTTACGCACCGTGGCGCAGAGAGTGCCGCGGAAGCGCGGTACGTACCCGGATCCGTCCTTGTCGAGCTGCGCCACGATGCACCCCGCGCCGCTCTCGAAGAATTCCCACTCGTTGTCATCGGACTTGTAAAGGGTTCCGGCGGGCGTCATGTTCTGGTACGCGATGAACGTCGTGCCGTCCGGCAACTCCACACGCATGGCGTTCCTGCTCGAGTACGGAACGCGAACGCCGTTTTCGAGCATGAACGTGGACCTGTGCTCTTCGGTGTCGCGCGCGTAGTCCACGTGGAGATAGTTGCCGTCGTCGTCAACGAAACGCGCGGAGCGGAGCGTCTGCAGCCGCCAGGAGGCGCAGCCGGCGGCGAGCGCCGCGACCACGCAGAATATGGGAAGTGCTTTCATGGCGCACATTATACCACACCGCCGCCCTGGTGTGTGAGTGTTTTTTATTCTTGCCACTTGCGTGGGGGGCATAGATTTTGGTAAGATATTTCCCATCGGAAAATATTGGAGTCGAGATGAGAAGCAAAACGATTTGCAATGCCATGGCTGCGCTTTGCGCGGCTTTGACGGTTGTTAACGCCGCCTTCGCGGTGGAAGTCTCGGAAATCGAAGCGGCCGAGGCCGTGAAGGGCTGGACGGCGCTAGGCGAGGCACTGGGGCTGGATTTTTCCGGTGCTGAGACTAACAACGTATTGACGTACACTGGCGTAGGCGGAACGGGCACCTACCACGTGGTAAGCCTTAATGGCGGCGGTTTCGTCGTGACCTCCGGCGATACGGCGATGGAGCCGATCCTCGCCTACTCGAAGGAGGGCGTGTGGAACACCAACGCCGCCGAGAACCCGCTCATGGCGATGCTTGAGATCGACGTGGCGGCAATGATGGCCGAACTGTGTTCGGCCAATACGAACAACGCGGCCCAGGCGACAGCAAGCGTACAACAGCAAGGAGGTGGCTTGCGGCTGGCGGGGACAGCAAGCGTACAACAGCAAGATGGCAAGGCCGCCAAGTGGGCACGCCTGCGCGCGGCGGCGAGCGCCAAGGGCGGGTTGCGCCTTCAGGCATCCGCGCCTTCCGCCGACCTGCGCGTCGATTACCTCGTGAAGTCGAAATGGGGACAGAACGGCCACGGCGAAAACTACTACACGCCCGGCGGTGCCGTCTGCGGCTGCGTCGCCACGATGGGCTCGCAGGTTATGCGCTTCTGGCAATATCCGACCGCCTCAATCACCAAGACCGCGCAATGGTACGGCTCCTGTAACTACAGCGGCACGAAGAAAGGCTGGGACGTCGACGGCTACGATGCAAGCGCATCCGCCACGACGCGGACTCCTTGGAATCCCGCGTTCGGCGGAACCTACGATTGGGCGAACATGCCGCTCAACGGAGGATCGTCCACGACGCAGAAAAAGGCCATCGGCAAACTCACCCGCGACGTCGGCATTACGTGTTTCATGAACTACAACGAGAACAACGGCGGCGCGAGCGGCGCGCCTGGCGCGGTCTTCGGGCACCGCCTTTGCGACCAGTTCACGTACGCCAACGCGAAGATAACATACGGCTGGAACGACTCCGTTAAAGCGGCGCTGCTAGGCAGCCTTGACGCGGGGCTTCCCTGCCCGATGACCGTCCCCGCCCATGCCATCGTCGCCGACGGCTACGGGTACGATTCGAGCGGCACGCTCTTCGTCCATTTCAACTTCGGATGGAGCGGAGGCAGCGACGGATGGTATTCTCCGCCGGACCTCTCTGCCGTGAACAGTAAATTCAGTTCGTTCCAGGCCGTCATCTACAACGCCTATCCTCCGTCCAAGGGCGACCCGGACCTTACCATCGTGAGCGGCGTCATCGTGAACGGCAGCAGCCGCGTGGGCGGCGCGACGGTCACGGCGGAGTGTCGCGAGACGGGCAAGTCGTACACCGCAACCTCCGCCTCCTCCACGGGCAAGTACGCGCTCATGCTCCCCGCCGGGCTGTACACCATCACCGCGACGAGCGGTAGCAGTTCCACGCGGGTGGTCCAGCGCGTGAAGTCCTGCCTGACGTCCATCGCGGCGGGCGCGGGCGGCATTTCGTACGCCGGCAGCGTCGAGAACATCTACGGACTCGACCTCGATCTCGCAACCGGCGGCGCGTACTCCGTTACTCGGGAACTCGTCCACCGCTGGAGCTTCAACGGCAACCTCAACGATTCGCAGGGCGGTGCCACCGCGACGAAGGTCGGCTCCAACGTCACGATTGCCGACGGCAAGGCGAAGCTGACAGGCAGCGGCTACGGCTCGGGTTCGCTCAAGCTCGGCACCAATCTACTGAACACCGACGCCGCCACGATTGAAATCTGGGCGTCGCAGACAGCAGCCCGCAACTGGGCTCGCGTCTTCGACTACGGCGCGGACAATACCCACTACTTCTGCCTCACGTGGTCGTCTGGCACGGACATCGCGAACGACCGCGCCGGCACCAAAAACACGACGGAGGTTGCCGTCGATACATCAATGGCGCCGTACAAACTCGGACGGCAGTTCCACATCTCCGCCACGTTCGAGCGCCAGCGCGACGGCACGACGTTCGTCAGGTGGATGCGCCGTGACGCCGCGACGGGTGTGCTGCAGAAATCGGGGACGATGACCATCCCGAACGGAATCCAGTCGATTTCCAATCCCGTCCTCTACCTCGGACACTCCTTCTACACTGCAGACAGCGACGCCTGCGCGGAATACGACGAGGTGCGCATCTGGAACGGCATCCTGAGCGACGTGCAGCTTTCCGCGAACGCAAACGCCGGCCCGGACGAAATCATGCCGCCGCCGGAGATCACCCGCACCATGAAGGCGACATGGAAGGGCGGAACCACCGCGCCGACCGCCGCCGCGCTTGCGAACTCCGCCAACTGGACCTGCCTTGACCAGAACGGCAGCACCATCTCCGGCGCGCTTCCCGACGCAAACACGACCGTCATCATCCCCGGCGGCAACACCGCGTTCACCATTCCCTCCGGCTACACGCCCAACTGGCGCAAGGTGCAGTTCGGCAACGACGGCACGACGACGTACTGGGGCAGCAAGGCAGCGGGCAACAGCGGGAACCGGGCGTTCAAGGATGCGGCGATGGGCGACTACGCCCTTCAGGGCGAGGGCAGCGTGGACAACCTCCACAACGGCATCATCCCCAACCCCGGCATGAACTATCCGAGCGGTCTTTTGAACAAGCAGTTCCGCTACGACGGCTGGTTCTACGTCTCCCGTGCACAGGCCGGCAACTGGGGCCTGCATGGATTCGTGGACGACTACATGGCGTTCATGGTCGACGACGAGTGGGCGATCTTCGGCTTGTCTTGCCAGCAGGCATACGCCAACATCGATGTCAAGGAAGGCTGGCACAGGTTCCGCCTCATCGTGGGCGACACCGGCGGCGGCTACGGCGGACGCATCCTCGAAAGCAACCACCATTTCGTCACGCCCCTCACGATCAAGATCAACGGGGCGGGCGAATACGCGTTCTCGCCCGAGCACTTCACGTTCGGAAGCGGCACGCAGACCGTCAAGCTCTCTTCCGACTGCGACTGGCGCGCGCTTGGCGATGTCGCGGTTGACAGCGGCGCGACGATCGACCTCAACGGACACGAGCTGAAGGTCAACGCCATCGCCGGCGACAGCCTGAACGCCAAGGTGACGAGTTCCACCGCCGGTGCGAAGCTCTCCGTGTACAACGGCACTGTCAACGCCAATAACCTGACGGTCGAGAACGTCACCGTGGCGACCACCCGCGCCGCGACGCCCACATCGCCCACGGCGACGACGTTCTACACAGACTCCTATGCCGTGACGCTTGCGTGTACGACGTCGGGCGCGACGATCTACTACACGACGGACGGCAGCGAGCCCACCAAGTCGAGCACGGTCTATTCCGCGCCGATCACGATTACCGCCACCACGACCATCAAGGCGATCGCCATTGCCCCCACCACTCTCGAAAGCGCCGTCTATACCGGCACGTTCACATTTGTCCCAACAGTGGAGACGCCCACGTTCTCCCCTGCGGCGATGACATTCGCCACGGATACGCTGTCCGTCTCGCTCTCCTGCGCGACGGCGGGCGCAACGATCCGCTACACGACGAACGGAAGCGAGCCGACGGCGAGCAGCGCGCAGTACACAGGCGCGATCACGCTGAACGCGACGACTACAATCAAGGCCAAGGCGTTCAAGTCGAACTGCGTCGACAGCGCCACGGCATCCGCGACCTTCACCCAGGCCGCCCGTGCGGCGACGCCGACCGCGACCTCTGATGCCGGCTACCGCAACACGCTCGTCGATCTTGCGAGCGATGTTCCAGGCGCGGAAATCCACTACACGACGAACGGCACCGTGCCCACGGCGGAAAGCCCGATCTACACGCCCGGCACGGTGATCAACGTCACGGGGTCGGGCCCCACAACGGTGAAGGCCGTGGTGATTGCGGACGGGTACCGTCCGAGTGAGGTGTTCACCTACGACTACTACGTGAAGCAGTTCTTCGGGCCGACCAGTGGGGCGAACCCCGCCGCGTACGAGGACACGCCGCAGAACCGCGCCGACCACTGGATTCTCGAAAACGAGAGCTACAAGGAGGCGACCGGCCTCTGGTCCAACGCCGTGGAGTACGTCAACGGCAAGGTGACAATCGACGAGCGGAACGAGTTCACGGCCGACAATCCGTCCGATGCGCGCAACGTCATCATCGAGACGACGGCGACTTTCAACAGCATGGCGGAGGATCATCAGGACTATGACGGCGTGAAGGCGGCTGTGCGCATCGGCACGAACGCCTGTTTCCAGGTTTACACGACAAATGAAAACGGAACCGTGTGGCTCGACACGACTGCGGAAGGGATCTCGGCTGAGGTCAATCACGACTATACTGTCAAGTTTGAACTGGACGTAACGAACAGAACGTACACCGTAGCGGTGAAGAACGGCACAGACTTCAAGCCGCTCGCATCAGGTGGAAACGCCATTTTCCCGTTCGCGTTCGCGGGCGATACGCCTTACGTGCGGTCGATCGGCTACGTCGGCGAGGGATCGGTCTCGTCTATCTACGGCAGCTACACGAACAAGGTTGTCGTGTTCGTGACCGATGAGGTCGTGACCGTTTCCGACGGAACCACTACGCTCACCGCCAGCCAGGCCGAATGGCTGAACAAGCGTGGAGACCATGCGGCCGTTGCGGCGATGGTCAAGACCCTCACATCCGACCAGTTCGCCAGGGCGTACCTCCTCAACGATAACATCATGAACGCCAGCTACAGCGTAGAGGACTGGGGCTCGTTTAAGATCACCGATATAGCGGTTGGAGACGACGACATCACCGTGAAGGTGAAGCTCGTGCGCAACTTCGCGGTGATGGACGGTGCGAAGGCGGCGCCGATCAACGGAACGCTCAAGGTCTACGGCGGCGCGAACGTGTCGGGAATCAACACCCAGATACAGGATTACGAGCTGAACGACAACGACGTGCATTTCCGCGACGGGGAAGAGGCGACATTCATCATCGACAAGGGCGCTATCAAGTTCTACAAGGCCGTGATTGAATAGGGTGGTTAATCTCACGCAGAGGCGCAGAGAGACAGAGAACGCAGAGAAAAGAAAACGGAGAAGGAAAATGAAAAAAACGGTAAAAGCAGCTATCGCCATTTCAATGTCGGCTCTCTGGCTCTCATTGGCGATGGGCGAGGAGGTTTCGTCCGATGTCGCCAAAGATGCGGCACGGGGGTGGATCAACCTGCGGGAGGCGCTTGGCGAGGAGATAACTGCCGAGCCGGAGAGCGTGCTGACGTATGACGCGAAGGACGGCAAGGGCAAATACTATGTCGTCAACCTGAAGGGCGGCGGATTCGTGGTCACTTCGGGCGACACGGAAATCGAGCCGATTCTCGCCTACTCGAAGGACGGCACATGGAATACGAACGCGACTCAGAATCCCCTGATGGTGATGCTCAACATCGACGTGGCAATGATGGCCGAACAGTGTTCGGCCAATGCGGCCAATACGACAACAAGCGTACAACAGCAAGGTGGGGGGCTGCGGTTGGCGGGCGCAGGGACAACAAGCGTACAACAGCAAGACGGCAAGGCCGCCAAGTGGGCTCGGCTGCGCGGGGCGGCAAGCACCAAGGGCGGGGCGAGGCTTCAGGCAGGTTCACGCTCCTCCATCAACGACGTGCGCGTGAACACGCTCATGGAGACGAAATGGGGGCAGAGCGGACACGGCGAGAACCAATATACTCCCCGTGGATATGTCTGCGGCTGTGTCGCCACCGCCGGTGCGCAGATTATGCGCTACTGGAGATATCCCACCGCGTCCATCACAAAAATAAAGGATTATTATGGTACAGTTGACGGCACTGCCAGCTGGACTCTCAATGATGGCTACCAGACGACTGCCGGTGGCTCCTACACGGCCTGGAATGATGACGTCAAGACGTTTGGCGGCACGTACGACTGGAACAATATGCCGGGGACTGTATCATCATGGGGCATGTCCACTGCCCAGAAAAAGGCGATCGGCAAGCTGACGCTTGACGTGGGGCGGAGCGTGTACATGGATTATGCAGATGATGGCAGTGGTGCGCACTATAGCGCCTTCTACCTTCGCCTCACAGACCAGTTTGGCTATAAGAATTCCGCATTGAAGATTAATCCTTCTGCCGACGAAATCAAGAAAGGCATCCTCTGCAGTCTCGATTTGAAGAGCCCGTGTGGCGTTTCCGTTCCTGGCCATGCGATTGTCGCAGACGGCTACGGCTACAACAGTGGAACGCTCTATGTCCATTTCAATTTTGGATGGACCGGAACCGACAACGCCTGGTACAATCCGCCCGACCTTACGGACGCGGATTCCGATTTTACCTCGATCGACACGATCATCTACAACATCTATCCGCCGAGCGTCTGCTCCGACTCGGGTCGCACCATCGTGAGCGGTCGCCTTCTGAATAGTTCCGGTTCGATTCTCGCCAACACGACGGTGATGGCGCGGAACAGGTCGTCCGGCGCAACCTATACCGCAACGACGGACTCCAAGGGCATTTACGCGCTTCTCGTTCCCGCCGCCAGCTACACGATTTCGGCGACTAAGGACAACTGCACGGCTTCCACAAACCTCTCGGTCCAGGCATGTTCATCCACGCGCCTCGCGCGAGATGACGGCTCGTCGTACTATTCCGGCGGCACCGTCGCGAACGTCCACGGCGTGGAGCTGACGCTCAACCAGCTGCCCGCGCCCACATTCTCGCGCGCGAACACCGTCACCGACACCACGATCTTCGACGGGTACGTGAACCTCACGATCTCAAGTTCGGTCTCCGGAGCCACCATCAGCTATACGCTCGACGGCTCCGATCCGACATCCTCCAGCGCGGCCTATTCAAGCGCCTTGCAGATTTCCTCCACCTGCACCGTCAAGGCCCGCGCGTTCAAGAGCGGATACCTCGAGAGCGAAGTCGCTGAAATCACTTTCAACAAGCTCTCGCCAACGGGGGATCTTATTCTCAACGGGGGATTCGAGCAGAACACCGTGACGCAGAACTCCGGAGTGTGGTCCTACTCGAACGGCGACGGATTCTCCTGCAAGTACTGGACCTTCGCGTCCAACGCGGGCCTTGCCGCGCCGAACTGCACATGGGTGGCGAACCATTCCGAGTTTGGGGGCAAGGCGGCCTTTATCCAGACGAACGGCGCGGGAGCGGAATCCTTCGTGGCGCAGGAGTTCGTCATCGCGAACGCCGCGACCTACGATTTCAAGTTCACGTATGCGGCGCGCCCGGGATATGTCGGCGTGACGACGCGCGCCCTGCTCATTCGCGGCAGCGTGACGAACGAAATCGCGTCTGTTTCGCCGACGGCCACGTCGCCGTCCGAATACTCGGGCCAGGTCACCGTCAACGCGGCTGCAACGCACATCCTGCGCTTCGTGCAGACCGGCGTCTCGGGCGACAAGGCGAACATCATCGACAACGTGACGTTCCAGATGGCGAAGCTGCCCGAGCCCACGTTCTCGCCCGCCGCCATGACGTTTGTCGCCGACAGCCTCGACGTCACGCTCGCGTGCGCGACTGCGGGCGCGACGATTCGCTATACGCTTGACGGCAGCGAGCCGACGTCTTCCAGCGCGGCGTACTCCGCCCCGATCACGATCACCGGTACGACCACGATCAAGGCGAAGGCGTTCAAATCGGGCTATGTCGCAAGCGACACGGTGTCCGCGACATACACTATTGCGGAGCAGGCGGCGGTGCCGACGTCCACCTCCACGCCGGGCTATCGCACGACGTTCGTGGACCTCGCCAGCACGGTTCCCGGCGCAGTCATCCATTACACGGTTGACGGCAGCGACCCGACGGAGCAGAGCGAAGTGTACACCGCCGGCACGGCGATCAACGTGACGAACGCGACTGGCGCAACGACGATCAAGGCGCGCGTGTACGCCGAGGGGTACCGTCCGAGCGAGGTGTTCACCTACGACTACTACGTGAAGCAGTTCTTCGGACCGACCAACGGCGTGAACGCGGCTGCCTGGGAGGACACGCCGCAGAACCGCGCCGCTTACTGGATCTTCGAGAACGAGGACTACAAGGAGGCGACGGGCCTCTGGTCCAATGCCGTCGAGTACGTCAATCATAAGGTGGCGATTGAAGAGGGGAACGAGTTTGTCGCTGACAGTCCTTCCGATGCGCGCAACGTCATCATCGAGACGACGGCTTCGTTCAACAGCGCGGCGGAGGAGGATCAGGAATTCGAGGGCGTGAAGGCGGCTGTGCGCATCGGCACGAACGCCTGTTTCCAGGTCTACACGACCAATCTGAATGGAAGGGTCTGGCTCGATGCAGAGGGTGTCACGGCGACCGTCGGAAACGACTACACCGTCCGGGTCGAAATGGACATGACGAACAGGATGTATTCCGTTTCGGTGAAGCAGGGCGGAAACTACCTGCCGCTGACGGCAGGCGGGAATCCCAATTTCCCGTTCGCGTACAACGAAGTCACTCCATGCGTACAGAAAATTGGCTACATCGGCGAGGGATCGGTCTCGTCCATCTACGGTAGCTATACGAACAAGGTGGTTGTGTTCGTGACCGATGAGGTCGTGACCGTTTCCGACGGCACCGCGACGCTCACTGCAAGCCAGGCGGACTGGCTGAACGCGCGCGGTGACCATGCGGCCGTTGCGGCGGTTATCAGAACCTTGACGTCTGACCAGTTCGCCAGGGCGTATCTGCTCAACGAGAACATCATGAACGCCAGTTACAGCGTAGATGGTTGGGGCTCGTTCGAGATCACCGACATTGACGTTGGCGCTTCTGCAGTCACCGTGAAGGTGAAGCTCGTGCGCAACTTCGCTGTGATGGACGGCGCGAAGGCGGCGCCGATCAACGGAACGCTCAAGGTTTACGGCGGCGCGAACGTGACGGGGATCAACACCCAGATACAGAATTACGAGCTGAACGACAACGACGTTCATTTCCGCGACGGGGAAGAGGCGACGTTCATCATCGACAAGGGCGCAATCAAGTTCTACAAGGCAGTGATTGAATAAAGGAAAGAACATGGAAAAACTATCATCCACCAGAACGCTTGCAAACGGCGTAAAGATGCCGTGCATCGGGTACGGCACGTGGCAGACGCCGTCCGGGGACGTGGCGTGCGATTCGGTCAAGGCTGCCATTGAGCTCGGCTACAGGCATGTCGATACCGCGTCAATCTACGAGAACGAGGAAAGCGTAGGCGAGGGCATACGCCTTTCCGGCGTGCGCCGCGACGAAATCTTCCTTACCACAAAGCAGTGGACGAACGTGCGCGGCTACGAACCGACCATCGCCGCTGCGGAACGCTCGCTCAAGGCGCTCGGCACGGACTACCTCGATCTCTACCTCATACACTGGCCGGCCGTGGCGAAGGGGACGCCGGACTGGGAGGCGATTAATGCGGAGACGTGGCGTGGTTTCGAAAAGCTGTATCGTGACGGCAAGGTGCGCGCGATAGGGGTTTCCAACTTCCTCGTGGAGCAGCTTGAATCGCTCAAGCGCAATTCCGACGTCGCGCCGATGGTTGACCAGATCGAGTTCCACCCCGGCTACGTGCAGAAGGAGACGGTGGATTACTGCCAGGCGAACGGATTGCAGGTGGAGGCATGGAGCCCGCTAGGCTGCGGGCGCGTGCTCTCCGACGCGCTCGTGACGGAGATCGGCGCGGCGCACGGGAAGTCTGCCGCGCACGTATGCGTCCGTTACGCCATGCAGCACGGCGTCGTGCCGTTGCCGAAGTCAGTCCACCGCGACCGCATCGCCTCCAACGCGCAGGTGTTCGACTTCGCGCTCACGGACGCGGAAATGGCGTCGCTCGATTCCATGCCCGTGACCGGCTACAGCGGCTATCATCCCGCAGACGCCCCCGCAGGCTGAAAGGAATCGCAGCATGAAGAATATCGCGAAGTCTTGTTGCTGTGCGCTTGCTGCCATGGCGGCTCTGTGCGGCGTTGCGGTAGCGACGCCAGTTGATGGCATGATGCCGGTTGAGACGGGGTTCGGCTGGAAGGACGGCTGGGTCGCCGAATGGAAAAGCGATGTGCCGGGCCTTGATGTGCGCGACACGTCCGCAAGGGTGCGCGACGGCCTCGTGAAGGTCATTCGCCGATGGACGTGGAACGGCAAGGAGCCGCTTGAGAAGGTGACGTTGTCCGTCAGGTATCGCGTCAAGGGCGATCCGAAGCAGCTCAAGCCGTTCATGCCGGGAATCCTGATGTACGGGAACCCGTCCAACAAGGGGCGCACCGACGGACGCGTTCCCGTGTTCGCGGGCGAGAAGGGCGAGTTCGCGATCTTCGAGGAGCACCGGCTGCCGATGCCGTTCGCGCTGCTGGAGAATGCAAACGGCGGCGAGTTCGCTGCGATACATACGCTGCCGTCGCCCATACGCGGCGCGGT
This sequence comes from uncultured bacterium, assembly GCA_902779865.1. Classification (GTDB taxonomy): domain Bacteria; phylum Verrucomicrobiota; class Kiritimatiellia; order RFP12; family UBA1067; genus RUG572. Next base: position 42,664 of record CACZDG010000036.1, read on the forward strand.
GCGCGAAGACCTCTGGTGGAGCGTTGGCGTGGAGGTGGCGGACGGCGGCACGGACATCGTGATGCTCTCCGGCCCGATCGGCTACAACCGCCGCCGCTCCGTCGCGAAGGCGAGGCAGGGCATGGCGATGAAGTATGACGAGACATACGTCACGCTCCGTCCGGGGCAGGTCGTAGAGAAGACCTTCTGGATCCAGACGGGCAAGGCGACGCATGACTCCTTTGGCTTTGAACAGGCGATGGACGTGTCGCTCGACCTCTTCAAGCCGTACCGCACGGACTGCTACGAGCCGTTCGAGCGCATCTTCCGCGTGAAGCGCGACTATGCGATGACGCGCTGGATGGACGAACGAGGTGCGTCCGGCTTCAACATGTACGACTGCGGAAACGGCATGACCGACGTTTACGAGCGCACTCACAGGCGGCGCGAGATCGTCCTTGGCTGGTGCGGCTGCGCGGCGACGTGCGGCTACGCGCTGCCGGTTCTGGACATCGACAAGGGCGACTGGGCGAAGGCGCAGAAGTCGCTCGACTTCATCAGCGACACGTTCGGCGCGACGGTACGTTCGTCCGACGGGCTCTTCTGCGTACGTTACAACATGGGCACCGGCAAGACGTCTGAAGGCGATCCCGTTTCGTGTGGACAGGCCCTCAACTGCGTCGTCAAGGCGATTCGTTTCGCGGAGAAATCCGGCGGCCGGCTCAATCCCGCGAAGTGGCGCACGTTCGCCGAGAAGGCGCTTGACGCGATTGCGGCGTCCATTTTGAAGCCGGACTGGCAGGAGCCGAAATCGACTAATGCCGGATTCCTCGTTGCGCCGCTCGTCGCGGGATCGGAGATCTTCGGGAAGAAGGAACAGCTTGCCGCGGCGAAGAAGCTGGCCGCAGTGTTCGAGCGGCGGTACTTCGGCTACGAGGGGGTCTATTGGGGTGGCACGCTCGACGCGAAGTGCGAGGACAAGGAGGGCGCGTACGCGGCGTTCCAGGGTTACGCTGCGCTTCTGCGGAACGCAGTCGCAGTGAAGGACGCGGCGGCGGAGCGTAGATACGCCCGCCTCGCACAGCACGCGATGAACATGATGCTCACATACACGATGGTGTGGGACGCGACGTATCCGCCCGGTCGCCTCAGCGACCATGCGTTCAAATCGACGGGGTGGACGGTCGTCTCCGCGCAGAACCAGCACCTCGACGCGTTCGGCGTGCTCACGACGCCGGAGATCTGGCGGATGGGAGAATACCTCAAGGACGACAGGCTCATGAAACTTGCCGCCGTGATGTACCGTTCGTGCTTCCAGTTGACCGACGCCTCCGGCTCGCTCGGCGAGCAGATACAGCACACGAACTTCGGCCAGCGCGGCGACATGAGCGACGTGTACAGGCTGCGCGGTGGGTACGCCGAGCGCTGGACCGTATTCTGGCTCACGGCGCACTTCCTCAATGCGGCGGCGGAATTCAAGGAGATGGGCGTTTGCCCCTGAGGATTTCCCTACCGAAACCGCCGCGAACATGATATACTATTCGCACTTCAACCAAAACGAGGAACTGAATGAAGCAGAATGCCATGCCTGCGCCGTGTGCGCTTCGCACGGCGCGGCTGGTGGACGCTGAGAGGATATTCGCGCTCATCCACCTGCACCGCGACCGGCTGGTGCCGCGTTCGCTTGGAAACATCGTCGAGAACATAGACCGTTTCGTGGTGGCTGAGGTTGACGGCGAAATGGTCGGCTGCGCGACTTACGCGATCTTCCCCGAAATCGGTGCCCCGCTGCACACCGCCGTCGAGATTCAGTCAGTAGCCGTGCGCGCGCCGTGGCGCAGGAAGGGGATCGGGCGCGCCCTGGTGCTGGAGATAGTGCGCCGCGTGAAGGCGTTTGAGCCGGCGGCCGCGCTGGTGCTCACGTTCTCGCCGGAGTTCTTCGGGCAGCTCGGGTTCCACGAAGTCTCCAAGGACAAGGTGATGTACAAGCTCTACACGGGATGCATCAACTGCACGAAGTACGCCAACCCGTTCACGTGTCCGGAGAAGGCGATGGTGCTTGAGCTTAAGGAACAAGGCAACGAGAGGAGATAGAAGATGAAAAAGATGGTAGTACTTGCGGCCATGGCCGCATGCGTTGCGGCATTCGCCTCCGGACCGAAGGTGAAGAGCGACGTTAGGCGCACTCCGTACCAGGGCGCGATCAGCGTGGATGCCGCGAGCGGGAAGGTGATTTTCGAGGATCGGGCGGATGCGAAGTGCTGCCCCGCGTCCGTGACGAAGCTCATGACGCTGCTGCTCGTCCTGGAGGACATGCACGCGATGAAGTACTCGCCAGTGGATGAGGTGACGGCAACCGTGCGCTGCACGCGGGAGAAGCCGAGCGTTTGCGGACTCAAGCCAGGAATGAAGATGAGCGTTGACGAGCTCCTCTTCGCGATGCTCGTGCACAGCGCGAACGACGCCGCAGTGCTGCTGGCCGAGAACTCCACCGCACGCAACGCGGGCCGAGAGATACAGGGCGGAGACCTCCAGGCGTTCGTCAAGCGCATGAACGAAAAGGCGGAGGCGCTTGGAATGAAATCCACCACGTTCGTCACGCCAAATGGATACCCGCCGCCGTATGGAAGCGACAGGCCGTACGACGTCTCCACCGCGCGCGACCTCGTGAAGCTCGCCCGCGCGCTCGTCAAGTACAACGAGGTCTATCGCTGGACGAGCGCCAAGACGTACACCATGAAGACCATCACGAACAAGGCAGGTCAGCCCGTCAAGTTCCTCAACCACAACAACATCCTTCGCATGGACAAGAAGAAGATCGTCAACGCCAAGGGCGAGAGCGAGGTTGACGGACTCAAGACCGGCTACGCGGAATACTGCGGCTCTTCCATCATACTCACCGGCAAGCGCGACGGCCACCGCGCGATCGTAATCGTCGTAGGCAGCGAGACGTCGAGGATGCGCGACGACCACGCCCGCCGCCTCATGGTCAACGCCCTCGACGAAGTGTCTCGTCCCCGTTAGGCGGGTTTGCGCAAAGATTCTCACTGCCCCGGTTCGTCGCGCCGAACTTCGAGGTGGAGACTGCGTTCAGCCAGGCGCTTTCCGTGGAGTTCGCGAACATCGACGAGCTGGAGCACGCCTCGCTGCTCACGCAGATGGTGGAAGCGCTCCGCCACGACGACGTGAACGACATGCTCGACGCGCTCTCGTGCTTCTTCTCGAACATTCCCGTGAAGCGCGAGAAGTACTACCAGACGCTCTTCTACGCGGTGTTCGTGCTGATCGGCGCGCGCACGCACGCCGAGTGCTGGACGAACCGCGGGCGTGTGGACGCTGTTGTGGAGACGCCTTGCGGCATCTATGTGTTCGAGTTCAAGCTGAACGGCACGGCGTCCGCCGCGCTCGCGCAGATCAAGGAGAAGGGCTACCATGAGAAGTACCTCCGCGACGGTAGGAAGGTGACGCTCGCCGGCGTTGCCTTCGACGCCGAGATGCGCAACCTATCTGACCGGCAAATCGAGGTTGCCGCAGATGCGGTTCGCTAACTGATCCATCACGCACGCCAAACCATGCCCGCCACGCTGCAAAAGATCCCACCAAAACTTGTGTTGAGAATCCTCTGAAAAAGCGGGGGCAAGCGTGACGAAACATGTGTATTGTCGTGGCGGGGGGCTTTTGATATACTAATGGCCCATGAAAGCGAAACTCCCGTCAGAGATTACCGTCCTTCAGGAAATCAGCTCCGCACTCGTGCGCGAGCGTAATGTGCGCACCCTTCTGGACGATGTTCTGGGCATTCTCGAGAAACGCATGGACATGTGCCGGGGCACGATCACACTGCTGCAGGGGAACGAGCTTTCAATCGAGGCGTCGCGCGGTCTGAACGCGGAGGAGAAGGCGCACGGGCACTACCGTTTGGGCGAGGGCGTCACGGGGCGCGTGGCGCAGACGGGTCGGGCGGAGGTGGTGCCGGACGTCCATGCCGACAGCCGCTTCCTCAACCGCACTGGCGCACGCCACGGGGCGTGTCCGATTGCATTCGTGTGCGTGCCGCTCGTCCACCTCGGACAGGTGATCGGCACGCTCTCCGTTGACCGCCCCAACCCGCCGGACTTCACGGTGGATGCCTTCAACCGCGACGTGGCGCTTCTGCAGATCATCGCGAACATCACGGCGGAGGCTGCTGCGGTGTGCCTCAAGGAACGCGAGGAGCGCGAAGCACTGGTGGCGGAGAACCGCCGTCTGCGCGACATGCTCGCCGCGAATCCCGGCGACATGCTTGGAAACTGCCGCGAGATGCGCGCAGTCTATGAGCAGATCAGGCAGGTGGCGCCGAGCAACGCGACGGTGCTTGTGCGCGGGGCGAGCGGTACTGGCAAGGAACTCGTGGCGCGCGCGATACAGCGGATGTCGTCGCGCAGGGACAAGCCGTTCGTGACGCTCAACTGCGCGGCGCTCCCGGAGACGCTGATCGAGAGCGAGCTGTTCGGACACGAAAAGGGTTCGTTCACCGGCGCGGACCAACGGCGCATCGGTCGTGCGGAGGCTGCTGACGGCGGCACGCTGTTCCTGGACGAGATCGGCGACTTGAGCGTGCCGCTTCAGGTGAAGCTGCTCCGCTTCCTGCAGGAGCGCACTTTCTCGCGCATCGGGTCGAACGTGGAAATCCACTCGGACGTGCGCTTCATTGCGGCGACGAGTCGGAACCTCGAGCGGATGATGGCCGAGGGCAAGTTCCGCGAAGACCTCTACTACCGCCTTTCCGTGTTTCCGATCTCGATGCCCGATCTCGCCGCGCGCACGGGCGACGTGTTGCTCCTTGCCGAGCATTTCATGGAGCGCATGAGCATGAAGTACGGCAAGCGCGTGACGAAGATATCCGCGCCCGCCGTGAACATGCTGCTTGCGTGGAAGTGGCCGGGTAACGTGCGCGAGCTCGAGAACTGCATCGAACGTGCGGTGTTAACCGCGACTGACGACACGATCCACGGCTACAACCTGCCGCCGCAGTTGCAGGCGGAGGAGTTCGCGGAGTCGCCCTTTGACGCGGGCGAGGAAAGAAAGTCCCTTGAGGCGAGGCTTGAGGCGTACGAGCGGCACGTGCTGGAGGACGCCGTCCGTCGCCACGGCGGCAACCGCAGCGCAGCCGGGCGCGAGCTGGGGGTGTCGCCCCGCATGATGAACTACCGCCTCGGCAAGCTCGGCATAAACGTGTAGCCGCCGTCAATGCCGTCGCCCAGTCCCCGCTAAATTGAAGATGGTAATTCCGCGTGGGGTTTGGTATAATTCTCGGCCATGCGCGGGGCGGCAATCCAGCCGTTGCCGCAAAAAGAGAAAGAAAGAAATCATGGCAGAAGAGAACAAGTCGAGCCTCGACCCGCTCGCCGCGCTGTGCAAGCGCCGCGGGTTCATCTATCATTCATCCGAAATCTACGGCGGCATGCCGGGATTCTGGGACTACGGTCCGCTCGGCTGCGAGCTGAAGCAGAACGTCAAGCAGGCATGGTGGCAGTTCACCGTGCGTGGCCGCGAGGACGTGGCTGGGCTTGACGCTACAATCATCATGCACCCCAAGATCTGGAAGGCGTCAGGACACCTCGACACCTTCGCCGATCCGATGACGATGTGCAAGCAGTGCAAGAAACTCATGCGCGCCGACCAGATCGACGACATCCGTGCCGAACTCGGCAAGAAGGCGGCGGCGGTGAATCCGGCGTATGCGCTCTCGTGTCCGCACTGCGGCGGCGAGATGACGGAGCCCAAGCCGTTCAACCTCATGTTCAAGACGGTAGTGGGCCCGATTGACGACCCCTCCAACGTCGCCTACCTTCGTCCCGAAACGGCGCAGGCCATTTTCGCGCAGTTCACGAACGTCCTTTCGACCTCGCGTCAGCAGGTGCCGTTCGGCATCGCGCAGATGGGCAAGAGCTTCCGCAACGAGGTGACGCCGCGCAACTACACGTTCCGCAGCCGCGAGTTCGAGCAGATGGAGCTCGAGTTCTTCAGTTCTTCATCCGTCCGGACGAGGCGGTGGAGATTCTGCACGGACACGTCGTGACGCTTGCCGACAATCCCGACCTCAACGGGCCGGTGCAGGACGACTGGGGCTGGGAAGTGTGGCACAAGTACTGGGTTGAGCAGCGCAAGAAGTTCCTCAACGCGGTGGGCCTTCCCACGGAGCATTTCGTCGAGTACTGGCAGAAGCCGGACGAACTCGCCCACTACGCCCGCGCGTGTGTCGATATCGAGTACGACTTCCCGTTCGGACGCCAGGAACTGGAGGGCATCGCGGCTCGTAGCGACTTTGACCTCACGCAGCACCAGAAGCATTCCGGCGAAAGCCAGATGGTGTTCGACGATCCGCTCAAGCAGGCAGCGAAGAAGCTTGACGACGCGGCGCGCAAGGCGTTCATCGAGAAGGTGCAGGCCGACTGGGTGGCGCACGGCAAGGATCCAATTGCGGCAGAGAAGTTCTGCCTCAACCTCTTCGACGGCAAGTACGTGCCGCACGTGATCGAGCCGTCGGCCGGTGTCGATCGCCTCATGCTCGCGCTTCTCTGCGAAGCGTACGAGGAGCAGAAGCTCACGGACGAGAAGGGCAAGGAGGACGTCCGTACCGTGCTGCATTTCCACCCGAAGGTGGCGCCGGTGAAGGTGGCCGTGTTCCCGCTCGTCAAGAAGGACGAGGCGTGCTTCAACATGGCGCGCGAGATTTTCGACAAGCTGCGCAAGAAGGTGAACTGCTTCTGGGACGCTTCCGGCCAGATCGGTCGCCGCTACCGCCGTCAGGACGAGGCGGGCACGCCGTGGTGCATCACGGTGGACCCCGACTCGCCGAAGGACGGCAAGTTCACGGTGCGCGACCGCGACTCGATGCAGCAGGAGCGCATGACCTACGAGGAGTTCCTCGTAAAGATGTACGCGGCCCTGGAATTCTAGGAAACGGGAGCAGACATGTCAGATATCCGCGTTCGCTTCGCCCCGTCGCCGACGGGGAAGGTCCACATCGGCAACATCCGCGCCGCCATCTACAACTGGCTTCTTCGACTGCATGGAATGGCTCGGGCTCGACTACGACGAGCCTGTCTTCTACCAGACGAAGAACGTCGCCCGCCACCTCGCCTGCGTGGAGAAGCTCCTCGCCGACGGCCGAGCCTACAAGATGGAGAAGACCTCTCGCGACGGCAAGACGGGCGAGGTCGTGATGTTCCGCATGCCCAAGGAGGGCGTGATCGCGTTCGACGACGTCGTTAAGGGCCACATGGAGAAGAAGGCAGAGGACGTTCCCGACTTCGCGATCGTGCGCTCCGATGGCTCGCCGATCTTCCACCTCGCGAACGTAGTCGATGACATCGACCAGCGCGTCACGCATGTGATCCGCGGCGACGACCACGTTGAGAACACGTTCAAGCACATCGAGCTCTTCAAGGCGCTCGGCGCGGAACCGCCGACATACGGACACCTCTCCATGATCGTGAACGCGCAGGGCAAGCCATACTCGAAGCGCGACGGCGCGGCGTTCGTGGGCGAGTTCCGCGAACAGGGTTACCTGCCGGAAGCGCTCTTCAACTACCTCCTGCTCCTCGGCTGGAACCCGGGCGACGAACGCGAGGTGTTGACGCGCGAAGAGATGATCCAGCTCTTCGACATCGAGAAGGTACACGTGACGGCGGCCAAGTTCGACATCAAGAAACTCCAGTGGATGAACGGCGAGTACATCCGCCGCGCACCACGCGAACAGTACCGTAAGGAGCTGCTGGACCGCCTTGCCGCAGCGAATCTCGCGGTCCCGGCGGACTTCAACCTCGACTTGCTCATCGACCAGCTGCAAGTGCGCACGAAGTTCTGGAACGACATCCCCGGCAACTGCTCCTACTTCTTCACGGAGGATTATCCTTTTGACGAGAAGGCCGTGGCGAAACGTCTCCAGAAGGACGGCGTGAAGGAGCTGCTGCTCGACCTTGCGGACCGTTTCGAGAAACTTGAACCGTTCACCGCCGTTGCGGGCGAGGAGATGGTGAAAGGTCTCTCGCAGGGACAGGGAATGGGCCCATGGGTACATCCCATCCGCGTTGCCGTAAGCGGACGCGGCGAGGGCATCGGTCTTTTCGAGACGCTTGAGCTCCTTGGCCGCGACCGCACAGTGGCGCGACTTCGCCGCGCCGCCGCACGGTAGGGCGAGGCGTCTCGCCGAGCCGATGGTAGGGTCACACGCCACGCGTGACCGCCGCCAAAGCAGAGTGACAAGATGATTTGAGGCAATACCGTAAAGCCGTTCAGAATCCTTCCATGACCTCCGTCTCTGCCACCCCGAAAACGACCGCCTTGAACGCGAATTGAAGGCGAACGGGCGGTTGGCGGTTACTGTGGCGGCAAGCGTGTTCGGCGCGACTGCCCCAAGCAACAAGGTACAGATCGCAATCATCGGATGTGGACGCATCGGCACGACGATGGACATCGCGGGCATGGCCCAGAACGAGGACATCGCCATGCTCACTTCGGTGTGCGACGTCGATGCCGTCCGCCTCGCCAGCATGAAGGTCACGGCCGAGGCATTCTACCGCCACAAGATGGACCACCTCAAGCTGGAGCGGAGAAGTAACATTAGAAATGACGTGGGTGCGAATGAAAAAAGAGAGCGGCAATAGAAATCCAGAGAAGCGGATTGGCGTCGTGATCAACATGGGTTTGAAGCCGAGCCGCGACGTTCTTGGAAACGTCGTACACTACGTCCTGACGGAAAACCTTGGCAAGCCGCTCCTTTTCCAGGCCAGCGGCGGCACGTTGCCGGAGAACATCAAGTTGTTCGCCTCAAACAAACTGGACGGCATGATCGTCTGCGGCTTACGCCGCGAGATTGTTATGGAATACCTGTGCCTCATGCCGAATCACCCGCCAATTGTGGTCTGTACGTACTATCCGCTCTCCGAAGAGGATATGAACCAGATGGGAAACGGCGGTGAGCTGGTTCTGGACAACGAGGGAATCGGCCGCCGCGCCAGCCGTAAACAGTCTCGATCTCCGAAACGTCAAGGACGCCGTTCGTGTTCGCGTCACAACCAAACGCGACTTCAAGATTGTTCGTGGGCGTCCCCTCCAACTGGAAATGAATCCGCACGTTCCGCACATCAGTGCGGCTTCCGTGAATAACCACGTTCGTTGACACCTCCGTGTCGGCAAACGGCGACACAGGCAACGTCGGCACGACGATCTGCCTTGCAAACGCCGCAGACGCGAAGAAAGCGCCAGCCACCAGGAGCAGTGCTTTCACGGCTCCTCCTTCACGCCCTGCCACGGACGGCGCTTCGCATTTCCGACATGGTTCCTCACGGCAAAGAGTGTACCATTTCCCCGCCCCGACGGCAACGGCTTTTTCGCCGTTATCTTGTCTTGGCGAAATCGCCTTGACCAGTTTTGCCTCTCGTGCGTTTTCTGGCCGTTTTACCTGATGCGGATGAAGAGCGGAATGTTATCTACTGAACACTCCACGCGCAGATT
>CACZDG010000037.1 GCA_902779865.1 uncultured bacterium
TGGTTTCGCCGAACGCGAATGGCAGGCGGCCGCGCTGGAGGAGGCGCTGCGCCGCATCAAGCCGGAAGTCAATCCAGAACACTATGCGGCGTTCGTCGCAAGCGCGATTGAGGGACAGGACACGGAAATCGTGATGCGGCTCTACGGCGTCTCAGGCGACAACCTCTACCAGATACGCAAGCGCCTCACCGCGAAACTGCGTGAAACGGTCGCGTCAGTCCTTGCCGAGATGGATGCACCGGGCGCTTCCCTCCCGGCAAAGAAGAAGTCGCGACGGACAATACGCGGGATACGCATAATCTATGAAGACGACGACGTGATCGTGGTCGAGAAGGCGGCGGGCGTTCTTTCGCAGGCTACGCGCTGCGGAGTGTCTGCACGGATGCACGAGCACACCGTAGAGGGTGCTCTTGGCGACTGGGTGAGGAAGGGCCAGGCGAAAAGCAACAAGCGCGTGTACCTCGTACACCGTCTAGACCGCGATACGTCTGGCGTGATGATGGTGGCGAAGAGCGAGGCCGTGCAGGAATACTTCCGCTCGAACTGGAACGAGCTCACGGAGAAGACGTACCTTGCGCGGGTGGAGGGAAAGATGGACGCGCCGTCGGGCGTGTTCGAGAGCTACCTTTGCGAAGACCCGAAGACGCTCAACGTTTACAGCGTCCAGGATCCGGAACGCGGAAAGTTCGCCCGCACCGAGTGGGAGGTGGTCGAGGAGGGGCGGAATACGTCGCTTGTCAAAATCAACCTGAAGAGCGGACGCCGCAACCAGATACGCGTCCACTTCGCCGAGGCTGGGCACCCGGTGTGCGGAGACGTCCGCTACGGCAGCGGAGGGCGCGTCATGTGCCTCCACGCATTGCGGCTGGCGTTCGTCCATCCGCGCACGCACGAACGTTGCGTTTTCGAGGCGTTGCCGCCGACGTGGTGAATGGTCCATGCGGCACTCGTTGAAATAGGATACGTGTAGCAAGGGAATTATGATATAATGTGCGCACGTCTTGAGGAGAACGAACGAATGAAAACGACGCGGAGAGATTTTTTGCTAGGAGGAGCGGCGGTGGTCGCGACGAGTGCGACCTTACAGTCGTATGCGAACTTGCCAGTTGCTTCTGTTCCCGTGCGGAGGAGTGAGGAACAGCAGAGCGCGTTGATCACGAAGTGGGACGAAGAGACCGAAGAGGTGTCGCCGACGGTCTATGGCGCGTACATGTGCGACGGCAACACGCGTGGCTACAAGGCGCTGAAAGCGAACGAGCTCGCGTTCGAGAAGGTGATGCGCGAGGTGGCGGCGACGCCCGTGACGGGAGACGTTCCCGCGATCTGGAGCGTGTACAACATGGGCTACATCGTCAAGACGCGCGAATCCCTTTTCTCCATCGACCTCAACCACAGACGCGGAACGGAATTCGCGCCGCTTCTCGACTTCGCGCTCATCACGCACAACCACGGAGACCACTGGCGGAAGGACTTCTACAATGCGATGACGGCACGGGGTAAGGTCGTCATGTCGAACTTCCTCGACAATCCGCGCTTCAACGAAATGAAGGGCAACAGCGTGAAGGGCGTGGGAACGTACAGGATCAAAGACGTGGAGGTTAGAACGTCCCTCATTGACCACAACGACGAACCGTGGGGAATCAACTTCACGATGGCGTTTGAGATCAGGATAGGGAACTGGCTGCTCTACCACACGGGCGACAGCGGACGTGGCACCGAGCCGAAGCTCGTTACGCCCTGGGGCCGTCCCGACCTTTGGCTCTTCTTCCCCGGATGCGGGATCGACACGGCGCGGGCCGTGAAGAAGGTCAACGCCAAGCGCATCGTTTTCGGGCATCTGTGGGAGCTTGGACACAGGCAGAGGCACCATGGGCGACTCGACGAGCCGCTGATTCGCAGTGCCCTTGCTGCCGCGCGTCCCATCGTGCATGATACGTCCCTAGCCTTCTGGGGGGACAGGATTGTGTGATGGCAAAATGATGGTGTGGAGGCACGTGGCCTTTGATTTAGACGGCCTCATCATAAAGGAACGATAAAATGAATGTTAAGTTCAAATGCATGGCTATTGTAATTGCTGCGGTAGGTACCGTTCTGTCTGCGCAGAATGTCGGGGGCGTCAAGGCGCAGATTGTGTCCGAGCGCAAGGGAAACACAAAGGTGTTCGAGGAGGCGCGCGCGGCGACCGTGGCGAAGACGTGGAAGAGTCCGAACGGCGGGAAGCTGCCGTACCGGCTGCACGTTCTCGCGATCTGGGCGTTCCACGGTTCGAAGGACAAGGCCGTGCCGGTTTGCCGTTCGCGCGACATGGTCGCCGCCATCAAGGCGGCGGGTGGGAAGAAAATCCTCTATCGCGAATACGATGGGCTCGGACACAACGTGTGGACGCCCACGTTCTCCGACGACAAGGTGTTCGAATGGCTCTTCTCCCAACGCCGTCAAACGGCTGTACCGTCGAATCTTTTGCCAGGTGTTCGTTAGATGTGAGACGCTGCTCAGGTCTAGCGTACAACCTTTACTCTGGGCTTAAAGAGATCGTAAGTACCATGTGGATGTCCTTATTCGCGGAGGCGGTAGCCTACGCCGCGAACTGTCTCGATCAGGTCGCCAGACGGGCCAAGTTTACGCCGGACCTGCACGATGTGCTGGTCAAGCGTACGCGTGCCGCCGGCGTAGTCCATGCCCCACACCTCATCGAGCAGGGTGTCACGTGAAAGGACTTCGCCCGGATGCGCGGCGAATTCCTTCAGAAGACCAAGCTCGCGTATGGTCAGCGGCTGGTCTGGCGGTTCGCCAGTGGAGACCAGGAACCGGCGCGCGTCGATGCGGGCTGAACCGATTGTGAACATGTCGGATGGCTCAGTTGCAGCGGTGAGCCGTCCCCGTCGCAAGGCTGCTGACACGCGCGCGAGCAGCTCGCGGATTCGGAATGGCTTGGGGATGAAGTCGTCTGCGCCCAGGCCAAGCCCGATAACGACATCCGCCTCGGATGTCTTCGCGGTAAGGAAGATGATCGGCACGGAGGGGTCGGATCGGCGGACCTCCACGCACACGTCGAATCCGCTCTTGCCCGGCATCATCACGTCAAGTATCATCAGGTCCGGTCGGCGCTGGGCGAAAGCGGACAGCACTTCGTTGCCGTCCTTGCATCCGCACGTCTCGTAGCCTTCGCTCGTGAGCGCAGCCTCCAAGCCTGTTCGCAGAGTTTCGTCGTCTTCCGCAAAAAGTACATAAGCCATATCTTAACCTCCAATCATTCAATTTGCACTTTTCAAGGTCAAGGTGAAGACACTGCCGCCTCCCGGCCTGTGGGAATACGTCAGGTCTCCGCCCATGCCGCGCGCGAGGGCGCGTGAGATGCAAAGCCCGAGGCCGCTGCCGCTCGTTGTCCGGGTGAGGGAATTGTCCACTCGGTAGAAACGCTCGAAGATGCGCTCTTCGTCGCCGTCCGGAACGCCTGGCCCGCGATCCATGAACCTGATCTCGCATCCTTCGACTTCAATGTCGATCTCACCGTCCGAGTACTTGACGGCGTTGGCGACGAGGTTTGCGCCGATCTGCCGGATGGCGTTCGCGTCGGCAGTGACGAGCGCCCCCGCACCCTTGACCGTGATGCGCGCGCGCCCGTGCGAGATTGCCGTCATAGCTTGAATCACGGCATCCTGCGCCGCGAACTCGGCGAGGTCGAACGTTTCGAGATTGTAGCGCCGAGTTCCTTTCTCAAGGCGGCTGAAGTCGAGTAGTTCATCGACCATGCGCGCGAGGCGGTCGGATTCCATGAGAATCGCCTTGACTGCGCTCTTGCGCTTGGCGTCGTCGGCAAGGCGATTTTCCGCAAGGAGTTCGGCGTTGAGGCGTATGCCGGCGAGCGGGGTCTTGAGTTCGTGCGACACGTTGTCGATGAAGTCAGTCTTGCGTCGGGCGTCGCGTCGTTCGCGGCGGAGCCCGCGCACGAGGAGTGCGCCACCAGTCAGGAGCGTGCAGACGAGCAAGACGAGCAGACATGCTCCAAAAGCCAGAAGCCGGATCGCCCTCGTCCGGACAGCGGCACCTCCGTCTGGCCGCGCGACGCGCAGGACGCCTTCGCCAAGGGGCGGCGCGAGGGGAGATTCGCCAGTCAGTCCCGTCGGATCGGGAAAGTCTGGCGTAGCATAGAGGAGAGCTTCGCCCTCGTCGCGGATTTCAAACGCCAGATGCCGTTGCATCTTCTTGTGCGTGGCGTGGAGCGTTTCGCAGAGGTCTGGCAGCTTCTGGAGGACGTTACCAGACCAATGGTGCGGCGGCGCGTTGCCGGGGCGCGACGGGCGGCCTGATCGCGCGCGTCCAGGCGGTGGTCCGTGGCGGCCGTGCGGCGGGCCGTCGTCCAGCCCCGCGTCATCCGCGTGCGCCAGCAGGTTGTCCACGTACAGGGTCGCCTGTACCTGTAGCATTTCGCGCTCCTCCGTCCAGATCGCGCGCCAGCCTACGCACAGCAGACTGATGCCGCCCGCCACGACAAAGACGGCAGGCAGTCCGATCGCGAAAAAGAAGAGCCGAAACTCATGGATGATTTTTGTCATAGATACTATTTAGAATATGGAATTTGTCGTTGAACGACTACATGATACACCATCTCTTCCCTCCATTCAAGGACAAAGGTAAATGTCGCTGTTTTTTTACGCTTGCTTGACATGACGTTGACAAAAGAATAGACGACTTCTGTTATACTGTGGCCATCAAAAGCCCCTCAAAGGAGATTAAAATGAAACAGATCATATTGGCATTCGGAATAGCGATAGCGTCCACATGGTTGGACGCCTACGCGGATCAGACACGGCATCCGTCTTGTGATGACGAGCCAGAGCACGTACAGAAGGATAGCGCAGACCGTCCGCCGGCATTGCCAGACGGCGAGGACGGTCGTGGTCGGCACATGGGTCCGCCGCCGGACGGCGAGGAAGGTCGTGGGCGGCGTATGGGTCCGCCGCCGGACGGCGAGGAAGGCCGTGAGCGGCGTATGGGTCCGCCGCCGGACGGCGAGGAAGGTCGTGGTCGGCGCATGGGTCCGCCGCCGGATGACGAGGAAGGTCGTGGGCGCCGTAAGGGGCTGCAACGGAAGAGTAAGAAAGGTCGTGGGCATCGCAAAGGGATGAAACGTGACGGCGCGGATGATCGTGGTCCGCGAGTGGAATAAAACTCAAACGAAAAAAGAAGGAGAGTAATCATGGCTAAAAGATTCACTGTCAGCATCTGTCTCGCGACTGTCCTTTGTACAGTTGCATTTGCAGCTAGCCGTCCGGAGCTGCGAGCCTATCCGTTCAAGACGAACGTGACGGCGGGCGGCACGTACGCGAACGGGAGTACCGTCGGTACGGACTTCGTCGTGAGCGGAACGATAACGTCCGCGCTGACGTTCAGTTCGGACGTCCCGTACCGTGTGACGCTCAATGGCGCGACGGTCTCCAAGACCATAACACTTTCCGGCGACGCGACGCTGTGGCTTGTAGGCGACAACGCCGTAGAGACGACGTCGGCGACCGCCGTCTCGTCGACAGGAACTCTGACGATTGGGGGGCCTGGCACCGTCACGCTGGCCTCCGCTCCCACGAAGAAGCAGATCGGCCCCGTCGTCGCGGAGAATCTCGTCGTCGCAGGCGGAAACGTCTCGATTGTCCTCAACGCCGACGTGAAGAACGTCGCCGGCATCACGCTCACGGGCGATTACGTGCAGATGGCCGGTTCCGTCGCGATAGACTGCGCGTCGTACGGTGCCGTGAACAAGGTGAACGGCATCCTCGTGAACAAGAAGTCAAAGTCAGTGACGATGGAGGGTGGACGTCTCTCCGTCGCCGTGTGCGGAGAGAAGTCCGTCGGCGTCTCGCTCGACAAGTCCGGCACTACGATGCTCCTCTCCGGCGGAACCGTCGAACTCGCCGTTGCGGGAGACGGCGCAAAGGGCATCAAGGGTGACGAGACGTTCACGATGACCGGAGGGCTGCTCAACGCCTCCGTCACCGGCAACGTCCTCTACGAGAACTACGAAGACGGTGACGGCAGCAACTATGTCGTTAAGGTCTCCTCCACGTCGCTTCTTTCCTCTACGGGCAGCTACGTCGTGCAGGATACGTCGCCCGCATACGCCGTGAAATGCGGCAACATCTCGATATCCGGCGGAACGGTGCGCGTTTCCGCGACGGGCATCGCCTCGCGCGGACTCTGCGCGGACGCGGACGGCGGCACGTTCGACATCTCCGGCGGCTTCTTCGACGTGACGTGCGCCGGCGGCGCTTCCAACACAATTCTCGAAATGCTCGACGAGACGGCCTTGACGACGGACATCGACAAGGCCACCGCATGTGGTCTTCGCACGTCGGAGACGAACAGCGTCTTCAGGATCACCGGCGGGACGCTCAACCTCGTCGCAAACGGAACCGGCGGCAAGTGCATCGTCGCAAAGGGCGAACTCGTCGTCGGCACGTCCGGACAGACCACGACGCCGTCCGACTCCGCCTTCCTCCCCGACATCCAGGCCGCGACATACGGCACGCAGATATACGTCGCTGCGCAGAAGCAGAAGAACTACCTGAGCGTGGGCACCGCAACTGTCGCCGACCTTGCGTCCACGACATACTACTTCGCCTCCAACAAGGTCGTCACAGCCTCTGGCGACAACGTCGACCACTCAAACCCCAAGTGCATCAAGGCGGAAGGGAACCTCACGATGCATGGCGGCAGAATACGCGGCTTCTCGCAGGCCGAGGGCGGCGAGGGATTCGAGTCGAAGAAGGTGATGACGATCAACGGCGGCGTGTTCGAGGCCACGACCTACGACGACTGCATCAACGCGGGCGAATCCCTTGTCATCAACGGCGGCTACCTCTACTGCGGCGCGACGAACAACGACTGCATCGACTCAAACGGATCGGGTTCGGATTCCATCGTCATCAACGGTGGAATAGTCCTCTGCTTCACGGCGGCGACGCCGGAAATCGGCATCGACACGGACAACTCCAGCGGGTTGAAGATCAACGGCGGGACGGTCGTCTCGTTCGGAAGCGCTGCGGGCAACATGGTCGTCGGCTCAACCGGGACGCTCGCGACATACAAGGGCACTTCTGTGTCCGCCTCGACATACGCGGGAAAGTACCTGAAGATGACAGGCGGCAGCAAGACGGTCTATGCGAAGGTGCCGTCCATGAGCAGCAGTTCGGGATCGGTCTCGATCGTCTGCACCACGGACGGCTGCTCGTCCGCGCCGTCGATCTCCGCAGTCACCAGTCCGTCCGGCACGTCGCAGAACTTCCACGGCGTGTACTTCCAATAGTCTTTGAAAAGAAAGGATTTCGAATATGAATAAGATGAATCTCATTTGCGCAGTTACATTCGCAACGCTCGCATCCGCATCCGTCGTCGCAGGACCGGGTGACGGCGGAACTCCGCCCGGCGGCGGTGGGAACCAACCTGGCGGGAACCAGCCTGGCGGCGGTGCGTCAGCCACCTGGACGTTCGACACTTTTCTCGCGTCCGCGACCACGACATCGGGGTTGATTATCCGTGAGGGGATAATCATAGGTTACGACAGCCCGACGTCTGCGACGGTCGCATCAACGGTTAGGGACATCGCCGAGGGTGCGCTCGCGGGCTGCACGACGCTTACGAGCATCGACTTCTCCGCGACATCCATCACGGAAATCCCGGAATCCGCGTTCGCCGGATGTTCGAACCTCACTACGGTCATTCTCCCATCCACCTGCACAACGATCGGCGCCAACGCCTTTGCGGGCTGCACGAAGCTCGCGACGCTGACGGCGCCTGGAGTGACAATGGTGGGTGACGATTCCTTTCGCGCCTGTTCCGCTTTGTCTGTCATTCCCTCTTCCGTCAGGGCAGCAGGCGCATTTTCCTTTGCACAGTCGGGCGTGACGTCCGTTGATCTCACCGACATGACGTCGGTTGGCGAGGGCGCGTTTGCGGGATGCGAGAGCCTGACTGCGGCGACGGTCGCTGCGGGCGCAACCCTCCCGGACGCGCTGTTCGCCGGCTGCACCGCGCTCAACGTGGGCGACTGGTCGGGTGTGGTCGCTTTCGGCCAGGCTGCGCTGGCGGGAATCCCCGCGACGACGTTCACGCTCTCCTCCTCCGCGACGCTCGGTGCGTATGCGCTCGCGGCGGACGAGGCGACCATTGTCACGACGCTCTCCGGCGCAACTGTGCCCGCATACGACGCAACGGCCTTCCTCGGCCGCGAGGTCTCCTATACGCCCGTCGCCGGATCGGTGGCTCGTATCGAGGCATTCGACCTCGTCGAGTGGCTGATTGCCGATGCGGCGGGAGATTCACCAACCGTGACTCAGCCCGCCGACTACAACACCGCCACTCTCAAGTCATGGCTCGCCACAGGAAACAACGCCTATCTCTATACCTACGCGGATGACCTTGCGGCGAATGCTAGTTTCGTTGGACTGACCATAGACGGCACTCGATTTGTGTACAACGCCCCGACGGATACCGCTATCTCCATCTCAGTCACACCTGTAGCCTGCTACACGCTTTCCGTGGAAGAAAGCGACTGGAGCGCGGATAATCTCGTCTGGTCAGACGAAGCTGGCGCTTACGTAGCAGCCGACGCGACGCAACCATCTTGTTTCGCTCGACTCAGGTTTTCATTCAACTGGTAAACCCCAAAAGGAGAAAAAACATGAAAAGCAGAGTCCTCGCACTGACACTCGGCTGCGCTGTTGTCGCTTTCGGCGACTATACGCACACGGTCGAATACTCGTCACCGGGCGTTTATGAAATCACCGAGTCCGGTACGGACGTGACGCTATCCGGCCCGATCAACGGAAACGTCGACGTGAAGCTACCGGCGAACTGTCGAGTCTCACTATCAGGCATCACGATGTCAGGTGTGCTGACAATAAACGGCGACGCCGAACTTATGCTCGTCGGGGCGAATTCCGTGACAACGGATGACGCAACTGCGATATCCTGTTCGGGCACGCTCACAATCGCCGGCACGGGTTCGCTCGCAGCCACTTCGTCCGGCGCGAAGAAGACGGGCGTCATCTCTGCGGAGAACCTCACGCTTACGAGTGGGACGACGACGCTGACCATCAACAACCCAAAGACAAAAAACGCCTGCGGCGTTTCACTTTCCGGTGACTATACGCAAACGGACGGCACGTTGAAGATTGTAGGCTCATCTGACAAGTACAAGCAGAACGGCGTATTTCTTGCCAAGAAAAACACAAAGGTGACAATTACTGGCGGTACGCTCGATGTGACGCTTGCCGGCGAGAAATCAGTCGGACTCGCAATGGACAAGGACACCGTGACAGGAACGATGTCCGGCGGAACTTTGAAGTTCGCCATGTCCGGCGACGGTGCCAAAGGTGTGAAGGGCGATGGAACGTTCACGATGACGGGAGGCTCGCTCGACGCAACGCTCACTGGCGGCGTCGCGGAGGACTACTTCGAATACGAGGACGGTGACGGCAACACATGGAACTACTACGTTACGCTCTCTTCCTCCACTAAAACGAGCGGCGGAACTGCCACTTACAACACGTCGGCGCTCATCGCGAACGGAATGTATCCAGTGATGGATCCGTCCAAGTGCTACGCCGTGAAGGTGGGGACGCTTGACATCTCAGGCGGTGCGGTTACGGTCTCGGCAACAGGCACGGCCGGGCGCGGCCTCGGGGCCGACAACATGACGCTTTCCGGCGGAACGTATGACATAACCGTTGCCGGTGGTCCGACGGCAGTGTACGTGGAATCGCTTGTGGAAAGCGACGATCTCGACGACACGACCTACGCAAGCGGCGTCTCCACATGCCTTGACGCGGGCGGGGCCGCGTGCCTCAAGACGAGCGGTACAGGCGGCGTGTTGACGATTTCTGGTGGAACATTCAATCTGAAGGCAACAGGCGATGCCGGTAAGCTCATCAACGCAGCCGGGTATCTCGTAATCGGCACGGAAGGGCAGTCAACGCTTCCGACGGACACTTCGTTCTCGCCCGACATCAACGGCTCTACAACGGGTTCAAAGGTGTATTGTACGGCTGTGAAGCAGAAGTACTATGGGGTACTCGCTGTAGCAACCGCTACGACTGATATCAGCGGCATACCGCTCTCAATAGCGAGTGATAACCTCGTCAACTCGTCATCGTCGTCACAGATGGGTGGCTTTGGCGGTTTTGGTGGAGGAAATGGTCCCGGTGGCGGTGTGCCAGGCGGCGGCGACGATGACGCCGACTATTCCAATCCGAAGGGTATCAAGGGCTATTCCGGTGTGACGATACATGGCGGACGTCTCGTCGTCACCACAAAGAAAGACGGCGGAGAGGGACTCGAATCAAAGAACGCCATGACGATCAACGGCGGCGTCCTGGAACTCCAGTGTTATGACGACAGCATCAACTCCGGCGGCGACCTCAACATCAACGGCGGATACATCTACGCACTTTCGACCGGTAACGACGCCATTGACTCTAACGGAAACATCTACATGACTGGCGGAGTCGTTCTTGCGTTCTCCACCGCTGGAGGCGCGGAGGTGGGAATCGACACCGACAACTCCAGCGGTCTTGTAATCAGCGGTGGACACCTTGTGGCAATTGGCGGTGCAGCCGGGAACATGGTTGTCGGTTCCAGTGGTTCACAAAAAACGTACAGAAACACTTCCGCTTCGGCCTCAACATATTCGGGCAAATATCTCTCAATGACAGGCACGGACACGTTCACCGTGAAAATGCCTGTTTCTTCCGGGTCAATCTCACTCGTCTGCACCATAGAAGGATGGACAAGAGCCGGTACTCCTACATTGTCAAACTCCCCGCCTGCGGTCGGTTCGCTTTCCTTCCACGACGTCTTTATTTCCAGCTACAGCGCAGGCGCAAATGGCGGCGAGTCCAGCGTTGTTGACGACTCTGGCACAGGTGCAGTGTCGGGCTATGGCACATCGTCATCCCATACGTTGTTCACGTCTGATGCCGCACCGCTTTCTTCCGTGTCTGCGCGTATCTATAACGGCTATATCATTACGGACGGCGAAATCTCAGGAACGGTACAGCTAAAAGTCGGCCGTAGAAACTCCCGCACAGGCGTGTCAAAATTTTCTGCGCAGGTACAGCGGTTAGGCGAGAATAAAATGGTCTATTCCGCATCGGCTTCGGTGGCGGCTTCATCCCCGACAACCATCACGTTGAAACGCTCCTCAGGAGGTGCCGTGTCCACGCTGATGCTCAGAGTGGCCAACGAATACATGTCCGGATCCATTGACGGATCTGTAATCGAAGGTGCTCGTAACCAAACGGCGGCGAAGGAGAATCGCTCGGCTGAATATGCGGCGAAGAGCGGAAGAGTCTTAAACATTGCCCTTTCCTCCGCAGGCGCAGACGGTTCAGGTGCCGCATTCGCGAACGGCTATTCCGCACTTTCCTTGAAAATCATGACGAAAGGCAAAGCCAAACTCTCGGGTGTCATGTCCGACGGAACGAAGGTTTCCGTGTCTGGCCTCCAAATGTTGCTGAACGAGGATGGTTCGGAAACGTGCATTCCGGTAGTCGCTCCAATGTACAAAGGCAAACTCGGCGGATTCGGGTTCCTTCTTTGGATTGCACAAGACGGCGCAATCGACGTGACGAACCTTTCGGAATGGGATGCCTCACCTTCAGCGGCAGCACCATTCACGGCGGCAATGTCATGCGTGGATGCTGCCATGCTTGCGGTGCCGAACGACGGAACGCTTGTGTTTTCTGTTGACTCCGTGGGGTTCCCGTCGATGATAGCGTCTCTTCCCGTCCTCGCCGACCTCCTGCCGCAGGAACTTGCGGTGACGGTCAGTTCGGGGCGTCTAACGGCGGCACAGAATAACGTGACAAAACTGCGCATCTCACGCACGGCATCCACAGGCCTCTTCAAGGGTTCGTTCGTCGTCTACACCCAGAATGGCGACCGAAGGAAAAATAAGACCGTATCGTTCAATGGCGTGTTTGTGAACGGTAAGGGCTACGGCTCGGCAACAGTGAAGAAATCCGGTTCCGCTGCGGTGTTGCTGAAATGACAGTGCCTGGCCGCCAGGCAAAGTAAAATACAACTTGAACAGGACGAGGCGGGATTCGTACCCCGCTTCCGCGGCCGCCTTGAATACGAGACGCTGCTCAAGTCCCGCGCACAACCAGAAGAAGTCTTTTCCGGTGGAGGCGGGCATCTCCGACGATGGCTTCTGGGTGAAGCGTTCCACGTTGAACCTGTTGCCCAAGGACGATCCTCGCGGCTGGACGACGAATGCCACCGCCGCCGTGAGCGCACTTGGCCCACAAACCCCGGCGGCGGCATCATCTTCCTCGAGAACGTGATACCCGGGGAGAATTATGCGTTCGACATCACGGACGAGATGCGCACGTTCGCGACTAACGGGATAAACGGCGTAATCGCCACGTGTTCGCCGAAGAGGGTCTGCGGAAACATCAACCAGACTCCGAAGCTGTATTCAATCGCGGCCGCGAAATATCCGCACCCTGCGAGCCGTGGATCAAGCTCTCCGTCGTAAACTAGCGCTGGACGTGAACGCGGGAATTATAACATTTCACGTCCTTGTCCTTACGGGTGTACTATCCCCAATGGGTCAAAATGGCGTATTGGGGATAAATTAAACAGAATTGTTTTAAACAGATTTGTTTAATTTATGATTGACGTACACCTGAATACTGCGATATACTGTTTGCCGAAAGGAAAAATAGCTATGAAACCATTTGAGTACGGGTGCGTTGTAAAAGGCGACACGTTCTGTCCTAGACCGGAAATTGAGTCGTTACTGACATCAAACATGGAGTCGGGACAGAACACCGTCGTAGTTGGCGAACGACGAATGGGGAAGACTTCGTTGATCATGTCGGCATTCTCCAAGACCCGTCGATGTCGGTTGCTGTATGTGGATTTGCTGAACATTCGCACGATCTCTGACTTTTGCGACCGAGTGGCTTCTGCAGCCTCGCGCATGGGAACTGGGCGCACGTTTCTTCAAAAGACGCTTTCTTTTCTTGCGCGCCTTCGTCCTACGCTGTCTGTTGATCCACACAGCGGGATGCCTGTTGTCTCCGTTGACTCGCACCTTGCGGAACATGTGTCCTCTTTTGAGGACATTATTGCGATGATTGAGAAGTTCGCAGAGAAGGATCGCGTCGTGGTGGTGTTTGACGAGTTCCAGGAGATCCTCAAGCTTGACAATCCGGAGCAGGCCCTTGCCTCGTTGCGCTCAAGGATTCAGTTTCTTTCCAACACGTGTTTCGTATATTCTGGAAGTGTGCGACGGGACATGGTTCGCATGTTCATCGATTACAAGAGTCCATTCTACAAGTCTGCCATGACGTTGAACGTTGGTGCGATAGACGACGCAAGCTTCATTAAATTCTTGCAGCGTAGGTTCTCCGTTGGCGGACGCAAGGCATCGCGGGATTTTCTGCTGAAGGTTCTTGATACGGCCAATCGCGTAAGCGGCGATGTGCAGCAACTGTGTGACGCCATCCTAATTGAGACCGAAGGCAAGGTTGAGCTAACGGTCGATGACATAAGCAAGGGCGTGCAATTGGTTTTGAAGCAGGAATCTTCGGCGTTCGAGATACAGACGGAGAACCTGTCGAAATATCAGATGAAGGCCTTGCTGGCGGTTGCGAGGTTTGGCGGAAAACATGTTTTCTCGACGGACTTCATTGAACGTGCGGGGCTGTCGTCCGCACCCACGGTCAAGCGGGCTCTGGGAACGCTTGTCGAGCGTGGAGTGCTCTACTACCATGAAAAGGAATACAAGATTTTCAATCCATTTCTTCGGGAATGGCTCACACGGATCTGACAATCCGCACCCTGCGAGCCGTGGATCAAGCTCTCCGTCGTAAACTAGCACTGGACGTGAACGCGGGAATTATAACATTTCACGTCCTTGGCCTTGCGGGTGTACTATCCCCAATGGGTCAAAATGCATTATTGGGGATAATTTTCGTTGTCTGTTCTAGCTTGTCGTTGAATAAAATGACTGCCCTTCAGCATGTTACTTGTTTGGCATCGCGTGGAGGTACTACTGCAGTCCTGCGGTGCAGACGACGCGGAAGCCGCTGCTGTTGTAGCGGTCCGTCGGCGCGCCGTTGTTGCGATACGCCGGCCGGCAGTTGCCCGCCGCGATGCCCCAACTCCCGCCCCGTCTCACGCGGCTCGCGCCCGACGCGCCAGAGAGAGTGTTCGCCGGTGTCGCAGGATCGATGTTCACCTTGCCGCCGTGCGCCGTGATGTCATCCGCATACCAGTCGAGACACCATTCCCACACATTGCCGTGCATGTCGTAGAGGCCCCAGGCGTTCGGCGCGTACGAGCCGACGATGGCCGTGCCGTTCGTCGCCCTGCACGACTGCGCGGGGTTGGCGTAGGATGTCCCGTTCTGCACTTTTCCGCCGTCTCGCTCGTACCGTCCAAGCAGATCAAGGTTTTCGTCCTTGTCGGCATTCAGGATGCCCGAACCGTCGCCCCACTTCGTGTCGCCGTTGCCCGCACGGGCCGCGAACTCCCACTGGGCTTCGGAGGGAAGGTCGAAGTCGAGGCCGGACTTCGTCCGCAGTTTTCCGAGGAAGGAATTCGGGTTCGGGTCGGCAGGCCAGTTGTAGGTCGCATCCGCCGTCGTGGAGTTGTTGGAATTGCGGATTTCGTTGTAGCAAACCAGCTCCACCGGGCGCATCGCGCGGTCGGCCGCGTTGTTAAAGTAGGACGGCGCGAGGCGGCTCGGCTGGATCAGATCCCACTGCGCCTGCGTCACCTCATAGACGCCGATATAATAGTTGCCGTCCAGTTTCACCTGATGCGTCGCCTCGCGCGTCGCGTTGCGTTTCGTCTCCAGCGTGGTCGAGCCCATCGTCCACTCAATGCCTTTCGCCATGATCTTGCGCATGAGGAGCTTCGTGGTCTTGTAGAGGCTGTTCGTCACGCTACCGGGTACGAAGTCGGCGGCGGGGTAGTAGGTCTGCGTGTCCGCGCCGCCCGTCGCGGTGATGTCCACCACCATGTAGTTGGGCGTGTTGTCCACGGGCCAGGCGGTCACGCGGGCGCGGGCGCCGTTCGCGGCAATCTTGAAGCCTTCGCCTTCAGCATCCGTCCAAACCCGGTCCGGCTGCCACGTGATCGTGTACGTATCCTTGCCGGACACCTTCTTCCATACGTCGCCCTGCGCGTTGCAGATGTTCCTGCCGCCGATCGAGGTCCAGCCGGGATCGTCCGCCGCCGCGCTCGTGTTTGCGTTTGTCTGGATGTCCAGCGTCACGACGGCTGGCGCGTCGGAGAGTCGGTAGGTGATGGTGACGCGGCGGGTTGCCGACTGCGTCATCGTGACGTCCGACACTTCGGGGATCATGGCTTGCGACGACGAGGGTGCTGTCGCCACAACGGCGGCCGCCACTGCGGCAACTCGGGTGATTGCATTCTTGTTCATGCTTTGTTTCCTTTTGGATTGATTGGTTTTTGCTTTGAAATCATTCTTACCTGATGATGAGCATCATGCCACGGTATTTGTCGGAGCGAAGCGCGATGCCCGCTGAATCTTCGCTTGTGCGCGCACGCGCCTCCAAGGCGTCGGCGGCGCTTGTGCCGACAAGCACTCCTGCGGCGAGCTCCGTTCCGCCTGAAACAGCGGAATGGCACGGATCCGACGCCGGATAACCGGATACGATGAACTGGTAGCCGTCAGCGCGTGTAGGCGTTGCGGCGGAGAGGGCGAGCGTACCTGTCAGGACCGCCGCCGTCTTCAGCACTGGATTGTTCACTTTTGATTCTCCTTGGGTTTCATGGTTTTCTGGTAGATTGGCTTCAGCCATGTCGGTTGCAGAATCGCCGTGGCGCGATGCGGTGTCCGAGATATATGGCGTCTCGCATGCCGGTTCTTGGCTTTTATCTGTTTCCACCGGCGGTGTTTCGCCATCCGTCAATACCGTAGAGGCGGTCATGACGGCGGCGGTCGCTGCCGAAACGAGACCAAGTGCCAGCAGCAGTTTCCAGAAGCGGGAACGGCGGCGCGTCCGAGCCACAAGTCGGCCGACAAGGTCGGTCGAGAACTCGGCGACCGGCACGGATTCGTTCAGGGCTTCCGTGATTGCACGGTCAAATTCATCCATTATTTATCTCCTTTCCAAGTGGTTTGGCGAGCTGCCTGGCGAGGACGGCGCGTGCATAGTTGAGGCGGCTCTTGACGGTTCCAAGCGGCAATGCCAGAGTAAGCGCAATCTCGTCCATTGGCAGTCCCTCGAAATAGCGCAACAGCACAACCTCCTTAAGCGGGTCAGAGAGGTCGGCCACGGCGGTGCGGATGGCTGCATGGTCGGCCTTCGCGACAAGGGCCGTGAACGGCGTCTCTTCCGTGACGACCTCCGGGATTTCGTCCGTGAACGTCACAGGGGAGATTTTTTCCCTGCGGAGATCCATCCTGCGGAAGTTGATCAGAATCGTGTAGAGCCAGTTGTAGAAGTTTGTGTTTGGGCGGAACGATGAAATCCTGTCGATCGCGCGAGCGAAGGTGCGGAACACCAGTTCCTCGGCGGCGTGCTGGTCACGGCAGAGAATCAGGGCAGACGCGAACAGGCGATCCTTATAGACCGCCACGAGGATCCTCGCACCGCGCTCGCGATCCTTGATTATCTCCTGCCAAACTTCCATGGACAACGATTCTTCAATAATATAAATGCTTGTGGCCGGAAAAGGTTCGGATTTTTTATGGTAAAAGGAATAGGCAATGTTCATCCAGTGCGACCACGGCATTGTGAAGGTGTTTCCCAACTGGACGGGCGCGGACGCTAAGTTCGAGAACCTGCACGCAAGGAGCGCTTCTTCGTCTTTTCCGAAATGAATGGCGGCACGGTCGTGCGCGTGGAGGTGAAGAGCGAGAAGGGCGGAAGGTTCCGGCTGGTGGAGCCGAGACAACAAGCGTACAACAGCAAGTTGCCGGTGGGCTGGACGCGCGGCAGGACGCGCAACAGCGGCGAGGCGACGCTCGAGCGCAACTTCAAGCCTGACGAGGTAGTGTCGCTGACGATGACGAGCACGCTCGCCGCCGATGATGCCGTGATCTTCAGCAGTTCAACATGACGCCTGTGGCGTTGTCTTACACTCGATATGGCGAGGTCTCACACTCGATATGGCGTAGTTTCGCACTCGATATGGCGTAGTCTCACACTCAACATGGCGAGGTCTTACGCTCGTCATGGAGGTCTTTTGTGCTTGAGTAGGGGGTCTTTTTGGAAAATCAATACTTCTTTTTGGGCAAATCAATACTTGATTTCATATAAATCAATACTTCATTTTGTATAAATCTATACCAAGCCCTTGAAGGAATCAGAAGGTCGCCATGATGTAATCGAAAGTCCAGCGCAAGGAGGTGGAAATGACTGCGAGAAACATAGGATTCATAACCAAACAGATAGCCGGACATGGGCGCAGGGATGCGTCAGCGTCTGCGGAATGGACGGCGCAGATGCTTGTTGCCCGTTCGGTGGACTGTAACCTTAGCGTGCTTTTCAAACATATTCGTTTCGACCGCCAAGGCCACACCGGATTGTGGTATAATAATAGTTTGTTTCCACAAGAAGAAAAAGAAGGACTCAAATGAATAAAAGCATTTCGGATCAGGTGAAGGCGGGCGTTGAACGTGCGCCGCACCGTAGTTTGTTTTTCGCCACGGGCATGACGCGCGCGGATATGAAGAAGCCGTTCATTGGCATCTGCAACAGCTACGAGTCGTTCGTGCCGGGGCACTGCCACCTCAACAAGGTGGGCGAGTGGATCAAGAAGTGCGTGATCGAGGCGGGGGGCGTCCCGATGGAGTTCAACACCATCGCCGTGTGCGACGGCATCGCGATGGCGCATCCCGGCATGAAGTACTCGCTCCCGAGCCGCGAGCTGATTGCGGACAGCGTGGAGACGATAGCGCGCGCGCACTGCTTCGACGCGCTCATCTGCGTGCCGAACTGCGACAAGATCGTCCCTGGCATGCTCATCGGCGCGCTGCGCGTGAACATCCCCACCATCTTCGCCTCGGGTGGTCCGATGGCTCCGGGCAAGCACCCGACCACCGGCAAGGACACCGACCTTAACTCCGTGTTCGAGGCTGTCGGTGCACAGAACGTGGGCAAGATTTCAAAGAAGGAACTTGAGGCCGTGGAGGAGACGTCGTGTCCCGGCTGTGGCTCGTGCAGTGGCATGTTTACGGCGAACTCGATGAACTGCCTCTACGAGGCGCTTGGTCTCGCGTTGCCAGGAAACGGTACCATGCTTGCAATTGACCCGAAGCGCAAGGAGCTTTACCGCCAGGCGGCGTTCCGCGCCGTGGCGATGGCGAAGAAGGGCGGACCTCTCCCGTGCGAACTAGTTACGCAGGCGTCGCTCGACAACGCGCTCACGCTCGACATGGCGATGGGCGGTTCCACGAACACCGTGCTTCACACGCTTGCGATCGCGCGCGAGGCGGGAGTCGATTACTCGCTCGAGCGCATGAACGAAATCTCCGCGCGCACGCCCTACATCTGCAAGCTTGCGCCGAGCGGACACTACCACGTAAGCGACCTCGACCGTGCGGGCGGTATCATGGCGATCCTAAAGCGCCTCCCGAAGAAGCTCCTCAACCTCAAGGCTAAAACGGTGAGTGGTAAAACCCTCGGCCAGCAGGTCCGGTGCGCTGCCATTCATGGCAGCGATGTGATCCGCACGCTCGACAACGCCTATTCCAAGGACGGCGGCCTCGCGGTCCTGTGGGGCAACCTCGCCGAACGCGGCGCGGTGGTGAAGAAGGGCGGCGTTGCGCCGTCGATGATGACGTTCACCGGCAAGGCCATCTGCTTTGATTCGCAGGAGGAGGCGTGCGCCGGTATTCTCGGCGGCAAGGTGAAGCCTGGACACGTGGTGGTGATACGCTACGAGGGACCGAAGGGCGGGCCCGGAATGCAGGAGATGCTCGCCCCCACAAGCTACATCATCGGCGCGGGGCTCGGCGAGAGCGTGGCGCTCATCACGGACGGACGCTTCAGCGGCGCGACACACGGCGCATGCGTGGGGCACGTTTCGCCGGAAGCGGCGGAGGGTGGCCTCATCGGCCTCCTGAAGAACGGCGATGAAATCACGATCGACATCCCGAACCGCGCCATTTCCGCGAAGCTCACGAAGGCCGAGATCGCGAAACGCCGCAAGGCGCAGAAGCCGTGGTCGCCGCGCATCAAGGGTGGTTGGCTTGAACGCTACGCCCGTTTCGTCGGCAACGCCTCCACCGGAGCCTCTCTAAAAGCGTGAAGAAGGAAAAGAAAATGAACGAGCAACTGGAGAAGGTGGCCGAGGCGCTGAAGAAGCGTGGGTTCAAGGCCGTGTGCTGCGCGACGGGCGCGGAAGCGCGCGACTACGTGATGAAGGAGGCCGAAGGCGCAAAGAGCGTCGGATTCGGCGGATCGGTGACGGTCAAGTCGATTGGACTAGTCGAGGAGCTGGCCAAGGCGGGGAAGGAGATTCTGCGCCACGGCGATCCGTCGCTATCGCCGGAGCAGAAGGTGGAGGTGATGCATCGCGAGCTAACGTGCGACCTCTTCCTACTCAGCGCGAACGCGCTCACGATGGACGGACGCCTCGTTAACATCGACGGCAACGGCAACCGCGTGGCTGCGTCGATCTACGGTCCGGGGAAGGTCGTGTTCGTTGTTGGACGCAACAAGCTCGTGGACGGCGGGCTCGACGACGCCATTGCGCGGATCAAGCGCTGCGCGTGTCCGCCAAACTGCCGCCGCCTCAACAAGCAGACTCCTTGCGCGGTCACGGGTGAATGTGCGGACTGCAGTTCGCCCGATCGCATCTGCATGGTGACGGTGGTGATGGACAGGCGTCCGCGCTCCACAGACGTTCACGTAGTGCTGGTGGACGAAGACCTCGGTTACTGACGTCGCCTCGCTTAGGTGATCTCGCCGATTAGCGTTTGGGGACGGGCGGCGGTTATGCGCACTTTGACGATGGTGCCAGTGCGCACGCCTTCATTCGGCTCGAAAACTACAATGCGGTTACCGCCGTCGCGTCCGCTCCAGCGGGCGGAGTTGCGGAGCGACGGACCTTCGGCCAACACTTCGCGCACAGTGCCCACAAGTCTTTCGTTGCGAACTTGTCCGCGTCTTTCCTGGTCGTCAAGCAACACCTGGTCGCGGCGTTCCTTCTCGGAAGTGGGTACGTCGTCGGTCAAGGCGGCGGAGCGCGTGCCAGGACGCGGTGAATACTTGAATATGAATGCGTTGTCGAATCCGGCTTCATCCATGAGCGAACGCGTGGCCTCGAAATCCTCCTCCGTCTCGCCGGGGTAGCCAACGATTACGTCCGTCGTGATGGCGAACTCCGGGTCGAACGCGCGGAGTTTCGCGACTGCCGCTAGGTATTCCGCGCGTGTGTAGCGGCGGCCCATTTCCTTCAGCACCCTGTCGCTTCCGCTCTGCACGGGAAGGTGAAGGTGTCGGCACACTTTGGGGAATTCGCGGTAGGCGCGGACAAGTTCGTCCGTGCAGCCTTTTGGGTGTGCGCTAGTGAAGCGTATCCGCTCAAGGCCATCCACCGCGTTCAGCGCTTCGAGAAGGCGCGGAAACGCCTCCGTGTATCCGCCGGGGCTGGGGGGATCGTCTTCGCTCCACGCCGCGTTGCGCACGCCGTAGCGGAGGACGCTCTGTCCGAGCAGGCACACCTCCTTCACTCCATGCGCGGCGAGGGCGCGCACTTCGGCCACTACTTCCCGCGCCGGACGCGAGTATTCGTGTCCGCGTACGTCGGGGACGATGCAGTAGCTACAGCGGTTGTCGCATCCGAGCAACACGGTCACGTAGCTCTGGAACGACGAGCCGCCGACGTGTGCATCCATGCCGGTCGGCACCTCGTCGTCGCCAGATAGTTCCAGAATGCGCGTCTCGCCAGCGAGGCAACGTGCGACGAGGCGCGGAATCGTGCCGAAGCGGCGCGGTCCAACGGCGAAGTCCAGCCTCGGGAGAGATTTGAAGACATCCGCACCCATTCGCTTGACGGCGCACCCCATGAGGCCAACGACCTTGACATTCGGCGCAACCGTCTTGCCGCGTCCTTCCTTGGCGGCGATCAGGTTGCCGCACTTGCCCACGGCCTTGCGTTCGGCCATGTCGCGCACCGTGCAGCTGTTGACGATTACGATGTCAGCCTCGGCTTCGCCTGCGGCCTTTTCGTATCCGGCTGCGAGCATGAGCGCCTCGACGGCCTCGCTGTCGCGGACGTTCATTTGGCAACCGTATGTATGGACGAGGAATTTCATGAGTCACTGTTCAATTGCAAGGGATTGTCCGCCGTCAACGGGAATCACCGCGCCCGTCGTGGATTCTGCGGAAAGAAGATAGGCAACGGCGTCGGCGACTTCCTGTGGCGTGGGGTGGCGTCCGAGCGGTGTTGAACCTGCTCGTTCGTGACAGGATTCCGGCGGCAGGACAGGACCGGGCGCGACAGCGTTCACGCGCACCCGTCCAGCGAGAGAGCGTGCGTCTTCCACAGTGGCGGCGAGAAGGTCGCGTTTGGACTTGAGATAGGGGGTGTCGTCGGCGCGGGCGGCACCGAGCGCATGGCAGTCAATGATGTTCACCACCGCGCCGCCGCCGTTTGCGGCGAGAAGGGCGGTGAGCGCGTGCGGAGCGTCAACGTTCACGGCGCGCAGGCGCGATAGTTCGTCTGGCGGCAAATCCTGCTTTTGGGAAAAGACGGCTGCGTTGTTCACGATGGCGCAGAGATCCGGGGCGACGGCTTTCGCCGCTGCAAATAGCTTTGATGGGGCGTCTGGTTCCGAGAGGTCCACGGCGACGGCTGCGTCAGGCGCGGTGCGCGACGCGACAAGCACGTTCCAACCGCAGGCGCGAAGTGCGTCTGCGATTGCCTTTCCGAGGCGACGTGCGCCTCCTGTGACGAGGACGGTTCTGCGCATGGTTTAGTGGTCGTGGTGGCCTTCGCCGTGCCACGGGACGAAATCCGGCACGGCGTCGATGCCTGCCGCTATCCGCTGTCTGACGGCTTCATATACGAGGATGGTCGTGGCGGACGAGACGTTGAGCGAGTCGGCAAGGCCGAGCATCGGAATGCGAACGCGGATGTCCGCGGAGTCCATCCACTTCGCCGTGAGGCCGTACTGCTCCGCGCCCACGGCGATGGCGACGTTGCCTGTGAGGTCAACTTCGAAATGCAGTTTCTCCGCGTGCGGGGTTGCTGCGAGTATTTTGAACCCGTGCGCCTTAAGCCACGCCACGGCCTCGTCCGACGATGCTTCCACGACGGGAACGGAGAAGAGCGTACCCGTCGAGGCGCGCACTACGTTGGGGTTGTGGACGTCCGTCGTGCGGTCGCATACTATGACGGCGCTCGCCCGAGCCGCGTCCGCGCTGCGCAGGATCGTGCCGAGGTTGCCGGGCTTTTCGATGGACTCGGTCACGATCACGAGCGCGTTTGGCGGAAGGGCGATGTCGGACAGCTTGCGCGACACGTGCGGCCCCACCATAAGGAGACCGTCTGGGCGGTCCTTGTACGCCATCTTGAGGAAGGCGGTCTTCGAGCATGTGAAAACCTCCGCTCCCCGCGCCGCGCAATCCGCCACGAGCTGTTCCTCGTTTTCGTGCTTAAGGTACAGCTCGGGGCAGTGGAACATGGAGTGCGGACGATATCCGTTGTCGAGCGCCCTGCGGCACTCGCGGAACCCCTCAACGATCATTTCACCGGTCTCTTCGCGGAACGAGCAGTTCCGCAGTTTGACCACGTACTTGATCTTTGGATTGGATGGCGACGTTAGTTCCATGGAAGGGCGTCAATGATTGCAGACGCGGTCGGGAAGTTCGCCCATCGCCCACTTCGTGGCCATGAACAGGTGGTATAGGAACTCGCGCTTGGACCAGTCCTTCGGGTTGTGTCCGAGAGCGGTGTAGAACACGCGGCCCTTGCCGTAGGTCTTGCACCAGGCGAGGACGTGTCCGCCCGCCTTGGGACAACCGTCCTTGTCCTTCGCGCGCGACTCTGGCAGCACGTCCACCCACTTGAGCGTGAGAAGCGGGCGCAGACCTTCCTCCTTGGGGTGGTTGAGGTAGATCTCCTCGCGCTCCCACACGTAGTCGTCCGGGAAGAACGCGAACGCAGGGTGCGTGCGGTCAACGCAGTTGAACGGAATTGGCTGCTGCTTCCTGTAGTGGGTCGCGAAGAAACCGCCGAGAAAGTCGCGCCAGCGAGCGGGATGACTATGCTCGTTCCAGCTGGAGGAGTGCGTCACGACCACGCCCAAGCCGTTCGAGACGGCGGAGTAGAAGGCGTTGCGCTGCGCGTCGTTCTCGAACTGCTCGTGCTGGGTGTTCAGGAAGAACACGCACTTCGCCTTCTTGAACGCGTCGGAGTCCCACACGGCGGGGTCGTTCGTGACGAGGCACGAGTAACCCTTCTCCCCGAAGTAGCGGCGTACCTGTTCTGCGCCGACTTCGGTGGAGATGTGGTGGTAAGCGCCCTTGGGCACGGCGACGCCGGCCTTGGCGTTCCATACGTACTTCCAGCGCGTGTAGATCAGCACGTCAGCAGGCTGGAACGAATCGGCGAAGGCCGCGGGCGCAAGCGCCAGCGCGGCCAGTGCTGCAAGCACGGAACGACGCATGGTCAGCCTCCGACTTTCTTGCGGATTTCCCTGATGATCGGCGCGACGGCGAATTGCGGACGCTCGAAGCAGGAGTACAGCTTCTTCTGGTCGTCGGGATTCGTGAAGACGTGCTTCACGGGATCCCAGCCGATCGTGCGGCCGATGTTGTTCATCGCGTGGTAGCCGAGGATGCAGGAGATGGTGGAGACGTTCGCCTCTTCCACGGTGATGTGCGTGTCCTTGCGCTCGCGCATGCCAACGAACCACACGCGGTGGTGGCTCTTGTGGGGGTTGCGCACGGCGTGCTTCTCGGGATCGCCGGCGATGAGTTCCTTCTTGTTCGCTTCGAGCGCGCGCCAGAAGTCGCACTTCGCCTTGTAGGCGGTATCGACGCGATCCGCCGCCGCGACCGACGCCGAACCACGGCTCGTCCAAATCCAGTCGCCGTTCGCGCCCATGAAGCGCACGCCCCATCCGCCGTTGGAGTGGAGTCCTCTCGGCAGGCCGGAGTACTTGCGCGACGCGCAGTGCAGGTCAACGCCGTTTGCGTATTTGTAGAGGATATGGTACTCGTGGTGGACGTTGAACATGCGCCCGGTGAGGAAGTTGGCCTTGTCGCAGCAGACCGAGATCGGCCCCGCGTTGCCCATCGCCCACTGCGCGATGTCCATGTGGTGCGAACCCCAGCCGCCGATGTTGCCGGTGCAGTAGTCCTGAATCTGGAGCCAGCCGACGTTCTGTCCGGGAATCTTCGCGAAGGGCTTGCCGTTGCCGTCCACGGGACGCCAGTGCGTGCGGAGCTGCGAGTAGCGCACGGCGTCGCTTGCCGGGCCGAGCCAGAGGTCGAAGTCGAAGTCCTTGGGATCGGGCGTACGCTCGATCGACGGCACGTTCCACTCCCTGTCGGGATTGTTGAGCGGCAGCTCCACGTCGATGCGCTTCAGCGTGCCGAGGCGTCCGCTCATCACGCACTCCACGCCCTGGCGGAAGCTGTACTGTCCGCGCTGCTGCGTGCCGATGTGGAACACGCGCTTCATCTTGCGGACGGCCTCGGCGATCGCCTCGCTTTCCTCAACGGAGAGCGCCATCGGCTTCTGCACATAGACGTCCTTGCCCTTGTAGCAGGCCTCCACGACCATGCGCGCATGCCAGTGGTCCTGCGTGCAGATCATCACGCCGTCGATGCCGGGGTCGTCCAGCACCTTGCGGTAGTCCATCTCGAGCTTGAGGTGGTCCATCTTGCGCCCATAGAGCTTCTCGGCGAGCTGCTTCATGTTCGCGAGGCGCACGGAGTCAACGTCGCAGATCGTGGTGAGCATCGCGAGGTCCTTGTTGGCCACGAGCCCGCCGATGTCCATCGTGGTGCCGATGCGTCCGAGGCCGATGAGGCCGATCTGGAGCTTGTTGCTGGGGGCGTCCGCGCCCAGCACGGACGACGGGACGATCACAGGGAACGCGCCCGCCGCGAGGGCGCACTTGAGGAAGTCTTTACGTGAGGTTTTCATTTGTATTTTACCATTCTTCGTTAGCAGGATTTGCACGCCTTCCCGCCGGTGGGCGGCAGGAGCGTGATGAGGTTCAGGAGGAGGCGCTTGTATGCCGGGGCGTTTATCTCTTTTGGATTGGGATTGACGAACGGCCCCACGAACGTGAATGCGCCCTTGCCATACGGATACTGCGCGATTGCCGTTGCGATCTTCTTCTGCTGCATGTCCGCGAGGCCAAGAAGGCAACGTTCGCCCGTCATGTACATCGCGCACGAGTGCGTGGAGAGGAACGGAAACGCCGCGGTGTCGAGACGTCCTTCAGGAAAACCCGCGAAGAGCTTGGGGCAGTTCGCGAAATAAACGCCCGTCTTCGCGTTGGAGTTGAGCACGCCTTGGTAGGTGTGGCCGAGACGCTTGGCGAGGACATCGCACCAGCGGTCGGTGTTCTGCAGCGTCACGAAGTGAGTGCCGCGGCGAACGGCCTCGCGGATCTGGTCCACGTCGCCCTGCGAGTAGTTGGGCTGGAGGTGGCAGAAGATCACGTCTGGATTGCACCCGCGAGCGGAAGCGTCAGGGTCGAACTCGTCCACTTCGAGTCCCCAGGAGCGCATCACCGGCAGGTGCTCAAGCGCACCCCAGAAGCGGACGCGCCGCGCCTTATGGCAGGGCTGCACCGTGGCGTCCACATTACCTTTGACGGGGGTTGCGGCCGCATATTTAATGAAGTCGGGGCAGTCCGCAATGCCGGCCACCGGGTGGGTGGCGAAGTATTCGTTGACGGCTTTCGTGAAGCCGCAGTCTTTTTCACAGCTCATCTGTAGTTTCCTTTTTTCATGTTGGAAAGTCGGTTGACCGTCCAGCGAACGGAAAGACCGTGCGCAAAACGGACGCCATAATACCATAATTCACTGTTCAAATGCAAGGCAAAACCCCCTACCCTAGCAACTGCCTACCCCCACCCTAGCAGCCACCTACCCCCACCCTAGCAACCTCGTACCCCCACCCTAGACACATCTTAGGGTAGGGGGTGTTTTGAGTTAGGTTACGGCGTAGATGCCAAATCGCCATGTTATAAGTGATAAAAGCGATGTCGATTAGAAATCCTGAATTCTCACTTATAGAGGTAGTTGCTAAACCAGATTTAGCCTAAGTGTCGCAGTTGAATAACCCCTTCTTATTCGCCATAACTGCTGAATTTAGGTTTAGATTTACTCTATAACCGTTACGCGCACGGAGGCGGAGACGCCTTCGGCCGTCGTGCAGGTGATGACGTGGCTGCCAACTGTCATCGGCACGGTCTTGGCATGTGCGCCGTCGCTTTCGCCCTCGAGGCGTCCATCGACAAACCACCAGAGACGCGACCCCGCCGGGTTGCCGATGGCCTGGCAGACGATTTGCTGGTTGAGCTGCCCTTCCACAAGGCAGAACTCCGCGCCGTCTTCGGGCTTGGAGATTGCGAGCTTCTCCGCCTGCGTGATGCGCCCCGCAAACGCCGCGAGCGCCGGGTTCTCCTGCGTGATCACGTTTCCTGACGCGTCCCGCCGGTGCGCGGTGCAGAGGGCCGACGGACTCTTCCCCGCAAGCGACCAGCCGTCCGCCACGTCGGGACAGTCCGGCGATGCTGGACGCCCCGTGTACGTGCAAACACGTTGCGGAACGACCTCCGCCGGACGCGTGAACCACGGCCCGTCGTTCTGCGGATAGAGGGCGCGCGCGAGTCCCCACGCAACGGGCGCCGCCGCCTTCGCGCCGACGAGCGACTGGTCGCCGAAGCCGCCGGACTTGTGTCCGCACCACACGCCCACCACGTACTCCGGGTTCCACGCAACCGTCCAAGCGTCGCGGTACGCGCTCGACGTGCCGGTCTTCCACGCGAAGCGCGAGGTCTCCACGTCGGCGACGTGTCCAAGCGCCGCCTGTGCGCGTTCCGCGCCGGAGAGCATGTCGGAGATGAGGTAGCACGCCCCCGGCGAAAACACGCCGTCTCCGCCGCGCGCCACCGCCGCGTACGCGGAAACGAGTTCCATCAGCGTCACCTCCACGTTCCCGATCGCCATGCCGAGGCCGAACTGCTCGTCGCCGCCGGCAACGTGCTGGAAACCGAGCGAACGCAGACAGTCCCCGAACGACGCCACGCCCACGCGCTGGAGCATCTGGACGAACGGGATGTTCAGCGAAAGGACGAGCGCGTCGCGCACGGTGACGAGTCCCCGGTACTTCGCATCGAAGTTTGCGGGGCGGTATCCCCTGAATGCCACGGGTACGTCGCAGAGACGCTCGTCCGGCGACACTACGCCGCGCTCCAGCGCACGCGCGACGAGGAACGGCTTGAGCGTGGAACCGGCCGGACGCGGCGCGAGGGCCGTGTTGACCTGTCCGCCCGCGCTATCGAAGTAGTCGCCGCTGCACGCGAGCGCGAGCACGTCACCGGACGCAGCCTTCATCACGATGGCCGCAACGGAATAGCCACCTTTCTCGGCGGCGGCGTTCACCGCGCGCTCGCAACGTTCCTGCACGTCCGCATCAAGGGTCGTGGTGAAGTCGCCGCCGTTCCCATCCGCATCGAGAGCCTGCATCGCCCAGTCGCAGAAGTACGGGGCCTTGAAGGGACGCGGTGCACGACAGAGGACTGGCTTCACCGACCGCGCCGCCTCCTTCTGTTCGTCCGTGATCATCCCGAGCGTGACCATGCGTCCAAGCACGTAGTCGCGCCGCGTGATGGCGCGGTCGTAGTGTCGGTCGGGACGGTAGCGCGACGGTGCCTGCACCATTCCCGCGAGGAGCGCGGCCTCGCCAAGGCCGAGTTCCTTCGCGCCTTTCCCGAACCACCCCTGCGCCGCAGCCTCCACGCCCACGAAGTTTGCGCCGAACGGCGCACGGTTGAGGTACTGCGTGACGATCCACTCCTTCGACTTGCGCCGTTCCATCTTCACCGCAAGCACGGCCTCCTTCCACTTCCACCAGAGCGACTTCGGATGCGGCGCGATGAGACGCACGGCCTGCATCGTGATCGTCGAGGCGCCGGAGACGCGCCGTCCGCTGAAGAGGTTCTGGCACGTGGCGCGGAGGGCGCTGAGCGGACGTACCCCGCAGTGCGTCCAGAACGTGCCGTCCTCGGACGCGACAAGCGCCTTGACGATCCAGTCAGACCGGTCGGCCGTGTAGTACGGACGACAGTCCACGTCGCCCGGCCCCAGCGAGACGCGCAGGACGTTCCCGGCGGCGTCCCGCAGGACGGTGCCGCCGGGGTAGTCCTCCGCGCCCACGTCGGACCAATCAAGGACGAACCATGACGCGGCCAGGAATGCGGCGAGCGCGCAGAGCAGGATGGTACATGCCCTCAACGCTCGGGCCCGGCAGAACGAAATCGCCCGCCGAAACCACGCGCACAGGATAGCGGAACTTGGCTTCACGTCCCTTCTCCAGCTTGAACTTCTTCGAGAACACGAGCATGCGGTCGTCACGCGCATCGCTGCGCATCACCCACTCGCCCTGCGGGATGGCATGGTCGCCGGGCGGTAGCGCGAACGTCACGGGGAGCGCGCCGTGGACCGGCTCGAACGCGCCGGCGAAGAGGTCCTCGACCACGAGGTCGCTCAGTTCGCGCGTGTCGTAGGCCGTAACCGACAGCTCGACGACGAGGAGCTGTCCGCGACGCAGCGCGCCGAGGTCCACGGCGTTCCCCTCCGCGTCGAAGAACCGGCGCTCGATGGCGATGCCGTTCGACTCGTCCCGCACGTCGCGCGGATCGGGCAGCGTCAGCTTGCGCCAGCTCACGAACTTCTCGCCCTTCTTCGGCGGGTGGTAGCGGTAGAACGTGCCGAGCGCGAGCAGCGCGTGGGCGTTCTCCTCCGTCGTGCCCCAGCTGTACTTCTCGCGGTCGCGCCGGGAGTTGAGGTACTCCACGAGCGGTAGCACGCGTGCGTTCTCCGCACCGAGTTCAAGCAGCGCGATGAGCGCGAACGCGGCCTCCTTCACCGACGCGGGCGCGGACGCATTCGCCAACAGGTCGAGCGCGCGGTTCCGTTCGGACGCACACGCGAACGCGCGCGCCAGCCGTGCCCGCGAGAGGAGCGAGAGCTTGTCCCGCGCATCGTACAGACTGAACATGCGGTCGCGGTCCGGCACGCCCGCGAGCGCGAGCGTGTGGCAGGCGTAGGCGGCGTGGACGGTGTTGGTGGAGACCGCCCACTTGCGCAGGAAGCCGAGCACCTGTTCCTTCGCCACGGGGTTGAGCTTGACGCCGGACTTCTCCGCTTCGATGAGGAAGTGCGCGGCGTAGAGCGACACCTCACGGTCCCACGGCGCGTAATTGCAGTCGGGCCACATCACGAAGTCGCTCTTGCGGATCATCGACTCGACGCGCTTCACGCCCGCCACTATGTAATCCGGTCCCTTCGGCGTCACGGTGTTGAGAATGCCGGACGCGCCCACGAGCGGGAAGATGCGCGACGAAGTCTGCTCCAGGCAGCCGTGCGGATAGTCCGCGAGCCACCCGAGCGCGCGCTCGAGCTCGCCGATCGGCGAGTCAAACGTCCGCGCCGAGAAGCGTTCGCCGACTGGCGGCTTCCATTCGCTTTCCGGCATAACGCCCGACGTCTCGACCCACGCGACGGCGGGACGCACCGGCAGGTGAATCGTCTTGGCGTGGTCTTCGCCCATGCCCTTCACGTGGTAGCCAATCTCCAGCTCGCCCGGATCGACTGGTGCCACGAGGCGCACCACGACGTTGGTGGAGGCGTCCTTCGCGAGCGCCGCGCCGGACGCGGCGAGGACCGCCGCCCCGTTCGTGGTAATCGTGCAGGCAAACGTGGCCGCCGCGCCGCTGCGGTTGTGGATTGGCAGCGTGGCTTCGAACTTGTCGCCGGGCGCGACAAAGCGCGGGGCATCGGGCATCGTCACGAGCTTCGGCGTGACCTTGCGCTGGACGGACGCGGCACCGGCGGCGGACGCGCTGTACGCGACGGCCGTCACGCGCACCTCGCCCACGAACTCCGGCAGCTTGAACGACGTGCGGGCCTTGCCGTCCACCACGGGGACGCGTCCGCTCCACAGCGCAAGCGGCTTGAACCGGCGCGTGGGCACGGGGCTCACGCGGCCCAGCATCTCCGCACCGAAGCCGCCGCCGGTCTTCACGCCGTTCACGCGCAGCTCGTCCTCGCCCACCACCGGCAGGATCCGGTGATAGAGGTCGTGAAGTGGATGCTCGGCGCAACGTAGCTCCGAGAAATAGCCGATGGGATCGGGCGTCTTGCCGCCGCAGAGGATGTTGATCGCCTCGTCCACGACCGTCACCACGGCGACCGTCGCGCGCGGCGCGGACACCTCCACGTTGACTTCGCGGAAGCCAATCACCTTGGCGTCCACCTCCACGGGAACCTCGTTCTCCTCGGGGCGGATCGAGACCGTGGCCTGTCCGTGCGCGCGGGCGGCGAGGTGGCGCGCGTTGGCCGCCACGCTCTGCACCACGGACACGTACACGTCGAGGTTCGGCGCTTCGTCCGCCTTCACGGGACGCAGCTTCACCTCGCTCGTCGCGTTCGTGAGGTTCAACACCTCCGTATAGACCTCCTTCTCGCGCATGACCGAGACGAGCGCGTACCCCACGAACGGCGCCTTGACGGTGAGGCTCGGCACTTCGCCCGCGCGGTAGTGCGCCTTGTCCGGGACGACCGTCACCTCGGTCGGATTCGAGAGCGGCGCGCGCACCACGTTGTCGCCCCAGTCGCTCAAGTAGAAGTTCATGCCGAACGACGCGTCCGACGCCGGGTCCTTGATCGTGAGCACGTAGTCGCCGGAACTTTCAAGCGGCAGTTCGAGCACCGAGTTCTCGTTCGTGGAGGTGGCGACGACGATGTTGGAAGCCACGAGCACGTGTACGCGGTCGCAGTC
The DNA here is from genome assembly GCA_902779865.1 of uncultured bacterium. GTDB lineage: Bacteria > Verrucomicrobiota > Kiritimatiellia > RFP12 > UBA1067 > RUG572. The sequence goes on from CACZDG010000037.1 coordinate 31,018, forward strand.
CCACGACTGCCAGCCGTCGGATTTCTTGCGGTACGAGTACACCGTGTCGATGCGCTCGATCTCCGCGACGAGCTTACGCGATTCGGCGAGGCGCGTACCGTCCGGCGCCACGCACGCCACGGCCACCTTCGGACGGATTCCCTGCTCGAGCTTCATGCTGCTCTTCGCCGTCGTGCCGATGTAGAACGGATAGTAGTGCTGGATGGCGCTCTTCCGCGCCGTGGCTGGACGTCCGCCGTCCTCGAACACCACGCCCTGCGCCGTTGCACGCACAGCAGCCTTGGGAAGACCGTAATCGGCCCAGATCGGCGCTTCGTAGCGGAAGGAGCCGTCGGCCGCTAGACACTTCTGCTCCAGTTCCCGATAGTTGGGCTTGAGGCCGCGACTCTCGTTTCCGAAACGCCAGCCCTTCCAGTTCTTGGGTGCGAACGGCACGTCCTCGAACACGACCGCGCCCTCGCAGGGAAGACCCTGCGCCGGTCCACCGAAGAGATGTTCGGCCTTGACGGTGAACGCGAAGTTGGTGGGATGCGGAGCGGTTGTCGCATCGACGGACACGCGAATCTGCGGCGGGGCGAACTCCTCGATCTTCACGTCCACGTCGCCCAGATGCCGTCCGTTCTTACCGGGAATCTCCGCTATGATCGACCACCCGCCGCTCGGTTGGTCGTCCGCGACGGTGAACCCGTCGTGGGAGACCGCGCCCTCGCTGTCCGTGGTCTTCGTGACGGAGGCGTAGGTGTTGCCGTCGGGATTGACGAGGCGGAGCTGTACCGGCATCGACGGCGGTGCGCGCCGCGCACCCGTGCGGACAATGACGTGCGCGAAGATCTTCTCGCCGTGGCGGTAGATGCCGCGGTCGGTCCAGCAGAAGGCCGTCGTCTTCTTGTCGTCCAGATATTCCTCGCGCGCGCCGTCGGCGTATGACTCGTCCACCTTCATCGAGTCGCGAAGCGCAAGGAACGTCATGTCGTCGCCAGAGGCGGAACGCACCACGACGGCGAACGGCTTGCCCTTATCTACACGTGCGGCGCGACACCAGCCGTGGGCGTCCGTCACGCCCTCCATCACTTTCGTGTTGGCGGTGGAATAGACCTCCACCTTCGCGCCGGCGACGGGCGTGCCCTTCAGAAGCGACGTCACCCACACGCCCAGACCGTCCGCCGCGTCCGAACGCACGCTGAGGCCGAGGTCGGAGAGGCACACGAGACGGAAGTGACGCGGATTGTAGTCGTCGTCCCACCGGTAGTCGCGCTGCGGCTTGTCGTCGTTGAGGATACTCACGAGGAACACGCCGTTCGTGGCCTTGCCGTCGTTCACTTTCACGGGCAGAGCGGTGAATTCCTTTTCGTTGAGTTTGTTTGGAGGCGTCATCTTCGACTCTTCGGCGTCGCCGGAGAGTTCGGCGGTTTCCTTGTCGTCAATGTTGTTGTTCCAATCGTAACGGGAATACGCGCCCTCTTCGCGGGCGAGGAGCTGCACGACGTTGCGCGGCTCGACGCGCCGGACCTGCGCGCGGATCTTCCCGACGTTCACGGACTCCAGCTTCAGGAGACGCTTCCCGCCGGGCGGCAGGTAGCGCCCGTCGTCGGCGAAGTTCACGTAGGGGTCGCGGTCCTTGCGCGTGAAGGTATAGACGTAGTCCTCACGGAGAGCGCCTTCCGGATGCGGGTTCAGTCCCTTTCCGTACGGCGGCAATCCCTTCTTCACGCGCAGCTTCACGTACGTGCGGTGGGCGAATTCGCCCTGGACGACCACAACCGGCTCCCAACACTCCTTGCGTCCGTCGTATTCGGCGTCGTATTTGAACGTCAGGCCGCCCTCCTGCAAAGGCGACACGCTGATGTAATGGCGGATAACGTCCATGTCCGGACGCTGCGTCAAATAAAGGCGCAGCGTCGTCTCGCCGTCGTAATCCGTCCGTGCCACGCGCAATTCTGCGGGTGCCGCGTTCGTGGTAGATGATTCCGAAGTGGCTGCGGCCTGCACCTTTGGTTTCGCCAATTCGGTATTCTTGGCTTCGCTGGGGATCCTGATGATCATGCCCTGCTTCAATTCGTCAGTGAGCTTCCAATTGTTGAACTCCATCAAAGCGGAAGGCGATATGCCAAATTTGATTGCGATGGATACCATGTCGTCGCCTTCCTTCACCACATACTCATAGCCCGGCTTCGCGTCATTGGCGATAGGTTTCACGTCCTTGACGCGGGACGGTGCCTTCGCCGCCTGCTTCTTTTTCTTCGGGACGCTTCGGGTACGAGCCTGCGCCGCCTTTTCCTTCATTTTTTGCGTGAGCTGCACGCGTTCCTGTTCGAGGGTCCGTACCTTCTCGTGCATCAGCACGAGCGCCGAACCTGTTCCGACAAGCCCCACCAAGAGGGCTGCTATCGTGCCGGTGACGACTATTTTCTTTATGTTCATTTACCTGTGACCTTTCTGGTTTCTATTCGTTACTCGCACCTGTCGGGAAAATCTTACGCCAGTTCGAAAAAAAAATCTGCGAGCAACAACAATTAAGGATGGGGGCATATTGAAACCTTACCCGCTACAGCGCGACGGCGTTCGCGCGTGGCGAGCTGTGCGAGGTCCTTCTCCGAAGGCTTCTTGCGGAAATAGCGGTAGTTCATCACCCAGCAGGACGGATGACGGCGTATCGTGCGTTCAAGGGCGGAAAGGCAGTCCTGCGTACGCCCCCAGATGTCCACGCCCTTCGTCCACGGGAATTCGGCGATGTGCTCGCAGCGGTAGCGTCCGTCCTTGAGCGGACGCGACCAGGCGATGACTATGGGCGCGTGGGTCTTCGCCTGGAGGAACGCCGGCGCGGCGGAGACGGGGACGGGCTTGCCGAAATAGCGCACCCACACGCCGCCTTGATCCGCCTTCACCACCTGATCGACAAGCAGCCCCACGTCCGCCCCGTTCTGCAGCCCCTGCAAAAGCGGATGAAAAGCGCCCTCGGCGCGGACAATGGTCTGTCCCAGCGACCGACGGGACTTCATAAGGAGGTCGGTCATTCCCGGCGTGCCGATGTCCTTCGCCACGCTCACGATCTGGCGACCTTGCAGGTAAACTAGCTGCGAAAGGATTTCCCAGCAACCGAGGTGTCCGCTAACCGTGATCGCCGGGCGGTTGTTCTTGAGAAACTCAAGGCACGTCTGCGAAAACTCGCCCGTCGCGGCCGCGCGCTCGCTGGACTTCCGGCTCGTCCAAAACACGTGTCCGAGCGTGCGCATCATGTTGCGGTAACTCCGTTTGAGGATCAGCTCCTCGCGTCGTGGAGTAAGGCGGCCTTCACCGACAACAAGGCGAAGGTTCTCGCGAGAGAGTTCACGGCCGGACCTGTCGATGCGGTAGCCCACGGCGGCGATGAAATCACATATCCTGAATAGCATTTTGTGCGACACGTGCGCGAACACGAGCCAGCCGAGCGCGATGCCCAGCCACTCGAACGGGCGCCTCAGTACCCGCTTTGCTCTCTTCAACTTCCTTTTCACTTACACTTTCCCTTTCCGTCAGACGCATTAGATTATACCAAACGTATTAAGATTGGAAAACAAAAAGTTGTGTTTGGATACCATAGCGGAGGTGCGGCCCCAGTTAAGCGGGCCCAAACTTTCGTGTCGTACCCTTGAGGCCGCGAGGAAGAATGTGGTATAATAGGGGGCATGAAGAAATTGTTCATGATGATTGGTGCGGCGGCGGTTGCGGCACATGCCGCGATGCCGATCCCCGTCGCCTTTGACGGGAGCGATGTGGTGGCGTCCGTTCCGGCGGGGACGCTGGACGAAACCTCCACACTTTATTTCGTGTGGGACGACGCGGACCATGGCACGGACCTCGCCGCCTGGCCGGCGGCGAACCGCGTCAAATGCGACGTCGGCCGCGACGGAGCGCGGCCCTCCCAATACCGCTTCAATCGTGGCAAGGTCGTGCCGGGACAGGTTTTCCGCGTTCTCGCCACGAGCAAGGTGCGGCTCCTGGACGAGGGCGGATGGGTTTATGTGGGCGAGAACCAGTACGTCGATACCGGCGTGAAGGCAACGGACGTTTACGGACTCGCGATCAAGTTCCAGTACGCGCCGAACGACTACCAGCTGGCGGAAAAGAACCCCTGGGCGTCGCTGATGGGAAGCCTGCCGACCGACGACTTTACCATCGGACGCAAGGCGAACGGGAAAGACGGCGAGTTCTACATGCGCTATCGGGGTGAGTCGTTGAAGGCGGACGGCAAGACGCCAGACCTCATGTTCACGCTGGGCGATCTCTCCGTGCCGCACACGATCACCATAGCGAACCGCACGGCGTCGCTTGACGGTGCAACGGTGATGAAAAACATGCCGGCAGGTTCCATCGGCACCCACACGGACGCCGGGACTATTCTGCTCGGCTGCTCGTGGAACGACGACTGCAACCGCGGCCTTTCCGGGCGTTACTGCCACGCGAAGTGGTTCTCTGCGCGTCTCGACGACGCGAACGGGAAGGCGATCGTGAACCTCGTCCCCGCGAGAAGAGGTGGCGAGGGAGTGTTGTGGGATACGGTTTCGCGCAAGGTGTTCGCAAACGCGGGAACGGGTGCGCTGACGTTTTCCGGCACGGCGGGCGCGGCGATTGACGGCACGGAGGGCGTATGTGCCGCGTCGTGTGCCGTGGTGGCCGGCAATACGGAGTTCGCGGGCAAAGCGCGGTTCACGCTTTTGACCGACCGCATGGTCCGCTGCGAATGGAGCGAGGACGGCTTGTTTGAAGACCGTCCAAGCCTCACCTTCATCAATCGCGTCCAGCCGCCGGTCAAGCACACGTTCGAGCGCAAAGGCGACGGCGCGGTGATCACGACGGACAAGATGCGCCTTGAGTGGACTGGCGGCGCATTCACAGCCGAGAACCTGAAGGTGAACGGCGTGGCGGCGCTTTCGGAGGACAAGGAGAACTTGCTTGGCACGATGCGCACCATTGACGGGCGCAGCAGCATCAAGAACCTGCTCCCGCGCATGGAGAAAGGCGTCCTCTCGCGACGCGGCGTGGCAGTTGTAGATGATACGAAGAAGCCGTTGTTCGTGAAGGGCGGCGACTACTGGAAAGAATGGGTCGAGGAACGGCCGGTTCGCGAGAAGGGCGCGTACCGCGATATTACGGTGTTTGCGTATGGGCATGACTACAAGGGGTGTCTCGGTGACTACGTGAAGGTGGCGGGACGCATTCCGCTGCCGCCGCGGTGGGCGTTCGGCTACTGGTGGAGCCGGTTCTGGAACGACACGGAGTCCGACTACCGTCAGGTTGTGCGCGAGATGAACTCCGTCGGCATCCCGGTGGACGTGTGCGTGATCGAGATGTACTGGCACGAGAACTGGGGTATCGCGGAGCGTCCCGACATCATACAGCCGAAAGGTGGGCAGATGTGGGGCTGGGGCGGCTACACGTGGAACCGCCGCTACTTCCCCGACCCGGCGAAGATGTTCCGCTTCCTGCACGACGAGGGACTGCACGCGCCGCTCAACATGCACCCCGCGTGCGGCATCCCGGAGTGCGAGGAGGTCTATCCGCGCTTCGCGAAGGACTACGGCTGGAAGGGGAAGGGCGTGATTCCATTCCGCGGCGACGAGGAACGCTGGGCGGAGGTCTATTTCAAGGACGTCATCGAGCCGTTGGAGACGTTGGGTGTGGACTGCTTCTGGCTCGACTGGCAGCAGTGGCTGATGGCCAAGGGCAAGCCGACGTTGAACAACACCTTCTGGCTCAACCACCTCTTCGCCACGCACGATGCGGCGCGCGTGCGGCCGGGCGGCGGCGCGAAGCGTCCGATCATCTACCACCGCTGGGGCGGACTCGGTTCGCACCGCTACCAGATCGGCTTCTCCGGCGACGGCGAGAGTTCGTGGCGGATGCTGGAGGCGATCCCGTGGTTCACCGCCACCGCGTCGAACGTGGGCTACGGCTACTGGGGACACGACCTCGGCGGACATAACCGCCCCCAGTTCAAGCGTGAGGAAAACGGCGAGCTACTCACGCGCTGGATGCAGTGCGGCGTGTTCACGCCGATCTTCCGCACACACCCGTCCAAGGACTCGCTTGCCGATCGCCGTCCGTGGAAGTACGCCGACCACTTCTTCATTCTCCGCGAGGCGTACCGTCTGCGCTACCGCCTTGCGCCCTATATCTACACCGCCGCGCGCCAGGCGTACGACACGGGCGTGTGCCTGTGCCGTCCGATGTACTACGACTGGCCGGAGGAGGACGCCGCGTACGATTCCATCAACCAGTACATGTTCGGCGACGACATCCTCGTCGCGCCCGTCACGAAGGCCGTCGATCCCGTGACGAAGGAGGCGGAGGTCGAGGTGTGGCTGCCGAAGGGCACGTGGTACGATGTCTCGCGGGGCGAGCTTGTGGAAGGCGGGCGCAAGCTGAAGCGCGGCTACACGATCGAGGAGACACCGTGGTTCGTGAAGGCGGGCGCGGTGATTCCGATGTACCCCGATTCCGTCAACCGTCTCGGCAATCCCGGCACGGACGACCTCGTGCTATTCTGTACGCCGTCGGCGCGCTCGGCGAGCGCGCCCTACCAAACTTCGGTATACGAGGACGGCGGCGACAATGCCGACTACGCGACGAACTTCCGCCGCACCGCGATCCGCCGCGAAGGGAACCGCGTGACCATTGCGCCGCGCAAGGGATCTTACACGCTGAAGTTCCCGCTCGCCGCCGTGCCGCTTGTCGCGAAGGTGAACGGCAAGGAGTGTGCATGGGAATACGATGCGGAGGACTTGGCCGTGGTCGTGAAGACGCTGCCGCAGGACGGTACGCGCGAGACGGTGGTGGAGCTTATGCATTCGGATGACAAGACAGCAAGCGTACAACAGCAAGGTGGTAGGGCGCGATCACCGAGCGCGCCGATCTCCGCCGTCAACGGACTGAAGGGCGAGCACACGCGCGTCGCCGCGCTCACGGATGACTTCCGCCTTGCCCTTGCCGGACGTGGCTGGCCGAAGGCCGCCGCGAACCTCCCCACGTCGTGGCAGATCATCTGGAAAACGCGCGATATGATCGCGGCGCATCCAGCCGACGCGGCGAAGCTGCTGGCCGAACGCGACGCTGCGCTGAAGACGTTCGCCGAAAAGGACTGGCCACGTCTGGAGAAGACATTCAAGCCAGCGTTCATCAGGCGTATGCGAACGTGGATTGAAAAATCGCAACACGCAGCAAAGTGAATTTGGTATAATAACCCGCCATGAAAACAAAGAAACTAATGATGATAGCGGCGGCGGTTCTTGCCGCCTTCACGGGATGCGTCGGACCCGACGCGGGAAATGTCGCCGAAACGGCGGCGGAGAAGCCGCTGCGCGTGGCGGTGTTCGTGGACAAGGGCGCGCGCAACTGTGGTGCCTTTCGCTGGCTTGAAATCACTACGCGGATGAAGGATGCCGTGGCGACGCCGGTTGACGGCGAAGCGGTGCGCGCGGGTGCGCTGGATGCGGCAGATGTCCTTGTGATGCCCGGTGGCTCGTCCGTCACCGAGGCGAAGACCCTTGGCGCGGAAGGGCGCGAGAAGGTGAAGGATTTCATTCGACGCGGCGGCGGATACGTCGGCACGTGCGCCGGGTGCTGTCTGCTGATGGAGCCGGCGAGTCACCATCCGGACATGCTGCACCTGATCCCGTTCAAGTTCGGCCCATCCGGCGGCAAGGCGGACATGTCGATCGCTTTCAACGAGCGAGCCACCGCGCTTGCGGGCATCAAGAAGGGCAAGGTGAGCGTGCGGTTTTCGGAAGGTCCCGTGCTGCTCCCGTCAACGCCGGTCGAGGACGCCAACATCGAGGTCGTGGCGACATACGACAGCGATCTCAACTCGATGGGCGAGAAGGAGCGTCCGTCGCGTGCGGGCTGCGCGGCGGCGGTCGCAGGGACGTATGGCAAGGGACGACTTTTCGTGTTTGCCGTCCATCCGGAGTACGATGTGGACGACCACTTTCTCCTTAAGGGCGCGTTCCGCTACGTGACGGGGCGGAAGGATTTCGAATGGGACTATCCGCAGCGGCGGCGCGGACAGTTAGTCGTCGGTTTCATGTGCGATGACTCGTTCGGGGTGGAGACGGCGAAGCTCATCCAGCGGCTCGTCACGAACGGCGAGTTCGACGTCGTGCCGCTCAACAAGAAGGAGGTTGAGTCCGGCGGGCTCCGGAACGTGGATGCGGTGCTTGCGCCCGATGGCGTAGGGGCGGCAGTGCTCAAGGCGAGTCTCGGCCGCGACAACGCTGGACGCACGAAGGAGTTCATCGCACGCGGCGGGCGCATCTTCGCCTGGGGCTGTGCGGCGGAGGTCGCCGGGAAACTCGGGCTTGGCGTGACGTGCGTGGCGGACGCAGAGTCCGCGCTCGTTGCGTTGCGTGCGTTCGCGGCGGAGCCGGTTCCCACGCCAGCGCCGTTCCCCGCGAAGGTGGCTAAGCCCCTCCGCGCCGGTATCTATCAGGATCCGAATAATTCCAACATCATCATCGCACGAATGCTCGCGTTCGCGCCCGAGTACGAGCTGAAGTTCCTCTCGCCGGAAGACTACGTCAACGGCGGGCTCGACACAATCGACCTCATCGTCCAGCCCGGCGGCGGCTGCACCTCGCAGTACAAGGCGCTAGGCGAGAAGGGCGCTGATGCGCTCAGGCGTTTCGTGCTGAACGGCGGGAAGTACTACGGCGTATGCGCCGGGGCGTTCATGGCGCTGCAGCAGTCGCTCCCGAACCGTCCGCGCCTCGGGCTCGTGCCGTTCAAGGGCGACGACCCCGCGCACTACCGTGGCCAGGCTCCTATCAAGGTGAAGTTCACGGAAGAGGGGCAGAAGGCGCTTGAGGGCGTTGGCAAGACGCGCACCGTTGTATATGCGGGCGGTCCCGCGATCATTCCTGGCAAGCCGGTGGCAGATTCCGACATCAAGATTCTAGGCAGTTACGCCGGACGGAAGATCAGCACCACGAACGGCAAGCCGGTTGAGGACATGCTCGGCAAGGGCGCGTTCGCTGGCGGACGTGCGGGCAAGGGGAAGGTTTTCATCTCGTGTCCGCATCCAGAATTCGAGGAGGCGAACCACGACATCGTACGGAGCGGAATCAAGTATCTGACGGGCGTTGCGCCGTCGCCGGCGTATCTCAACAGGACGCGCGGGGCGGTGTCGGTAAGGTATCGTTCGTCGGACAAGGCGTCGGCGGAGTTCCTGTTCGGCACTCTTTTGCGCGACAGACGTTTCCACGTGTGGCCCGGAAAGGACGGCGGCGCGCTCGCGCATCTTGACGCGGTCGTGCTTACGGACAAGACGAACGCCGACGAGGCGAAGGAAATGAACGCCTTCATCGCGCGTGGCGGAAGGGTCGTCGCCGTGTGCGACACGCCGGAAAAGCGCAAGGCCGCCGAACTTCTGAAGGGCGCCACCGTCGTGGAGTCCTACGACAAACTCATTCCCGCGCTGCTGTGAAAGGATTGGAAAAATGACTCAATTGGAATCAGCCCGCAAAGGCATTGTGACGGACGCGATGAAGACGGTCGCGTCGGACGAGGGCGTTGACGTAGAGGTTATCCGCGCCGCCGTGGCGGACGGCACCGCCGTGATCCCGCTGAACCACCACCACGCGAATTGCAGTCCCGTGGGCGTCGGGCGCATGGTGACTACCAAGATAAACGCGAACCTCGGGCGTAGCGTGACGCACTCCGGGAAGGGCGACGAACTTGAGAAGCTCGCAATCGCCCTCAAGGCCGGAGCTGACTTCGTGATGGACCTTTCCGTCGGCGAGGACGTCAAGGCGATTCGCCAGGGGATGCTTGATGCGAGTCCCAAGCCGCTCGGCACCGTGCCGGTTTACGAGACGATCAGCCGTCTCAAGGGCGACGTCCCCCACATGGATCCTTCGCTGCTCATCGGCGTAATCCGCGAGCAGGCGGAACAGGGCGTTGACTTCATGACGCTCCATGCCGGGCTCCTCCTGAAGCAGATTCCGTTGGCGATGAAGCGCAAGATGGGAATCGTGAGCCGTGGCGGTTCGATCATGGCGGAATGGATGATGGAGAACCGCACCGAAAACCCGCTATACACGCACTGGGACGAGGTGATGGATATCCTTGCCGAACACGACGTCACCGTGTCGCTCGGCGACGGACTGCGTCCCGGCTGCCTTGCGGACGCCTCGGACGCGGCGCAGTTCGGAGAGCTTGACGTTTTGGGCGAGTTGGTTGAACGCTGCCGCGCACGCGGAGTGCAGGTGATGGTGGAAGGCCCTGGACACGTGCCGTTCAATCAAATCCAGATGAACATGGAGCGCGAGCAGTCCGTTTGCAAGGGAGCGCCTTTCTACGTGCTGGGTCCTGTGGTCACTGACATCGCCCCCGGCTACGACCACATCGTAAGCGCGATTGGCGCAACGGCGGCCGCGACGTACGGCGCATCACTCCTCTGCTACGTGACGCCCGCCGAACACCTCGGACTTCCCGACGGCGACGAGGTTCACCGCGGCTGCATCGCATACAAGATCGCGGCACACGCCGGAGACGTGGCGCGCGGGCTTCCCGGCGCACGCGCCCGCGATGACGCGATGTCCGATGCGCGCGCGGCGTTCGACTGGGAGCGTCAGTTCTCGCTTGCGCTCGACCCCGAGCATGCCAAGGCCCGCTGGCTCAGGACGCGCGCGTTCACCGACGAGGCGCATTCCGACGACCATTGCTCTATGTGCGGCAAGGAGTTCTGCGCTGTGCGCACTTCGCGTCGCATCCGCGAACTAGTTGCGAATTCCGGCAAGTGAGGGCGTGGCGCGGATGAACCTCCGGCAGGAGTACATGTGGCGGGCAATCGAGCTTGCCCGGCGCGGAGAAGGCCACACGCGCCCCAACCCGCCCGTGGGCGCGGTGATTGTGCGAGGCGGCAGAATCATCGGTGAAGGCTGGCACAAGCGGTGCGGCGGAGACCATGCGGAAGTGGCCGCCATCAAGGATGCGGCGCGGCGCGGTGAAAAGGTTCGCGGCGCGACGATGTACGTGACGCTTGAGCCGTGTTCCAAGCCGGGGCGCGTGGGGGCATGCACGGATGCGATAGCGGCGGCGGGCATTGGATGCGTGGCGTTCGCCGTGCGCGATCCGAATCCGAAGAACCGTGGAAGGGCGAAGCGCGTCCTCGCACGTGCGGGCATCGAATGCGTCATGCCGAGCCATGCCAACACGGCGAAGGGCGAGTGGAATTGCTGCGGCGGGATGGAATCGGCGCTTGAGGAGGCTCGGCTTCTGATTGCGCCGTTTGCAAAGCACGTCACGACGGGGCTTCCTTACGTCACGGTGAAGCTCGCAATGTCGCTGGACGGAAAAATCTGCGACAACTGGGGTGACGCGAAGTGGGTGTCGTCTGCAAGGTCGCGGAAGACCGTCGGCTGGGAGCGCACGCGCGTGGATGCGATCATGGTCGGGGCGGAGACGGTGCGGCGGGACAATCCATCGCTCCTCTCGCACAGCAAACGCAACGATGATTTGATACGCGTGATTGTTTCAAAGTCCGGCAAGGTGCCGAGGGATGCGCAGATATTCACGGACGGCGCTCCGAACAAGACACTCGTTTTCAGGGATGCGCGAGAGGCGCTGGAGGAGCTTGGACGGATGGGCGCGATGCACGTTTTGTGCGAGGGCGGGCTCAAGTTGGCCACGTCCCTTGCCGACGCGGGGCTGGTCGATGCGTGGATCGCAGTCACTTCGCCGATCGTGATCGGCTCGCGGCACATTGCAGATGCATTGCGCTTCAAAATACGCCCTGGCAGCTGCGGTTTTCTTTTTGACGGCGACAGAATCGGGGGTTATGTGCTATAACGGACTGCGCTCCGCCGCACCTTGACAGTGAAACGGGAAATAGTGTAAAATATGCACCGCTTGAGGGGATTAGCCTCGGGCGGAAGAAAGAAGAACATGACGAAGGCAATACATTCTGGCAGACGAAAAGCGTCCGCCCCCGGTAAGACGAGGGCGGGGCGTTCTGCGTACGTCATGAATCCTGAGT
>CACZDG010000038.1 GCA_902779865.1 uncultured bacterium
GGGCGACTCCGCGAGCGGCACGCCGGCGGCGGGCTGCATCACGGTCTTCTCGCCGCGGCCGATGAACTCGAGCGCCCACACGTTCTGCATCTCCTGGCACACTTCCGCGCAGCGGCCGCACTTGATACACTTGTCAGGGTAGAGCACGATCGACGGCGTGGAGGTATCCGGCTCGTGGTGGATCACTTCCTTCGGGAACGGATTCTCGCGGATGCCGAAGTCGGCGGCGAGGCTCTGGAGTTCGCAGCGGCCGGAACGCGGGCACTGCAAGCAGTCGTTCGGATGGTTCGCGAGGATGAGCTCGAGCACGGTCTTGCGCACCTGGACGATGTCGGGGTCGTGCGTGACGATGTGCATTCCCTGCGTCGCCTCCGTGCAGCACGCGCGGAGCAGCTTCGGGCTAGGCACGAGCTTGCCGTTGTCGGCGGGGTTGCGGCTCGGGACAAGCTGGCGCACCACGCAGATGCCGCAGCTCGCGCCCGCCTTGAGGTCGGGGTGGTAGCAGAGCGTGGGGATCTTGATGTGCGCGGCCTTCGCCGCGTTCAGGATCGAGGTGCCCTTCGGAACCTCAACGGTCTTGCCGTTGATTTCAAGGGTAATCATTTCAGTGTTTTCCATGATAAGCTATTCCTTTCCTTCCACTAATCACCCGTGAGAAATCGCGCCGAACTTGCAGGTCTGCTCGCACTGGCCGCACTTGACGCACTTCGACTGGTCGATCACGTGCGGCTGCTTCACCGAACCCGTGATCGCGCCCGCCGGGCACTTCTTGGCGCACATCGTGCAGCCCTTGCACTTGGCCGGGTCGATCTTGTACTGGATGAGCTTCGAGCACTTGCCGGCGCGACACTTCTTGTCCTTGATGTGCTCCATGTATTCGTCCATGAAGTAGCGGAGCGTGGAGCGCACGGGGTTCGAGGCCGTCTGGCCGAGGCCGCAGAGGGACGCCTTGTTCATGGCGTCGCAGATGGCCTCCATGTCCTTGATGTCCTGCTCGGTGCCGCGACCGTCTGTGATCTTCTTGAGGTAGTTGAGCAGCTTGCGCCCGCCGATGCGGCAGGGAGCGCACTTGCCGCAGCTCTCGTCAACCGTAAAGTCGAGGTAGAACTTTGCGATATCCACCACGCAGTCCGTCTCGTCCATCACGATGAGGCCGCCGGAGCCCATGATCGAACCGATCTTGGCAAGCGACTCGTAGTCGATCGGGGTGTCGAGGAACTGCGGCGGGATGATGCCGCCGGAGGGACCGCCGGTCTGGGCAGCCTTGAACTGGTGGCCGCCGCGGATGCCGCCGCCGATGTCGAAGATGATCTCGCGGAGCGTGGTGCCCATCGGAACTTCGATGAGGCCGGAGTTGTTGACCTTGCCCGTGAGCGCGAAAACCTTGGTGCCCTTGGTGGTGGCCGTGCCGATCTTGTTGAACCAGTCCGCGCCCTTGTTGATGATAACGGGGATGTTCGCGAGGGTTTCGACGTTGTTGATCACCGTGGGACGTCCCCACAGGCCCTTCACGGCCGGGAACGGAGGACGCGGCTTCGGCATGCCGCGGTTGCCCTCGATGGACTGCAACAAGGCGGTTTCCTCGCCGCACACGAACGCGCCCGCGCCGAAGCGGAGCTCAATGTCGAACGAGAAGCCCGATCCAAGGATATCGTCGCCGAGGAGGCCCAGCTCATGCGCCTGCTTGATGGCGATCTGGAGACGCTCGATGGCGAGCGGGTATTCCGCGCGGATGTAGATGAAGCCCTTGGAGGCGCCGATCGCGTAGCCGGCGATGGTCATCGCCTCGAGGATGGAGTGGGGATCGCCTTCGAGCGTGGAACGGTCCATGTACGCGCCGGGGTCGCCCTCGTCGGCGTTGCAGACCATGTACTTCTGGCCCTTGGGCTGCTGCTGGGCGAACTTCCACTTCATGCCGGTGGGGAAGCCAGCGCCGCCGCGGCCGCGAAGGCCCGACTTCAGGATCTCCTCGACCACCTGCTCAGGCGTCATCTCGAAGAGCACCTTCTCGATGGCCTTGTAGCCGTCGCGGGCGATGTAGTCTTCGATCTTCTCCGGGTCGATCACGCCGCAGTTCCTGAGCACGATGCGGTACTGCTTCTGGTAGAACGGGATGTTCGCCTCGGCGACGAGCTTCTTCGCCTGCTCGGGGTCGTAGCACAGACGCTGCACGACGCGGCCCTTCACCAGGTGCTCCGCGACGATCTCCTTCACGTCCTCGGGCTTCACCTGCACGTAGAACGTGCCCTGCGGGAGGATCTTCACGATCGGGCCCTGCTCGCAGAACCCGAGGCAGCCCGTCACGACCACCTGCACCTTGTCCTTGAGGCCGGCCGCTTCGAGTTCCTTCTTGAACTCCTCGACGACGGTCGTGCCGCCGCCCGAGCAGCACGCGGTGCCGCCGCACACAAGTACGTATGATTCGTATGCCATTTTCGTGCTCCTTAGGAGTTCTTGATGATGTCGATCGAAGGACGGTCGAGGATCTTGTCGTCGATCAGCTGGTGGCCGACGATGTGCTTCTCAACCACGGCCTTCGCCGTGGCGGCGTCAACGTTGCCGTAGATCACGGCGGGCATTCCCGGCACGACCACCTCTACGGTAGGCTCCGAGTGGCACAGGCCCATGCAGCCCGTCTGGCGGATGAGGACGTTAGTGAGTCCCTTCTCGTTGATCGCGCCGACGAGCGCCGTGAACGTGTCCTTGGCGCCGGCGGCGATGCCGCACGTGCCCATTCCCACGATCACCTGCACGTCCTTGTTGGACGCGTCGCGCATTTCCATTTCCTTCTGCTTCTCGCCGCGCATCCTGCGCAGGTCTTCAAGTGTAAGTTTTGCCATTGCCTTTTTCCTTCCTTAGCCGCGCTCGCGGTACTGCTTGATGATACTATCGACATCCTTCGAGGAGAGCTTGCCGTGTACTTCGCCGTTCACGACCGCCACCGGCGCGAGGCCGCAGCAGCCGAGGCAGCGCACCGCCTCCACTGAGAACATCCCGTCGGCCGACGTGGCGTTGAGGCCCACGCCGAGCTGGCGCTCGAACTCCTTGATGATGTCGTCGCCGCCGCGCAGGTAGCACGCGGTGCCGAGACACACCTGAATGTTGTACTTGCCGGCCTTCTGCAGGCGGAAGAAGTTGTAGAACGTGATCACGCCGTAGATCTTGGCGAGCGGCACGTCCAGTATCTGGCTCGTTTCAATGGCGATTTCGCGCGGAATGTAGCCATAGGTCTGCTGCACACGGTGCAGCACCATGATGAGGTTGCCCGGCTTCGCCTTCCATTCCTCGATAAACGCCCTCAGCTCGGGCGTCATCGTCTCTAGCTGTTTGCTCATTTTTCTTCTTCCTTGTTATGATGGAAATCTTCTCCTGTGCGGATAAGTAATATTATCTCACAATTGCCCCTAGTTAGGCAAGGGTAAGATAGGTAAATTTTCCAGTTCCTTTTATCCGGCCTCCTGCGATTCCAGAAACTCCTTCGCAAGCGCAATCCCTTCCGCGCTTTCAAGTCCGCCAACCGCCTCCGCAAGCTCGCTGCGCGAGATCGAATACTCCGATTCGCCCTTCTTATGCGTGAATGTGAGCTCGAAATCGCCCGGATAGTTGAAAAGCATCAACACCGCCCCCGCCAGGTCACCCATCGGCGGCAGGTCGATGTGCGTGGCGGAAAAGCTGTAGTTAAGCTCCGTGCCCACCCCCTTTTCGGATTTTAGGCTCACCGCGCCGTCGGTCGCTTCGCAGATTTGCTTGAGGATCGGCAGACCAAGCCCGACTTTGCGCTTGTCGTGCTTGCCAGCCTCGGTGTAGAAGGGATTGAACGCGCGCGCCTGAGTCGCCTCGTCCATGCCTTTGCCGTCGTCCTTGATCGTGACGGCAATGGTCTTGCCATCTTCGATTATCGTGAGTTCAACATGCCGAGCCCCGGCCTCGATGGAGTTCTGGGCGGTGTCGGCGATTACGTCTGCAAGCGTAGCGTGCATGGTTAGATCTCGTTTACGCCGGGTTTGAGCGGCTTCACGACGCCGCCGAATGTGAATTCTCCCGCAACGGGCGTGACAACGCGCCCGTGCGCCTTGCCGCCGTCGAAGGTCAAATCGACCTCGATCATCTTCCCGCTCGGATGCGGATACGACGCCTTGATCGATTTCAACCCGCCCGGCTGCGGCGCAACGCGCACCTTCTCGAAGAACGGTGCCGCGCTGCGGATTCCCGCCACGCCCGTGCGCAAAAACCAGAGCGGATGCGCACCCCACGCATGGCAGTCGCTGCGGGCGTCGTGGCCGGGATATTCAGGCGATTCCAGGGTCGTCGTCGCGCCGAGCTTCACATAGCCCTTCCAGAGGTCAAGCCGATTGAGGAATAGATCCGCGCGCCCGAACTTGAAATAGGTCTCGAAGAGGTAGTACGAGAAGTAAACCGTCGTGCGGTGGATATTCTTCTCGGTAATCAGCTTCTCGAAGAGCGCCTTCGCGCGCTCGCCCTCGAATACTTCCGTCAAGAGCGCCAGACACTGTGCATGCTCCGCGAATGATTTGCGGGCGGCGTCGGATGCGAAGAGCCCGCGCCCTTCGTCGAAGAATTGCTTGACGATGGCCGGCTTGAGCTTTTCAGCCTTCTCGCGCCAGTGCGCGGCGAGGTGATGGTTGCCGAAGGCTTCTTCGATCTTCGCCGCGCCCTGTAGCGCCGCAAGGTAGAAGAGGTTCATCTCGGCGTTCGCGCCGCCGTCGCGCGAACCCGGCGCCCAGCCACCGTGCCATTCGCCGCTCGTCACCCAGTCCATGAAAGACCATCCCGGCAACTTGTGGATAATGCCATCCTCGCGCTCGTACAGCTCGAAGCCGTGGAGGGTATCGCGCATTCCGGGGAGGCGGGCGCGGAGCCATTCGCGGTTGGCGTGGTTCATCACGTAGTCGGCATACATTCCAAGATAGCAGAGCGTGTAGGATGCGCCTTCCTGCGTGCCGACTGTGGGGAAGTTGAACGGCACGTTGCCGTCGTCGCGACGGTTCAGGTCGTAGATTTCAATCGCACGGCGGATGATCGCGTCGTCCGCAGTCATTGCGGAAATGACATTGAGCTGCACGCGGGTATCGCCGGGGTACATCTGCTGCTCGTAGAAAGGACAGTCGAACAGCATCTCATGGCAGCACATCTGCATGGCGCGTGCGCAAATCGCCTGCACGCCAGTGAGCGCGGAATCCTCGGGCGTGTCGAACCGCGTTTCGCACTCAAGCGGATAGCGCGATTCGATGAGCGCGAGGTCCTGGATTTCCACTGGCACATCGCCAGCTTCGATGATGACCTCGCACCAGCGTCCGCACCGGAACCACGGCGGCTGGAACACGGCGCGGTCGCGTCCGTCGAACACGAACCTATCGCCGAATCCGCTGAAGGATTTGCCTTCCCATTCGCCGCGGTTGCCCTTGAAGCTGCCCTTGATTCTCGGATTCTTCGAGGGGCCACGCAACGCCTCGGCCCACTGCCAGCTCATCTTTCCGCCCTTGCCGCCCTTCACGATCGCCTCGGGATACGCGCAAATGTAGCGGCCAAGATCCCAGAGGATACGACGCTTCTCGCCCGGCTTCACGACTAGCGGGAATTTCATTTCGCCGCCATCCACGAATTTGCCAGGACGCACCCTGTACTCGGTCTGCTCCGGAAGCTGCGACGGGAAGAGCATCCAGCCCTGCTGGCGGATGCCGTACCTGCTGCCGCCGCCCATGGGCTTGCGCACGACGGCCGGCTTGAGCCACTTGCCCGGCGTGCAGTCGTAGATGCCGGAGCCGTGGATCTCGAAGCCGTCGCCCGCACCCCACGCGCCGCCGGACTTGCCGATGTTCTTGACGCCCGTGATGGGCCCGCATTTCCACGCGCCCCTGCCCGTGGTGAGGACGGCATCGTACTTGCCCTCAGCCTTCAGGCAGAAGCCGAGCTTGTAGGAGAGCTGCGCGAGCGGCGACGCCCGGAACGGCATGCGCCACACCGTCGCCTCCATCACGTGCCTGCCCGGCGCAAGCGCAATTCGGTAGCTCTGATACATCCAGTTTTCGACAGTGCCGCGATGCGGACCGCGCGAGATGAACTCACCGTCGAGCGTGAGGTAGTAGCGCTCGTCGCCGGTGACGTCGAACTCAAGCGGCGAACCGTCGCTTTCGAACTCGCATTTGAAGCGCACGATGCGCGGAAGCAACGGATACGCCACCTCATCCTTGATATCGGGATGCGAGAGCCACGCCGCCTGGTCGATCGGCTGCACCGGCAGGATCGAGGTATTGCCGCGGGTGAAGCGCGGGGGTTTGACCACGCGCTCCACAGTAGCGCCATAAGCCATTGCCGCAGCTGCGCACGCGGCGGTAATTACATTCAGTTTCAAGATGCCTATAGGTTTCATTCCATTCCTCGTTTTTTCTGCGCCGAAGGCCATTCTCCGGCACAAGGTGAAGTATAGCAAAGTGCATTCGAAATCGCAAGCCTCCTACCGCCCGCCCTAAATGGGCGGGCTATCAAGTTGCTTGCGCTTTGCCATTTGCACCGCGCTCACCTGCCTATCGCATGCCCTAAATGGGCGGGCTATCAAGTTGCTTTTGCTTTGCCATTTGCATCGCGCCTGCCTGCCTATCACGCGCCCTGAATGGGCGAGCTATCAAGTTGCTTTCGCTTTGCCATTTGCACCGCGCTTGCCTGCCTATCACGCGCCCTGAATGGGCGAGCTATCAAGTTGCTTTCGCTTTGCCATTTGCATCGCGCCTGCCAGCCTATCACGCGCCCTGAATGGGCGGGCTATCAAGTTGCTTTCGCTTTGCCATTTGCTACCCCTGCGGCTCATCGGCAGCGGCTCACCGAAGGCTTCGGCAGCGGCCATGAAGCCCATCTGCAGCGGCCCTCCGAAGGCTTCGCCAGCTGCCACCCTTCAACTTGAGATTGCGGCCATTCAGGCCGCAATCACATAAGCGACCGGTAAAGCTTCGCAATCTGCTCAACCGTGCAATCGCGTGGATTGCCCGGGCGGCAGGCATCGGCGTAGGCGCTTTCGGCGAGGAACTGCACATCTTCCTTCTTGAGCACGCCCTTGAGATCCGGAGGAATGCCCACGTCGGCGGCCAGCTTCTCGACGGCGGCGATCGCGGCCTTGCGCGCGGCGGCGAGCGGCATCTTATCAACGCCTTTCACACCCATCGCCTCGGCAATCTTGCGGTACTTCGTGCCAGTCGCCGGCGCGTTGAACTTCATCGCCGTCGGAAGCAGAATCGCGCACGCCTTGCCGTGGGGCATGTCGTAGAGCGCCGAAAGGCCGTGAGCCATCGAGTGGTCAACGCCGAGGCCAACGTTCGAGAAGCCCATGCCGGCGATGTACTGCCCAAGCGCCATGCCCTCGCGGCCGGAGGGCTTATTGGCCACCGCGTCGCGCAGGTGCAGCGAAATGAGGCGAATAGCCTCGAGGTGCATCATGTCGGTCATCGGGCAAGCGGCCTTAGTGATGTAGCCTTCGATCGCGTGGGTGAGCGCATCCATGCCCGTGAACGCCGTAAGACCCTTCGGCATTGTCGCCATCATCTCGGGATCGACGAACGCCACCACTGGGATGTCGTGCGGATCCACGCACACGAACTTGCGCTTCTTCTCGACGTCGGTGATCACGTAGTTGATCGTGACTTCGGCCGCGGTGCCGGCCGTGGTGGGCACGGCGAGGATCGGCTTCGAGGGGTTCTTCGTTGGAGCGCAGCCCTCGAGCGAGCGCACATCCGCAAACTTCGGATTCGCGATGATGATACCAACGGCCTTCGCGGTGTCCATCGAGGAACCGCCGCCGATAGCGATGATGCAGTCGGCCTTCGCCGCCTTGAACGCCTTCACGCCGTTCTTGACGTTGGCGATGGTGGGATTGGGCTTGATCTCGCTGTAGATGGCGTATTTGACCTTCGCCTTGTCGAGGAGGTCGGTCACTTTCTTCGTGACGCCGAACTTGATCAGGTCCGGATCGGAAAACACGACCGGCTTCTTGAGACCGCGGTGCGCGAGCTCGTTTACGATTTCCTTGACGGCACCCGCGCCGTGGTAGGAAGTTTCATTCAAGATGATGCGGTTCATTTTTTTGCTGGCTCCTTTGGGGTTGAAAAGACGTGGCAATTATACCACTTTTACTAAGCATTTGAAAGCGCGATTTCCGGATTATTCGGATTTCCCGGCCAACCACTTACACGCGATAAATCAATTTATCAGGCAAGCCCGCCGCAACCACAAACATAACCATGTAAATCGGCAAGTAAGTGATTCTGCCGAAACGCTCCAGATTCTCGTTGTTCAGCACGAATGCCTCTTCTATCTGGTAGTTGGCATCTGCAAGCACGTTGCTCAGCGCATTGTGCCGTTTGTAGTCCTTGCCGCTCTTCACCTCTATCGGCGTCACGCCGCCGCCGCGCTCCACCACGAAATCAAGTTCACCCTTTTTCTTCGAATGGTAGTAGTGGGGCGCAAGCCCTTTGGACAGCAACTCCTGCGCAACCACGTTCTCATAGACGGCGCCTATGTTCAAGCCGCTTTCGCCCGCAAGTATGCGCAATTGGATTCCATTTGCATACATGGCCGCCAGCAGCCCCACGTCATTGGCAAATAACTTGAACAGGCTGCGCTTCTCCGAAAGTTTCAGCGGCGCCTTTGGCTCTTCCACGCAGTATGCGGGAATCGCCGCCCCGGCGTTTTTCAGCCAGAGGAAACCCTCCTCCACGCGCGTGAAGCGACTGCCGGGAAGGACGCTCGCCATCTTGAACCGGCGGTTTTCCGATGACAGCTCAGATGGCAGGAGATCATAGACTTCGCGTATGCGCAAGGCGTGGTTCGGATCATATTTCGATATGTCGCGACGGTATGCGCGTATCACGAACTGCTGCTCAGCCGCGACTGCGGAAAGGTCGTTGGTGGCGACATACTTATCGACTGCTGCCGGCATGCCTCCGACAACAAGGTACAACCTGAAATACCTCATTAGCCTATCGTGGATGAAGGGATCCACTTTCCGTCTGCCATCCCACGCCGCACGTGCCTCGCCTACAACGTCGCCGCCCACGCCGTTCGCCCAGAGGAATTCCTCGAAGTCCAATGGATACATCTCAATCTCATCCATGAATCCAACTGGAACCGAGCGCACATTCTTCAACTCAACGCCCAGAAGCGATCCGCTATAGACGTAATGGCATCCGCCCTTGCCTGCGAGGAATTTCGCGTATGTCATAGCTTCAGGACATTCCTGCACCTCGTCGAAAAACACAAGCGTGCTGCCGGGAATCATTCTGCCATTCGCGTATGCCGATAGGCGGCGCAGGACATCCTGCTCATCAGCCACATCGTGGAAGATTGCCATAGCAGCAGGTTCTTTGATGAAATTGATTTCCACCAAAGATTGATAGTACCGTTTCGCAAACTCCTCAATGATAAAAGTCTTTCCCACCTGCCTTGCACCGGTCACAAGCAGGGTCTTTTTATCGGCACTCTCGCGGAACGCCTCCAATTTTGGCCATATTTTCCTTTGAAGCATCGTTTTTCTCCATTGGCACGTGTATTATATCACCCCTTCAGCAATTCCGCAACCCGAAAATGAGGTGCTTTCGACAATTCCGCATCCCGAAAATGGGTCGTTTTCGACAATTCCGCAACCTAGGGCTTCCGGCTAACCACGAATCACTCTTGCATCAAGCTCGATCTCGAAAAGCCATTCGTCGCGGCACACGTCGCACACGGTCTCAATCGCGAAATCCTCCCGCAGACCATAAGCCGCGAGCCACGAGCGCCACGCATACGCGAAATCAGGCTCTTTCAAATACACCACCGCGCGCGAAACATCGCCCCACCCGCAGCCGCGGCTCTTGAGGATCGCATGAACCGCAGTCATCGTGCAGTCGATCTGCTTGGAGATATCGCCCACGAAGGCGACGTCGTGGCTGTCGGGCGCGATCGACGCCGTACCGCTCACCAGAAGCAACCTTTGATCAGGCCACTGGATTTCCGCAGCGCGGCTGAAGCTCGAACGATACGCCATCGCCGGCGCCTGAAGCGGAGATTCCACGATCTCCGCCTTCACGCGCCCATCCTTCGGCTTCACCGCCACCGCGCCCGCCGTGATCGCCGCGCCGTCGAGGTTCGCGCTGCCGATGCCGGTGGACGCCGGAAGGAACGTATCAAAGACCCCGCGAGATTCAAAGAAGGCAGTGCGCGCAGCGTTGAACTCGCCGTACCATTCGCACACGCGGTCGATGTAGAGCCACGTGCGCACCACGTGCGCGAAAGTCATGCCCGCCTCCGCGAGCAACGCCTCCATCTCAAGGAACACGGACGACGCCTGCGCACCCCTCGCCGCAGCAATATCCGCCGGCAAAACGCCCGCCAGAAGGCAGTAGCTCGCAAGATCATCTTCCCACGTCTCGCCCACAACGCGACCACCGCGCATTAGAGGCTTGGAAGGTCTCGCTTCAGCGCGGCCAAGTTCAAAAACGCCTTGCGCCGTCGGCAATCCGCCAACGGGATTCACGAGCCGGAAGGATGCAACTTCCTTCCGCGAACGCGACGCGACCTCATCAACCGCGCCCCAGATGAATTCTACTGATTTGCTCACGGCACATATTAAAGCAGTTTATCTTGAAAGAGTTGTCACGGGGCAGTCACGATTTCTCAAGGCGTAGAATTCGGTGCCGCCCAGTTCGCCTTGAGCGGAACAATGGAAACGCGTCCGTCAGGATTGTCCTCGATGGTGAACTTCCAAAGCAACATAGGATAATCGAACCGATACTGCGGCCAATCGTAGTAGTAGCCCATCGAAGTTGAAGAAAAAGGATCAAGCACGTCAATGCGCGTAAGGAACGGATGCGCACTGCCCCTTGCGCCGAAGGAATCCGGCGTAAACACGTACTGCTGCAGCGGAAGGTACCTATCCCTCACATCGGGCTTCTGGAGCGCACCCGTGATGCTGAACACGACGCTCGTCCAAGCCTGCCTGCCGTCGTAGTACTTGCTGCCTTCGCCATCGTAAACAAGACCGTTCAGGTGGTCCGGCGGGCGAGGGGCGTATTGTTCTTTGTCGAACTTGGGGGCCGTGCGGTAAACGGTGTTCGTGATCATCATCGTCACCGTCGTAAATATGTTGGTGATTTTCAGGCCGCCGTTCAGCTCTTTCTCGTAAGGCAGCTGAGCTGGGTAGAATGTTCCACTAATCGACGGCGACATACCCATGCTGGCGACAAACTTAATGTTGCTGCCGCCGCAAATCGGCTCCGTATGCACGGGCGGAATGTCGAGCCAGTACATTTCCGTAAGCGAGAGTTTAACTGTGTTACCATCATTATCTTTTACCGGATTTAAGGCAAGATCATAATACTCCGCCGCGCTCAGATCCTCGGGGCCGTAGCCGCTGTAGTTCTTCAGCAGCCAGTCGAGCACCGCAGGCGTGTAGCGGTTTTCCGGCGTGAGGCCCCACGTCTCGGCGAGGGTGGACTGCGGCTCGGCGTCGATCACGATGTCGATCTGATTTGACACCTGAGCAAAGTTGAGCTTGTAGGTGCCCTTACTGCCCTGCGCACCCGCCACGGGGATGCCGTTGGTCGTGCAATTGCCGATCTGGTACCAGTTCGTGACCACCACCTCGATGTTCGTCGTCGTACCCACCGGCACCACGATCACCGCGCTCGGGCTGAGTTCGCGGCCGCCGTAGAACTGCGTCATGAACTGCGGCTTCAGGAGCGTGGAGTATATCCATGCGTTTCCGCCGTTGGGCGTGAGGAAATAGCCTTTGGGAATTTCCTGCAACGTGCCGTCTCTAAGTTTGTTGATCTCGCCTGGCGTACGCACCATGGCGTTGGTCCAGTTGCTCGGATCGGCCTCCTCGCCGTGGCTGCGCCACACGCCAATTGACGATCCACCTTCATAATCAATATCCACCAGATCCCGCCCCACGAAGAACCACGTGCTATCAGAATCGATCTCCTTCAGCTTTTCAACGAGTTCCGTGCCTGTACGGCCAGCACCCGAGACGTGCGCGTACCTGTTCGTGCCCTCCACCACGACCTCGTGCTCGACGATGCCGCTGGGACGCAAGAGCTGAATGCCATACGGGTACTGGTACTGGAAGACGCCGTTGATAAGCGTGTTCGTGGTCATGGTCTTCCAGTTGCCGTCGCTCTTGCTCCTCACGTAACCCGTGGCGCTTGGCGAGCACACGCTCACGAACGTGTAGTGGTTCGTGTTGTCCACGCCGGGATTGCTGCCCGTCTTAGAAGTGATGCCGCTAACGCCGTCGTCGTATCCGATAGACGCAAGCGACGCCGTTTTCCGGTTGTAGTCGGTGAACTGGATGCGCCAGCCACGGAGGTTTGCGTTCTGCGGCACCGCGAGCTCGATGAACTGGTAAAGCCCCTGCAAGTCCTGCGCGTCGCAGAGGTTCAGCTCGTTGAGCCACGCACGACGCGGCGAGATCGAGTCGAGGATCGTGTAGGCCGAGAACTGCTCGGGGTCGCGCGAATCGTTGCCCTCGCCCACTTTCGAGCCTCGGTACCAGGCGGGTTTCACCCAGTCCGCCAACGAAAGCTCGTTGGTCAGCGTGTTGCTATCACCGATCTTGCGGAACGTCGCGTACAACATGTACTGGTAAACCGTGTTAGGAGTTTCCTCCGGCGGCATGATAGACAACGGGAACTTGTAAATGTGGCTGCGGTAGATCATCGTGTTTTCCACGTTGGCAAGCTCGCTCGAGAAACGCTGCTGCACATCGCGCCCCGCGACCTTCGTGTACGCCGGCAGATCCTTCCACTGCTTGTAGCCCCACGGGTACTGGCCGCGGTACACTTCCATGAACACGCGGATCGAGCTCATGTCCAGCTCCCTCGCCATCTGCGCCGGCTCAACGCGACACTGGATGCCCCAGGATTCTTCAATGAGCGGCTGCTGGCTTTCGCTCATGATGTCCTTGATCTCGATGACGTCCGCCGAACGGATGCCGTCGCGGAACGGACGCGCGTCGAGCAACTTCAACCTCGGCGAGATCAACTCGCTCGCGCTCATCTCGTCGATCATCACGCGGTTGATTGGCGACTGCTTCGGCTCAATGTCGGCCCACTCCCAAGCCTCTGCCTGCCCCGCAGGATAGCGCCCCCAACGCGCACCGGCGGCGGAAAGACGCACCGCCTTATACGGACTCGTCGTGTCCTTTTTGTACGTCCACTCGAACGGCTGGTACGTGGAACTCGTCACAACGAAGTTCGTGAGGATGTCCCATGTGGCACTGCCGTTAACCGTTTGGTCCACGCCTGGATCGGTACCGCCGTAGAGCGTGATTACGGCAGGCGTTTGCGCCGGAGGCTGGTTCGTGTCGAAGAGCCTCGCGCGGAAGCTGACCGTGCCGATGCCGTTGGTGAGCGCGGCGCACTGCACGAACGGATTTTGCCGCTCGTATTCCTTGGCGCGTTCCGAATCCTTAAGCCCGATGCCCTGCGCGGCGGGCTTGGTGTTGTCCTCGTTTTTCGCCGAGAAGTTGAGCGCG
This sequence comes from uncultured bacterium, assembly GCA_902779865.1. Taxonomy (GTDB): domain Bacteria; phylum Verrucomicrobiota; class Kiritimatiellia; order RFP12; family UBA1067; genus RUG572. The sequence goes on from CACZDG010000038.1 coordinate 13,523, forward strand.
ATGGAGAGACCGGCTGGGTAGTCAGTGAGATATGCGTACGGCCCCGCCTTGCTAGTACTGCCGTTCCAGCCTTCCGTGTGGACGTTCCACCCGAACCACGATTTCTGGCCGATCATCGGCTCGTCCCAGCAGTGCGCCTCCGTTATGGTGATTTTGCCGTAGTCCTCAAGGCGCTTGCGCTCTTCTACCGTATCCACCCCAAGTACCTGGCTGACAATGGACGGATCCACTATCACGCGGATCAATCCGCAAACGTTCGTGAGAACCGTCCTGCCCTCATCGTCTTCAATCCAATGCTGACGCAGGCTGATGAACGTGGTGCGCGAACCTCTCCTGAGTTCTGTGCTCGTCAACCCCTTGAAACTGTGCGTCTCAACAGTGGTCCAGATGAGGCCGCCACTGCTCTCCGTAAGATCGGTGAGACGTGGCACATCACCGCCGTTCTTGGCATAGCGCGGGGTCATGTTGGTGGCGATCTGCACAAGCATCACGCAGTTGGAATCGGCGTTTTCATACGAGTAGCTGAACATGGAAAGTCCGTTCAGTAGGCATGGCGAACGGATGCCCATCGGATAATTGGCCCTGCCGCGCGACGGCTGGAGCAGACATTTATTCGTCGCGCTATGCGTGGTAATCCAGCCCTTCGTATAGACCCAGTCAAAGTTGTATTCGTCCTTTGAATGGCCCGAATGATCCCACACGTTTTCGCCTTCCCACGACTTGAGCACAACGTCGTCAAGAACCACGCCGTCTCTTTCCTCTTCGCTCGTTCTCAGGCTCACCTTCCACTTGCCAGGCATCTTCGGCGAAATCGTGAAGCTGTTCGTGGTGAAGGAGCTGATGTTCGCCTCGTATCCATAATACTTCCATCCGCCATCGGGATCGCTGCCATCCAACTCGTCATTATTCAACCATACCTGGACCGTCTGGTTTGACGGCACCACTCCAACCAGACAGCCGTTCCCCCTAAATGCCGATGCCGTGGAATCGTCAGCCAGCTCAAGCATCCAGCGTTCACTATCATAAGTCCATGATGCGTTGTCGTCCTCGTCGTCATCAAAGTTGTTTATATCCAAATATTTTCTCTTTATCGGAGTGCCGGTGGCGTTGATTTTGGCGTCCGCGATATCAGTGGGCGGCGTTACAACGTCGTGAATCTGCATCCAGCCAAATCCCGCCCGGCAATCCGTTGACCCTACGCCGTATGTGCCGCCTCTCCTGAGGTTTCCGGGGGTTTCATCCACGAATGAGATGTTGGAGTCGAGCAAGTTGCTGATGTCTGTGCCTATTCCGGCCGCAGTGGGAGTCGCAGCCAAATGTCCTTCCAGACGCACCTTCCCGTTTACCATGGTATAGACGAGGAAATACGCCGTAGTCCATTTGCTTGACCTTCTTTCGTCATCGCTTATAGGCATGAGTTTGCCGGCATAAGACGCTGAATTGAGCAACGTGGCTTCCATTCCGGAACCTTTCTTCTTCGGCGCCCACTTGTATAGTTCCAACGTCACCTCGGGGTCCGTCGTCGCTATCTTCGTCCTCGTCATGCGGAATTCGTAGCACCCCTGTTCCCCACGATGGTACCCAATAAGCGAAATGGAAGGATTGACGGGTGAAATGTCATTGGGGAAATGCCGTGCATCCTCGTAATCCTGGCTCATGGTCACCTTCGCGCTGATGGCGTAGTTCTTGAGCATGCCGCCATACATGTAAAGGGCAAAGTCATCATAATCCACCGGCTGTGAGACGCGCGCGGTGAAGGACACCGACTCAAGGCCAGGCAGCAGTTCATCTGCGCCGAAATTTTCAAAGTTTAGCTTCCCGGCTCCCGCCCCGTCAATTGCAAGCGCCAAGTTGGAGTCGGCTCCGCGTACGCTCCGCACGTACCGTGCGTTTTGGGCCGTCCAGCCGTTTGGCGTCTCGATCGAGGAATACCACTTGTTAAGCCCGTAGCCCGTACTGCTGCTGGACGATATGTTGAATTCCTCTCTCCAGTGAGTGCTGCTGTACGGCAGCAGCCAGGTGTTGAACGACGCGGGGTACTCCTTCTTATCCTCGGATACGCCGCTGTCGGAAATGATGCCAGTCTCGTTCGTGATTACCGTGTGCCCGACGAAGCCGTTTATCGCGTCAGTCCACTGGTTGAAGTTCTGGTACGACGCATGGGAGAACGAGAACGCCCCCTGCTCGTCGTTGTACTCAATCTTGAGGTACACGGAGGAATCGTCCAGCACCACGCTCATTTTATGCGTGTTGTTCGTGGAGAGCGTGGAGGTGAAGGGCAGCGAATCAACAGCGTCGGCGGCAAAATACTCGTTCGTGCGAACGTGCCACGTGGCGGAGTCGGTCTCGTTCGTGTAGTGCTCCTTCGCCTTGATCGTGAACGTAAGCCTCGCGCCCACGCCGTTCGTCGGGATGCCGTAGTGATAACGCCAAAGGTGATCGCCCACAAGCGACATGCGCACATCTACCTTGTTCGTATCGCATGCGCCGGTAACCGTGTTCGTGACGATTTCAAGCTCACCCACGAGCTTCACCCATTCCATGTTGCTCTCACCCTCGCGTATGCGCACAAAGTAGTCTGTGCCCATCGTAGGCAGTTTATCATCCACCGTGTACGTCGCACGATTTGTGATGGCGGTAGCTCCCTCAGTCCACCCATCACCATATCCGACAGCCGATGAAAACGCATAATCCCTCACATCGTAATATGGCGCTATAATCTCAGCCGTGAAATAATATTCAAGATCGCCCACGCCTTCAGTCAACGGGATTTCTGCCGATGTCACCAAATTAGATGTAGTAAAAGAAATTGAATCTACGCTTGTTTGGTCAAAAGGGCGTTCGTTCCATGCTCCAACATTTTGATTTAGATACCGCCACCTATAAACCATTTTGGGGTTCGTAACAGTAACCGCTGTCCTCACGGCCGTATTGGTATAGAACTCAACAAACGCATGTCCACGTACACCCGTTTCTTGTGACGCTAAAAAAGGAGTGGTAAAATCCCCGATACACCCAAGGACTTCCTCTCCTGTTAATGTAGCATCGTAATCAGTCCCATATCGCGACAGCGTTGCACTCATTGGTGGGTAGGATGCTATAATATTATCAACGAGAACAAGCCCCGCAGTGTCAATAGCACCACTTTCCTTCTCAATGCGTCGAATACGGAACCGTATCGGAGCACGATAATCCAAACGTGCCCTCATACGATAAAAGAGTCCTGAACCACTAGCAGAGGAAGCTAAAAGCACATTAGTTGCAGCATGGTCAATTTCCGTTAACTTAGTACCCTCAACCGTAAACAACGTAAAGGGGCATACCTGCCAATCCATCTTCGTATAATCATCAAGGCTTGCATTAAAACTAAATCCATCTTCAACCGCAGCCGCAGTTAGGTTCGTCGCAATCTCTAAAACAAGATGCGTATTTACGGCTACAACAAATGAATTCACAGCATCAAAATATATAGTACCGATACCTTCCTCGTAATATGGTGAATAGATTACAGCATTCTCTGCATTTCTCATGACAACCGACCCAACACTACCTGCACCCGCATCTGTTAATGGAATATTTGCAGCAAAGGGGGAAGTAATCGCTTTAGCCGTCGGCGACCATGGAATATAATTTCGGGTCGCATTAAGCACAGTTGCACTTCCTGCCCTACAGTTGTCCAGTTCCCAATACTTAGTCCCATCATCTGCGTACATAATATGATTCGTTCCAGGAAGTAGGTACCTAGTAGGGGAAACTGGCAGCACCGAGGGACCAGTATGTACCCAATAGGTTTTCGCAGCAGTATTTGTATCGTAGTATCCCTGACTACTCACTTGCGCAAGTACCTTGTTATCATTGTTCATCAGGAGAACACGATCATTACCCATCATCCAATACCCCCACGCACGCTCCCCGGAGAGGAGCGCGAACACGACGACGAGCAGGAGGAGTGCTGAGGGTACACTGCGCCTAGAGAGGGAGCAAAGCCGCCCGAAGAGCGGGCGTCCAATGCTTCCCCTCTCTCCAAACCAGCATTTTGTGCGCCGTTTATTCATGGTGCACCTCTCTTTCTATACTCATTTCAAACCATTCACGTCGCTTTCATGCCAAAGCCGTGCGCCCGAGATGGGCACACTACGCCTTGACAAGTCGTAAGTTTACCACAACTTGACGACCATGTGCAAGAAGGTTTTTTGGAAAGTTTTTGGTGCGTGGGGCGTGGTGGGTGAACAGCTGCCGTGCGCTTTGGGATTTGGAAACAACCATGACAACTTTCAATAACAACTTTATCCTTCGGGCGCACCTTGAACAGGCCTAGTACAAAACTTGTGGTTCATGGTTAGTGGTGCGTGGGGCGTGGTGGGTGAGTGCGTGAGTGGGTGAGTGCGTGAGTGGGTGGTGCCATCCACCCGGATCTTCCGGAACCACGAACTACGCCCACGCGGGCGGGCGGTGGATGAATCGGTCGCCGCGCTTGCCGTACGGGATTTCATCGGGCAGTTGGCAGCGAGCCGGAAGATCGCGGGGGATGTTGCGGTAGTATGTGGCTGCACCTTTGAGAAGTCCGTAATACAAGTTGTATCCGTCAATATACGCTATCGCTCTTTTTCTCATACGTGCTCCTAAATGCTAAGACCCCATCCTTTCAGATGAGGTCTTGCGCCGCTCAGACCGAGTCCTGCGGGTTGATGGCTGTATTGTAGCAAATCTTCCGCCGCCGCGCAAGGGTATTTGGGAAAGTTTTTGGGTGAATCGCTATCGTGCGTTTTGAGATTGGAAACAACCATAACAACTTTCAATAACAACTTTATCCTTCGGGCACACCTTGAACATTCAGAATCGTGACAGTTTGAGGATCGGCAAATGGGCACGGGCGAGTTAGCCCGTGCGCTAAAGGAAAGTTGTTTCTAACAAGTTGTTTCCAATTATCCTATACTCGTTAGTTGAATGTCTCACGCAGAGACGCAGAGAGACGGAGAGCGCAGAGAAAAGTCAAAAATCAGAAAGGAAAGAAAGATATGACAAGTCTGCGCCTCTGCGTGATATATAACGGAGTGCATGGAAAATGAAATGACGAATTTAGGTTAAATAGTTGTTTCCAATCATCAGAAGGCTCGGCGGTGAATTACGCAGATGCGCCAATCACCCTTACGGCACAAACGCATGGGAAGCAAGAAACTTGGCTTCTGCTCGTCTGAAAGCGGCAGGGCCACCAAAGAATTTGTACTCGCTATCGGTTAGACGTTCACCTGCTCTAATCTTGGCGGCAACGAGGTTCAACGTGCAAATCAGGTCTGCGAGCTGAAAAAGTTTGTATCTGCGCGGTTGTACATCGGAGACGAACTCCACCTTGCCGCCAAGCCCGTTGAATGATTTTTGCAAAACCTTTGTGAGCGGTGCCTGCCCACAGTCGTAATAGACTTTAACTTGTGCAACATTTGCAAGAAGGGATTTGTTGACATTCACAAACTCATCGAGTTGCACCTGGAGCTTGGCAATGATCTGAAGAGTAGAATTGACGAACTTCTTGTCAACGCAGAGACAATGCCACTTGAAGTCTATTCTGCGGGCGAATGTCATCATGCGGTTGTATATCCTTCCTCGATAATGGCGCGATAGAAACTCATACCCCTTTTCGCGGCGAATGAGCGGCCCTGCGTGAAAAACAAATGCTTCAGGGTCGAGTCCGAGACTAATTATGTTCCTGTTGAAATCTTCAATCGCCTGCGATATGTCGTTTGCCTGATTGTGAAAGACCATCCCAACGATGTAGAAGCGAGAATCGGCATCGGGATGGCGGAACCGCCCCGACTCATCAACAAACACGCTCAATATTGTTCTTTGTTCCATATCGTTACCTATTTTCAAAGCGAAAGTGGCGGGAATTGCTTCTCGCCACTAACACGGGGACAAATTCCCCGCCTCAAGATGATCCTCTCTCGCGAAAAGATCGGCTCATATAGTAGCAAATCTTCCGCCGCCGCGCAAGGGTATTTTGGAAAGTTTTTGGTGCGCGGTGCGTGGTGGGTGGGTGGGCACGGGCGAGGGCGAGTCTTGAGATTGGAAACAACCAGAACAACTGGTAAAAACAACTACGACGCCAATTAAGCGACGTAATCTCTTAAAACTCTGCCTCTCTGCGCCTCTGCGTGATATATAACGGAGTGCATGGAAAATGGAATGACGAATTTAGGTTTAGATTAGCCGATGGGCACGGGCGAGTTAGCCCGTGCGCCAAAGGCAAGTTGTTTCTAACAAGTTGTTTCCAATCATCAGAAGGCTCGGCGGTGAATTACGCAGATGCACCCTCCGGAACCACCAATCACTAACCACCAATCACCAACCACTAACCACGCCCTATCGCTTCGGCGGCAAGGCGGTCAATTTCTGAAGGCTCAACGCCGCGATACTTGATTTCGACCGCACCGTCGCCGCTCAGCCATTGGGCTATGCAATTAAGGATGCAGGCGTCGATCCGGGTCATTTTCTTTTCGCCGGGCTGATACGGCCAGGCGATCGGCGCAAGCATCAGAAGGTTTCCCGCTGCCGTGGCGTTGAAGAGCCGGCCACCGGGCTTGTACAGAGGCGAAAAACCCTTGTTTGCAAGCGTAATCACCTTCAACCCTTTCTCAAATGCGATTCGCGCGATCTCGCGCTCGCCCTCGCTGATGCACGGGCTCAACAGCACCGCGCCGTGCGCGGCGGCTTCAAGAAAGCCTTCAAGCTTTTCCTTGAATTCGCCCGTTGCGATTCTCGGCGGCACATTCTTCAATATCGCGCCTTTGGCATCGCGACGGTATGAGAAAAACGAGCGCGATACCTGAACCTGGTATATATGCGGCGCCTTCAGCAGCGCCCGGTTGCCAATTGCAGCAAATCGCCCGCCAGCCGCTTCAACATCGCAAAGCACCCTGAAAAGCTCAGGGTGCGCCCGTTTTTCCCAAAGCCGGCGCGGATTATCAGCCAGATACCTGAGCGCATTTGCAACCGCCTCGCCATCGCCCAGAATATTATCAACGAATCCTTCGGCAAATAGCGGCCTCTTTGCATCCGCCGTGCCAACTGCGGATTGACCCCAGAAGATCTTCGATGCGCCGCCCTTGAACCCGCGCAATGCAATGCCGAGCGGCTTTGCCATTCGCCGATTCACACGCAATACCACATGGATATGATCGGGCATCACCTGCACGCCGAGCACTTCAATTTCAGGCGTGAATTCGCTAATCCGCCTCAAATGCGCATCAATGGCCAAGCCAAGCGGGCTTAGTGCGATTGCAGCGGCATCAGGGTTCGCCCCAGTCAGTTGCCCAAATATTGGCTTTGAGCGATCGGCCAGCACCATGGTGATCAGGTAAGTGCCGCGCCCGTGGTAATCCCAATTGCGGCAGCGGCGGCCCATGCGGTGAATCACATCGCGCATGATTGCGCCGGTATCTTCATCATAATGCCAACCCGGCGGCAATCCCTCGCCGTTGACACGGCGAGCGCTACTCGCTCGCGCGCCGCCAATTGCACCGCCCACGCCCGCTCGCGCGCCGCCAATTGCACCGCCCGCGCCCGCTCGCGCGCCGCCCGTGCAAACGGGCGGTATTTTCACCACCGTGCTCACATCAGATTCTCAATCCAAAGACCAGCAATGCGCGAAAAACCGGCGGCTCGATCGCCACCCTTACAGTATGCCTCTAATTTTGGGCTCATCTTTCATTGCTCCTATTGGCTTTCGTTGTGCAGTTGTGCATTGTGCAGTTTTGCACAACGCAGATTAGTTTATCACGATTTCACATCGTGCGCAAGCCGGATTTTCCGAATCTTCCGGAACCACGAACCACTAACCACGAATCACTTTTGGGAAATGTACGTGCATGGGCTTGACAAATGGTGCCATGATTTGGTATTCTTCATGCCGAACCTTTTCTAGGATTGCTTTGGCAGATTAGGAGAAAGGAGCAGGTTATGAGAATAATAACAGATGAATATAGAGCGCAATTGCTGAAAAACAGAGTGTATCAGATGATTGTCAATACACCGAAGCCTGATTTTACCCAGTTGAAGCGAGAGTCAGCTGAGTTTGAAGCATGGATCGCGAGGGTTCACAAGAGGGAGCGTGCGAAGATGGTCGCACGTGGAGCGAACGTAGTATGAAGGTTGACGTGCTTAATCTCAACACGGAGCATTTCGTGATTGAGCATTTGCTGGATTCTCCTGTAAATCGCCAATTGATAGAAAGCTTTGTCGTTCCAAACAATGCGCGCGGGCTTGAATCTTATCTGAAGTCGCAGGCAGAAAATGATGAGAACAATAATGGAAGTCGGACGTTTCTCATAAAAGATGCGGCAACAGGGAAACTGGCCTGTTATTTCTCGTTACGCACTGGTCTCATTGCGGTTCGGCGAGAAGATGGTTTATTTGATACCATTCCAGGCATTGAGTTGGCTAATTTTGCAGTCAATGATGCGTACCGTAGTGAGGGTAGCAAGATAGCCAAGATCGGTTTCCATGTGTTTGACAAGTTCATCTTACCGATTGTAAAAAATGTTGCAGATTTGATAGGCGTACAATGCTTATATATCTATGCATTGCCAAAGGAGAAGTTGATTCGGTACTACACTTCCCTTGGGTTCATGCGCTTGCCAAGTGATGCAGAGTCCTTTGTGTACAGTCATGTCAAGCCTGCTTATGATCGAGGGTGTATTTTCATGTATCAGGGCATTTGAACCCATTGGGATTTCTCATCGAAAGTCATTGGTGCGTAGGTAGTGAGTAGTGGTTCGTGGGTGGTTCGTGGTGGGTGGTGCGTGGGCGCGGGTGAGGGCGTGGGCGCAGTTTTGAGATTGGAAACAACCAGAACAACTGGTAAAAACAACTTTGAAAGAGGTGCGCGGGCTAACTCGCCCGCGCATCTATCCATCTATTCTCATTATAGAAGCGGCAATCAAATATCGTGATTTTCAGCCGCAAAGATCGCAAAGGACACAAAGGCTTTGCGATCTATGCGCTCTTTGCGGCTAAATACATACGCCCCAACTACGCTGCTTAGACTTAGGCTTATCGCATCCCAGATACTGCGCGTTCTTCACGCCGATAGCAATGCTTCTAGACCGTGACCATGAAATATTATAGTCTGACGAAATGATGATTATCGTCTGACTATATTATGAATATCGTCAGACCTTATTCATAATTTGGTCTGACCTTATTTCATATTTCGTCTGACCTTATTCTTAATTTCGTCAGACCTTATTTATAATATGGTCTGACTATATTATGCACTGGTCTTGGTGTAGAATGAGGGTAGTGGCAAACTGCGACCCCCTTGGATAAGGTGGCGAAAGCCGCCGGTACTGTGGTTGGGGGGGAGTGGCTAGTAGTTAGTGGCGGAAGTTGGTAGGGCCTGATCGCCGAGCGGGCCGAAAGCCGGTCGCCTCGGCGAGGCGACCCTACCAGCGTGCGCACAAACCAACACTAACCAACCACTAACCAAAAACAAAGGGCGGCGCACGTCGTGCGCCGCCCATTGCGGTTTGCCTTCGCTTTATCGAAGGCGTTGCTCTATCGCTTAGTTATTGGCAGCAGCCTGAGGCGCAGCCGTGAGCGTCACCTTCATGAACTTGGCGTTGGCCTTGTTCACGTTCACCGTGACCGTGCCCGTGGTCGCATCAACCGCCGTGACGGCGATGTTCTCCGTGGTCCAGGTGCCGGTCAGGCTGTCCGTGTAGCTCACCGCGAGGTAGCCGTTGCAGACGATCGTCGAACCAACCGTACCCGTGAGGTCAACGCCGTCAAGCGAGCAACCGATGGTGATGTCCCAGCCAGCCGTCGCGTTCTGCTTGATCTCGGTGATCTCGAGCGCGGTATTGCCAACCGTCGCCGACTCGTCAACGTTCAGGAGGAACTGGTTCAGGTACTGGCTCGCGGTAGCGTCATCGCAGCCAACGCCCGCCTTCCACGCATCGTACTTGGCCTTGATGTCCGCGTCGGTGGTATCGATGTAGGTCGGATACGCGGGCGAAGCAGCCTTGGCAAGGAGCGTCGCGTTCGTGGTGACACCAGGAATCGCGAAGGTCAAGCCGAGATCGGTCTCGCCCATCGTGACCTTGTCAAACTCATAGCCAGACGCGAAGGTCGGGATGAGCTCGATCGTGGCCGTGCCATCACCAGGCGCGAGCTGAACGGCCGTGCCGCTCGTCAGGCTGTTGGTGGTGGCGAGGTCGGTCGAGAGCACATACGAAACGGCCGACACCTCGGAAGCAGTCCAAGTGAGCGTGAAGTCAATCGTCTCAACCACGAGCGGATCTTCCTCGGTCCACACGATTTCGTCAACAGCACCCGTGCCCTGGAAGCCAACGCCCTTGAGGGTAGTGGTCACACCTGGTTCCCCTGCCACCAAGCTCACGAAAACAGCTCCGCTTGAAAGCTGTGTCGCCGTTTCCGAGGTAATAACGGTACTTGTCGCCAACCCTTGAGCAAATGTAGCGTCCATCGTTGCCGTCGTTGCATTCATCGTAACACCATCAATTTTAATGACGAACGCAGGCAGCTTAATCGAATCCGCAAACTCACTAGTCTGGTCGACAAGATTCTCAATAGCGAGTACCGTCAAGCGATACCAAACGCCAGGTTCAATCGTCTTTCCTGTGAGTACGAAATCCCTACCATCGGCAACTAAAGCACCGGAATCGTTATAGTATCCAGCCCTCACCATAAGGTTCGTGGTACCTTCACCAGCCTGAAGCCAGATGGCCAACTTGTCATCGCTTGTGGTCGCTGGTGCCTCGTCCTCGGTGACCGTGAACTGCACGAGCGTATCGAGGTAGGTGCCAGTGGCGGCAACGTTCTCAGCGTCGCCGAGGCTGTATCCACCCTCAGTCTTGATGTCGTTGATCGAGCGCCAGAGCGTGCCGCCCTCGGTATCGAGCGCGAGGAAGTTGGCGTTGTTGGCCTCTTTGTAGTAGGCCGTGCGCTTGGTGGTAGAAGCCGCATTAACGTCATTCGACACAAACGAGCTGTTCGACTCGCCATCGAAGTAGAAACGACTACCCGACACATTGGGCTGGTAATCATTAGCTCCTTCAAAGTCAACTGCGGTGAGCGGTGCGGCGAAAGCCGCGGCTGAGGCCGCAATCGCTGTTGCAAACAATAACTTTTTCATTTCATTTTTCCTTTATCATTCCGAAGGGGAATAGGGGTTGCCCGCGCCTCTTCGAAAGGCCCGGCCCAGCTGCTGACGGGTTCAAGTGTAGCAAATCCCCGAATCGAATGCAAGGGGGTAAAAGAAAAAAGTTAATTTTTTTTTCTTGGGATTAATCGCCGGGGGCGAGCTGGTGCGGACGACAACACCCACAGAACGAGAAACAAGCCGATGCAAGGCCCTTTAATTTTGAACCATTTTGCCATGGGGCAAAAGTTTATCAAATCACCTCGTCTCGACGCAAGATGTGAAATGGAAAATTGTGATATACTATTCCCGTGACGCCATTGTCGGCGACATGATAAATATGACACGAACGAAAACATTGCTGGAGCAATTCCGCCAGAACCGGGACGAACGCCCGGACGAACCCGCGTTCCTTATCGCCGCCGGCGACAGGTCCGTGCCCATATCGTGGCGCGAGTTCGCCGAGGACGTCGAGGAAATCGCGTGGATCATACGCCACTACGCTCCTGGCGCGGTAGTGGGCCTTCTCGGCGAGAACTCCTACGAATGGATTACCGCACATGCGGCCGGATTATTCGCCGGCGTCACGGTGGTGCCGCTGGAGGTAAACCTTTCCGCGCAGGAAATCGTGGATAGGCTCGCGTTCACCGGGGCTACGTACCTCGTCCACAGCGCGCTCTACGTGGAAAAGGCGCGCGAGGTGGAGCGTCTGCTGCCGGGCCTCGTGATCGGCGGGTTCGGCTCGCACAAGGCGGACGAGCTTATGGCCATCGCACGCGCCGCGCTCGACATGGGCGACGACAGCGTCTTCGACCTGCCCCAGCGCAATGAAGACGAAACGGCGATGATCGTGTTCACGAGCGGCACCACGTCCAAACCCCGCGGCGCGGAACTGACCCTGCGCGGCATCCGCACGTTCACCGAATTCGCGGCGGAGACGTTCCATCTCGCGCCCGGCGAACGTTCGCTAATGCTGCTGCCGCTCTACCACATCTTCGGACTCTGCACCACATACGCAATGCTCGCGCACGGCGTGTCGCTCGGCGTGTGCCCCGACTTCCGCCGCATCTACGACGCGGTGGCGCGCTTCCGCGCGAACTTCCTCTTCCTCGTGCCCGCGCTCGCGGACATCCTCGCAAACAAGATCGCCCAGCACGGCCCGTCGGCCGAAACGGTGCTGGGCACGCCAATCGACTGGATCCTCGTGGGCGGCGCTCCACTCGCGCGCCGCACCTACGAGCGGCTTCTCTCGCTGGGCATTCGTCCGCTCGGCGGCTACGGCCTCACCGAAACAACCTCGCTCTATTCCCTCGCGCCCGTCGATGACCCGCGCCCTGGCAGCGCCGGAAAGTGCTGCAACGGGTTCGGCGGCATGGAAGCGAAGGTGTCCGCCAGCGGGGAACTGCTCCTGCGCGGCCCCGCCGTGCTGAAGGGCTACTACAAGGAGCCGACGCGCACTGCGGACGTGCTTGACGGTGACGGCTGGTTCAGGACGGGCGACATCGGCCGCATCGACGACGACGGCTACGTGTGGATCACGGGCCGAGCCTCGCGCACCATCGTGCTCTCGTCCGGCAAGAAGGTGGCGCCGGAGGAACTGGAGGACAAAATCCTCTCCATACCCGGCGTACACGAAGTCGTGGTCAGCGGCGACGGCGCCGCACGCGAACTGGTGGCGGAAATCTACGCGGTCGTCTCGGAGGCTACGGTGAAGCGGCAGATCGATTCGCTGAACCGGCAACTCCCGGTCCACAAGCGCATCAACCGCGTCATCACGCGCAATGAGCCGTTCCCGCGAACGGCGTCCGGCAAGATACAGATGCAGAAGGCCACGACTGAGCGCGGCGATTCCAACGCGCCCAGTACGCCCAGCGCGCCAATGCCGCCGTTGCCCACTCTGCCCACGCCAAAGACAGAACCGACGCAGCTGTTCCACATGTCGCTGCGCACGTGGCTGTTCTGGTCCGTGCTGTTCGTGGCGGCGGTCGTTCTGCTGTTCAACTTCGCAACCCTGATTTACCCCGCGCTGAAGGACAAGTTCCCGACACCGATCAACGAGCTCGTTGACGGCACGGAGATACTGCTCTCGGTGTTCGCGCTTTTAGTGGTGTGTCTGGCCCTCAAGGGCCGCAACCTCATGATGGTCTATAAAAGGAGAAAGAAAAATGACAAATGAAGTAGTCCAGGCAACGACAAACGCGGCCAACGCCGTCGCATGCGCAGCGCAAGCCGCCGGCGCAAAACTCGCAGACTCCGTGAGCAAACACGCCGCAGAGGGCCGTGAGGCGCTGAAGCAGGCAACGTCATGGCTGACCGAGAACGGGCTCGACCTTGCCGTAAACGTGCTTTCGGCCGTACTGATCCTGCTCATCGGCGGACTTCTCGTCAAGGGCATCGTCGCGGCAGTGCGAAAGTCGCTCTCGAAGGCGAAGAGGGTTGACGAGCTTCTGCGCACGTTCATCTGCAGCGTCGTCTCGAAGACGTGCTGGGCAATCCTTTTCGTCATCGCGCTCGGACGCCTCGGTGTTGACGTGGGGCCGCTGGTGGCGAGCCTTGGCGTGACCGGCGTCGTGCTCGGCTTCGCGTTCAAGGAATCGCTCGGCAGTCTCGCAAGCGGACTGATGATTGCGCTCAACCATCCGTTCAGGGTCGGCGACTACATCATCGCCGGCGGCGTGGAGGGTTCCGTGATCGAACTCAACATGATGGCCACGGTGCTGGCGACGGCGGACAACAAGAAGATCACCGTGCCCAATGCATCCGTCTGGGGCAGCGCAATAACGAACTTCAGCGCGCTCGGCAAGCGGCGCGTCGATACCGTCGTGGGCGTCGCCTACGGCACAGACCTCACAAAGGCCGTGGAGGTGGCGCGCGAGGCGCTCAAGAACGTGCCCGGAGTTCTGGCCGATCCCGAACCGGCGGTGGCCGTCGGTTCGCTCGGCGAATCCGCCGTGACGATCAACGTGCGTCCGTGGGCGACGTGTGCTGATTACTGGGCCGTGTTCTCAGGTGCGCAGCAGGCGGTGAAGGAGGCGTTCGAGCGCGCGGGCATCACGATCCCGTTCCCGCAGATCGACGTCCACATGGCCAAGTAACTATCGGCTTCGGAAAAGGCCGAGGCGCAAGACGGGAAGAATCGACTCGACGAGCGTATCGTCGAGGTCGAAGAGCGCCACTCCGGCGAAACCCGCTCCGCGCGCGAGGTTGATCTGCTCAACCACCTGCGCGGCCGAAAGCTTCGACTCGTTCGCCGTCACGCCAATGCCGCCGATTACGTGGCGCGCGCGCGCTTTGGGGTTCCCCTGCTTTGCGACGAGAGCCGCGTAGCGAGCGCGTTTCTCGACGTAGTTCATCGGCACGGCGTAATCGACAAGCCCAGCGTCGATCCACGCCGGCCAATCCTGTCCCACCGAGGCGAGACACGATGGATGGTCTGCCAGCACCGCCACCGTGAGCCATGCGCCGGGACGTACCGCGCGCAGGCGCTTGCGCACCGATTCCACGAACGTCGTGACGTTCCGCACCGCGCCAGCCGGCTTCGCGGCGCCCTCGTACCAGCGCACGAAATCAAGGTGTACGCCAGCCACGGGATATGCGCGCGCTAGTTCGTCGATTGACTTCAGCATCCGCCAGCGGAGGTCGGGATTTGACGGGTCAAGGTACTCCGTGAGCGTTCCCTGTTTGTTCTTGAGCCGCCAACCCTTTTTCTGGAACGCAAGCATGTACGCCGAATCGGCCCGCGTCGCGTTGAAGCATATCACCCATGCATGGACGCGTATGCCCGTGCCACGCGCTGCGGCGAGACACGCCGCGAGCTGGTCGCCGTACCTGGCGTATTCCTTCGAACGCGGAAGCACGCTGGAGGCGTAGTGCGCAAAGCCCGCGCCGGACACGTTCACGAAAAGATCGGTAATGCCGTTCGCGCGAAGGACGCGGAACGTGCGCGGCCAATCGCCGGGATAGAGGCCGAGTCCCGAATGTTCCCACACGGCGTGTATTTCGCCGGGGCGAGGGCGCTGGGAGCGTCCGAGCGTCGAGGCCGCCGCGAGCATCACCTTCCTCTTCCGCTCCCACGACTTCCTGTCCCACGCGCCCGGCACCGTGGCGCCAACGACGTGCAGAAGATGGCGTTCCTTCGCGTCCTCACTATCGCGCACCTTCAGCGCGGGCTGTGCTCCGGCCACGGAAACGACCTGCTGCGAAGCGGAGTAGAGCGGACGTATCTTCCCGCCGCGTCCGCGAAACCGTGCGAGCGCGGCCACCTGCGCGGGCGTGGGCTTAGTGCAGGTTACGAGAAATGCGAGGTCGCGTCCGGCAAGGGCGGTGTCAAGGTAGGCGTCGGAAACCAAGTCGGCCTTCACCCCGTTGCGAGCGAGAATGCGCGCGGTACCGTCCGCAAGCGACGCCGCGTACGCACGTTCGGACGCTGGCACGGCGACCTCCGCCTTCACCACGGCGATGCGCGAGCGCGCAGGGACCGCGCCAATGCAGAACACGAGCGAGAACAGGATTAACGCACATCTTGCGAAACACATTTCAGCCTCCGATTGCCCAAGTGCCACCGCGCTCGATAAGGTCGGGGCGACGGCGCGACGTCAGGTCTATGGCCTGGCGCTTCCGCCACGACGCCGCCTTGCCGTGATCGCCATCTACAAGCACCTGCGGCACGGCGAGTCCGCGATAGACTGGCGGACGCGTGTATTGCGGCGATTCAAGGAGTCCGCCGTCCCCGAACGACTCGCTTGCCGTTGCCGCCGCGCCGCCGCCGAGCACGCCGGGAATAAGGCGCACGGCGGAGTCAATCATCGCGGCCACAGGGATTTCGCCGCCGGTAAGAACGAAGTCGCCCATCGAAACCTCGTCCGTCACAAGTCGGCGCACGCGCTCGTCTATGCCCTCGTAGTGTCCGCAAAGGAACACGAGGTGTTCGACGCGGGAGAAATCCTCTGCCATGCGCTGGGTGTATGGCGTTCCCGCAGGGGTTGTTAGGACGATGCGCGCGCCGGGGGTGCGAACGGCCTCGATCGCCTCTGTCCACACGTCGGGCCTCATCAGCATTCCGGGACCGCCGGAATACGGTTTATCGTCAACCGTGCGCCGCTGGTCGCGGGCGAAGTCGCGCAGATCCACAGTGCGAATGAAAACCTTTCCCGCACGCGCGGCACGGGAAAGGATGCTCTCACCGAGGAATCCCCGAAACATCTCGGGGAAGACGGTGATGATGTCAATCCGCATTATTTCTTCACGAGCTTACGGACAGCCTTGTGGCTGCAGAACGTGCGCTCGGTGTAGAGCTTGCTGCGCCACGAGGAGTTCTTCTTGACCACGACGATCTTCTCGACCGCCGGGCTGTTGAACGGGAAGAGCTTCTCGACGCGCACGCCGTAGCTATCGCGGGAGACAGTGAAGTTGCCGGAGGCGTTCTTCGTGCCGTTGTCGATCGCGAGCACCTTGCCCTCGAAGTCCTGGACGCGGGTCTTTTCGCCTTCCTTGATGCGCACGGAGACGCGAACGGTGTCGCCTGCGTGGAACTCGGGGAACTTCTTGTCGGCGAGTTTTGCCGTCTGTTCCGCGTTGATCTTTTCCAAAAGCTTGATAGCCATGATGTAACCTGCCCTTTCCGTAATTAGGCCTTGGGCGCCGCCTTGCGGGCGCGGCGGATCAGGGACGCGACGGTGGTGGAGGGCTTTGCACCCCTCTTCAGCCAATCGTCAACGCGCGCGAGATCGATCTTGAAGTTTTCGTCCTTGATGGCGGTATCGTACCAGCCAAGAATCTCAAGGAATTTACCATCGCGGGGCGAACGCTCGTCCGCCGCTACGATACGATAAGTCGCGTGGTTCTTGCAACCGGTGCGACGCATTCTTAGTTTAACCATTTTCTTTACCTTTTTTCTGCGAATTGAGGGACATATTTTATCACAATCGCATCCCCAATGCAAGAGGAAAAAACATAAACGAAAATTCGCGCGATTTGCCGCGCCGCGCTACTTCCGCGTGAGGCGCACTTCCGCGCTACCGAGACCGGAGACGCTGCCGAACTTTCGCACGCCCACGGTGACGCTTTCTACGCGCGGATCGGAAAGGCAGACGTCCGCCACGACTCCGGCGGCGCGTTCAAGAAGTCGGCACCGGGCCTCCTCCAGGGCCTCGCGGATGTCGCCCACGAGAAGCGCGTAGTCAACGGTGTCGTCGAGCTTGTCCGAGATGGACGCCTCTTCGAGGTCCATGTCGAGCGACACGTCCACGAGAATCTTCTGCTCGCTTTCGCGCTCCTCCGGGAGGTCACCGATAATGCATTCGACCTCGATGCCGTTCAACTTCAGTTGATCCATTGCGCCTTTCCTCCCGCTAGGGTCTCCGCTATGTTGAGATAACATGCGCGGATGCGCTCGTATGCATTTATGATGTCGAGCTCGCCCAACACGCGCAGTGACGAGCCGGGGTCGTCAACCCCCACCCGCCCTAGCTGCGTACGACGGCGCTCGCGGATGAACTCGTGTATCTTGTTCGATTCCTCCTGCACCGCCGCTATGTCGATCATGGGACGCGGCGAGCGAATCCACGGCGAGACCTTCGCGGCGAACGCCTGTACGCAGTCATGCACGGAAAGCACCGTCACCACGGAAACATCGGAAATGCGCTGCTTGTTGTTGCGGAGGCGCTTCACGACCTTGAGGATCGCGGCGGCTTCGTCGGACACGCTTTCAAGTTCATCAGTGAGACGCAGAAGCCGTTGCGCACGTGCAGAGACATCAGCGGCCAGACGCTTCGACATGATCGAGGCGAGGAAGTCGGTGATCTCGCGCTGGACGTTGTCGAGGATGTCCTCGCGGTGGACTATGTGGCATTCGTTGTCCTCGTCCGGCGCGTCCTGTCCGGACAGCACGCGCCGGACGCTGTCGAACAGGTCAATGTCGCTATCGCGCATGAACTGCACTTCCACGAGCGCCTGGTCGCACGCGATGACGGGGGACACCTTCGTGCCGATCTTGAGGGTCGAGAGATGCGGCTTTTCCTCGCCCTTCCCTGGAATCAGGCGCATGAGCAAACGTTCAAAGGGCCGCACGAACGGGAATGCCACCACGCCGCGCACTATGGCGAAAACGGTGTCCGTCACGGCAATCGCCACCATCGCGCCGCAATACGGAATGAGCGCCTTCCCCATCGGCACGAACGCGGACAGCACCAGCGGCAGGAAAACGGCGGAGCCGATCACGTTCAGAAGCGTATGCGCGAGGGCAGTGCGACGTGCAGGGGAATTGCCGCCAGTCGCGGCGATCCACGCCGTCACGGTGGTGCCGATGTTCGCGCCGAACAGCGATGCGACTGCGGCCTCGTACGGAATAAGTCCCTGAGCTGCGAGAATCATCGCAAGGGCGATGGTGGCAGCGGAGTGGATCGCCACGGAGACAACGGCCGCGCAGAGCGCAATCAATGCGACGCCGCCAGTCGAGGCGATGTCCGCCGCGTCAAACATCCACTGCGCGAATTCGCCGCCCTTGAGCGGCTCAACTCCCTTTGCGATGAAGCACAGCCCAAGAAGGAAAAGCCCGAGCCCCAGCACGGCAAGACCGAAGTTGCGCAGCGTCTCGCGCCGCACGAAGAAATAGAGAGCGCCGCCTACCGCAAGGCAGGCAAGCCCCGTCAAGGCGGACGACGGGGCGTACGCGACGATCCACACAGTCCCCGTCGTTCCGATGTTCGCGCCGATTATCACGTTGACGGCCTGAGCGAGCGTCATCATTCCCGAACTCACCGATCCCACGAGCATCGCCGTGATGATGGCGGAGGACTGGACTATCAAAGTCGATACCACGCCCGTGCCGACACTCGCCACATGTCCCCTAGTGGCAAGCGACATGAACTTCCGCAACCACCCTCCTCCGATTGCCTGTAGCCCCTCGGAGAGGTGTTTCATGCCTAGCAGGAAAACGCCAAGCCCCCCCGTCACGGCTACGAGGACATTCAGAAAAGGCAAGGCGCTCTCTTTCATACGGAAAGCCGTGTGGTCGGTTTTACTTCATAACGCCGTCCATCGTGCCAAGGACGCACGTGACCTCGGCTTCGGCGGCGAGTTCGTCGCCCACATAGCCCTTCAAGCCAAACACTCCGAGACCCGAACCGCCGCTGTTGCGAATCTTCACGTTCGTCGCGACGGTGTAGAGCGTATCGCCAGGACGTACCTGACGGCGAAAGCGCACGCTGCCGATCTTGGCGAGGAGGAAACTCGCGTTGTCACTTGCGTCGCCCATGAAGCGGCGCGCCACGATGCCGGCACCTGCGGTCTGGGCCATCGTCTCAACGAGGATAACGCCGGGTACGACGGGATATCCTGGGAAGTGCCCTTCAAAGAAGGTGTTGACCGCCTTGCCGGGGATGGCCGTGGATGCGTCGGTAAACGTGTATTTGCCGAGTGCGCCCGTTTCGTCCGCCGAAATCAGCTCATCGACGAAGAGAAACGGATCGCGGTGCGGCAACAGCTCGATGCCGGGAAGGTGGTACTCGTTCTTGAACTTCGGAAACTCCATGTCGCTCAGCCCTCCACCTTCTTAAATACCAAGACGCCGTTGTGTCCGCCGAAGCCGAGCGAGGTTGAGACCGCCACGCGGATGTCGCGCCCGACGCCCTTGTTCGGCGTGTAGTTCAGGTCGCACTCCGGATCGGGCGTTTCGTAGTTGATGGTCGGCGGCACGAACTTATCCTTGATCGCCAACGCGCAGAACGCGGCCTCAAGCGCACCGGTTGCGCCAAGCAGGTGGCCGGTCATGGACTTGGTGGATGAAATGTTGATGTCCTTCGCCCCTTCGCCAAATACCTCCTTGAACGCCTTCGTCTCCATCACGTCGTTCAGGTGGGTGGAAGTACCGTGCGCGTTGATGTAGTCAACGGTCGTGAGGTCTTCGACGCCCGCGTCCTTCAGCGCAATCTTGATTGCCTTCACTGCGCCGGCACCCGTGGGGTCGGGGGCCGTGATGTGGTAGGCGTCGGAGGTTGCACCGTAGCCGGCGAGCTCGCAGTAAACCTGCGCCCCACGCGCTTTGGCGTGTTCCTCTGTTTCGAGGATGAGCATCGCTGCGCCCTCGCCCATCACGAATCCGCAGCGATCCGCGTTGAACGGACGCGATGCCTTCTCCGGCTGGTCGTTGAACTGCGTGGCGAGCGCCTTCATCTTCATGAAGCCGCCCACGGCGAACTCGAGGATCGTCGCCTCGGTGCCGCCAGCCACCATCACGTCCGCACGTCCCGCGCGCATGAGGTCAAGCGCCACGCCAAGCGCGTCCGTGGAGGAGGCGCACGCGGTCACGACAACTTGCGCGGGGCCCTTCGCGCCAAGCGCCATGGAGATGTTGCCGGCCGCCTCGTTGGCGATCAACTCGGGGATCGCGAGCGGGGAAAGGCGATCCGGGCCACGGTCGAAGAGCGTCTTCCACGCCTCGCCGGTCGTCTGCATTCCACCGATGCCGTTACCGATCATCGTGCCGACGCGGTCCATGTCCGGCTTGTTCTCGTCGGTGAAGCCGGCGTCCTTCCACGCCTCGACTGCTGCAGCGACGCCATAGATGGAGAACGGGTCCATGTGGCGCGCGGCTTTGCGGTCCACATAGCCAGTCTCGGCAAGGTAGGCGTCAAAATCCTTCAGCTCGCCAGCGACCTGGCAGGTACAGCGCGAGGGATCGAACTTCGTGATGCGTCCGATTCCACACTTACCTTCCTTGACCGCATTCCAGCTTGCGGCTTTTCCGTTTCCGACCGGCGTAACCATGCCGATGCCCGTAATGACTATCTTCTTCATTATACCATTCCTCTCTTAAGATTTTCGCGATTGATTTTATCCTTTACATTTTACAAATACGGCCACTGCATGTACGTACCCGCGTACGTTAGACCGGCGCCGAATCCGCACAGGACGATCTTCGCGCCATCGGAGAGCTCGCCCTTCCGAACGGCCTCGTCGAGCGCAACGGGGATGGACGCGGCGGAAGTGTTGCCCGTCGTCTCCAGATTGAGATAGAACTTCTCAATCGGAAGCTTCATGCGGCGAGCCACGGCCTCGATGATGCGCCCGTTCGCCTGGTGCGCGAAAACACGGTCGAGCTCCACCGGCGTGGTGCCGAGTTTCTCACAGAGTTGGTTGGTGACCTTTGCGAGTGAGCGAACGGCGAACGCGAAAACGTCGTGCCCCTGGAGAACGAGGTACGGAATCGGCAACATTCCCGGCTGCTTGGGCAAACGCGTACCGCCCTCGCGGTAGATGAAGCGCGCGCCCTGGCCGTCGGCCCACAGGATCGAATGCGCGGCGGGACCGTCCTCGTTCGGCGCGTCGCCAACAACGACCGCGCCCGCACCGTCGCCGAACAAAATGCAGCTACCGCGGTCGCGCCAATCGACGATGCGCGTAAGCGTCTCGGCGCCGATTACGAGTGCCTTCTTGTCTGGATTGACCTTCACCCAGCAGCGGGCCTGCTCAAGCGCGTAAACGAATCCGGCGCAAGCGGCTTGCAAGTCGTACGCGCCAGTTTCAGTGCAACCGAGCGCCGCCTGGACGAGACACGCCGTGGAGGGAAACGTGGCGTAATCCGGCGTTGAAGTGGCCACGATGACTAGCCCGATGTCGGCAGGGGTCACCCCCGCCGCCTCAAGTGCCTTGCGCGCCGCTTTCGCGGCCATGGACGACGTGCAGTCGTCCGCCTCCGCCACATGACGGGAGTGGATGCCCGTATGGGAATATATCCACTCGTCGGACGTATCCAACGTCTTGGCGAGGTCATCGTTCGTGACGACCTTCGGCGGCAGATAGCTGCCCGTTCCCAGAATCTTCACTGACATACTCTTTTCCTCTCCTTCCCTTCCGTCTTGCGGTCATCCCGCCGTGAAAAACGACTGCATTTCCTCGAACTCGGGAATCTTTGATAGCACGAACTTGCGGCACTCCATGTAAATCTCCGCTGCGGATTGGAACGGGCCGTACCCCAGCACGCGCTCCGCAAGGGCACGCGCATCGTCTGCGGAAACAGCCTGAAGCACTTTCTTGATCGGAGGTATGTAGCTCGCGCTCATGGAAAGCTCCGCCACGCCGAGGCCCATCCAAAGGACGCCCAACACCGGGTCGGAAGCCGACTCGCCGCACACCGCAACAGGGATTCCAGCCGCACGTGCAGCACGCACCGTCATGTCCACGAGCTTTACCACGGCGGGATTCGCAGGCTGGTAAAGGTACGATACGCGCTCATTCGCACGGTCAGCCGCCATGGTGTACTGCACGAGGTCATTGGTGCCAATAGAGAAGAAATCACTCTCCTTCGCGAAGGCGTCCGCGTTCAGCGCGGCGGACGGCACCTCGACCATCATGCCACGCGGAATCTTCTCGTCAAACGGAATGCCGTCTGCGCGAAGGGACTCCATCGCGCTTGACAGCTCCGCGTTCGCCTCGCGCAGTTCCTCAAGCGTGGCGATCATGGGGTACATCACGGCGCTGGGGCCGCATGCGCTCGCGCGCAGGATGGCGCGCAACTGCACGTGGAACACTTCGCGGTGCGAGAGCAGATAACGAATTGACCTGTTGCCGAGGAATGGGTTTAATTCATGGATGCGCTGTCCACGCTGCAACTTGTCGCCGCCGAGGTCAAGCACGCGGAATACGACCCGTGCGCCTGCACCGAGTTTCGCCGCCGCCTTTGCGGCCTCGGAATACGCGGCGGTCTGTTCTTCCTCATTCGGATCCGCATCACCGCCCAGCCAAAGGTATTCGCTGCGGTAAAGCCCTATTCCCTGTGCGCCGTATGATGAAAGGTCTGCGAACGACACGCCGGGTTGGACGTTCGCGCAAAGCCTCACGGACGGCGAGGCGGCATCCTTCGCAGATACGTCGCCCTTCTCGATCCTTGCGAGCAGTTCCTGCTCGGACTTCGCATGGCGGTCGAAAGTGGCGCGGGACTGTTCGTCGGGGTTGACGGTTACGATTCCCGTGGAGCCGTCAAGCTGCACATAGTCGCCAGCCTGTACGCGGGACGTGATGTCGCCAAGTCCCACGACCGCCGGGATGCCCAATGCGCGGGCAAGCAGGGCGGCATGTGAAGTGGTGGAGCCTCGGTTCGTGGCAAATCCAAGGATCAGCTCACGAGGGAAAGTGACCGTCTCGGACGGGGTGAGGTCGTCCGCCACCACCACGACGGGACTCGTGATGTGGTCGAACGCCGATTCGCCGCAGTCCAGCAGCACGCGCAACATGCGGGACTCGATGTCATCGACGTCTCGTTGGCGTTCGCGAAGGTAGGAGTCCTTCATCTTGGCGAACATCGCGCGGAAGTCGTCAGTAGTGCGGCGGATGGCGGCCTCGGCGTTCATGTGTTCGTCCCTGATCCTGCGTTCCACGGCTGAAACCACCATGGGATCGTCAAGGAGAAGAAGGTGGTTCGCGAGCACGTCGGCCGTGATGCCGTCCGCGTCCGACTTGAACTTCGCGGACAGCTCCTCGATCTGACGACGCGTCTCGGCGAGGGCCGACCTGAATCGACCCACCTCCGACTCCACGTCAGACTCTGGAAGCACGTATTCGGGAACTGTAAGCGCGCTGTTTTTGGAATAGAGGAACACGGGACCCGCGGCGAAACCGCGGGACGTGGCGAGGCCGGAGACGGAAACCGTCGCCGACGCCGCGCGCCCAGGGGGCACATCCGTGTTCGCGCTTTCGCTCACTGTTCGTCCGGGATGTCGAATTTGCGGGAGACCAGCGCCTCAAGCTCCTCCAGCACCTCTTTGGCCTGCGGACCGCTTGCAGTCACCTTCAGCACGGTGCCGCACACGGCCTCCAGCGTCATCAGCGCCATGATGGATTTCCCGCTCACCACGCAGCCGTCCTTCTCCACTTCGACATCGGCGTTGAAGCGCGATGCGACCTTTGCGAAAAGGCCGGCGGGACGCACGTGCATACCGTACTTGTTCTTGAGCGTAAGGTCTTTCGTCAGTTTTTCATTAGCCATTTTGCTCTCCCGTATTCTGTCCGCCGGGAACGGCCTCGGAGAGGGCACACAGGCGCTCGTCCAGGTCCTTCACGGCATCGTATCCGCTTGCAAGCAGCTTGTACTGCTGCGCGGCGGTTTCAATCAAGTTCACCAAGTCACGCCCGGCGGAGACCGGAATCGTGATCTGCGGCACCTCAACGCCGAGGATGTTGCGCGTAAGGCGTTCCTGCCCCGAACGGTCGAGTTCACCAGCGACCTCCTCAAGGCGACGCAGCGAGACGACCAGATCCAGCCGCTTCTCGCCGCGCACCGCAGTTACGCCGAACACTTTCGGCACGTTGATGATGCCTATCCCGCGTATTTCCATGTAGTTGCGGGTCGCTTCGCGCGCGGACGCGAAGAGCGCGTTCGTGGCAACGTCCTTGCGTATGCACGTAAAGTCGTCCGCCACCAGCGCGTTGCCGCGCTTCACGAGGCCGAGCGCAGTCTCGCTTTTTCCGAGGCCCGGCGCGCCCTCAATCATCACTCCGAGCCCGGCCACCTCCACGGTCGTGGCGTAGATGCGCACGGTCGGCGCGCGCAGAGCCTCCAGCACGAACGTACTTTGGTGGAAGAACTCGCGCGTGAGCAGGTCGGTGCGCATCACCACGGCGCCGGCGGCGGCGGCGACCTCGGTGAGGCCGTCGGGAATTTTCCTGCCGTTCGCGAAGATGATGCAGTACGCCCCCCTGTCAAAGAGCGCCTTGAAACGCGCCATGGACTCGCCGGACGGCAGACTTTCAAGATAGGCCTGCTCGGCCCTCCCAATCACCTGAAGCCGGCGCCAGGCGAAGCAACCGTAGAAACCGGTCAGGGCGAGGCCGGGCCTGTTGCACATGGGTTCGAGAACCTCGTGCATCAGCCCGTCGCCGCCCACAACCACGTCAAGGCAGAGGCGCTCCCGCCCCGCCTCGACGAAGTCGCGCAGGGTGAAGGACCTCATCCCGGTCTCTTTCGGGTCGCTCGCCATCGTCCCTTCGGCCAGTTTGCCTCAGTTGCGCGGCGAGCCGGCGCGCGCGGCGCGCACGTTGCCCTTGCGCGCCTTGACGCGCATCTTCAGAAGCTGGCGCTCGGCGCGTGCGGCGGCGGCGTCAATCACGCTCTTGCCGCTCTCGCTGAACTCCTTCGCGCCAACGGCCGTCTCGCCGAGACGGTTGGCCACCACTTCAGCCATGTACATGTGCTTCTTGGCGTCCACGTCGATCACGATCGACACCTTCGTTACCTTTGGAAAGGCCTGACGCAGCTTCTCCATGCGCATCTGCGCATATTCCTTCAGCGACTCGATCTTGACGTCGCTGTGACGCATAGTAACTTCAATACTCATGTCTGTATCCTCCTTGTTGGTTGGTTCTTGTTTACATTCTGAAATCCTCGCCGAGGTAGAGCCGTCGCGCTTCCTCGTCGTGTACTAGGTAGTCGCTCGTGCCCGCGCACAGCAGGCGGCCGTTGTACACCAGATAGGCGCGGTCCACGACCGTGAGCGTCTCGCGGACGTTGTGGTCCGTGATGATCACGCCAAGGCCCTGGTTACGCAGCGTACGGACTATTTCCTGAATGTCGTGTACGGCGAGCGGATCAACTCCGGCAAACGGCTCATCCAACATCAGGATCGACGGCCTGCGCACGAGGGCGCGGGCAATCTCGAGCTTGCGCCGTTCGCCGCCTGAAAGCGTGTACGCCGGCTGCTTCGCGACCTTGGCAAGGTCAAGCGACTCCAGCAGCTCCTCGCAGCGGGCCTTGCGGTCCACACGCTTCATATCCAGCGTCTCGAGGATCGCCATCACGTTATTCCACACGCTGAGCTTGCGGAACACGCTCGCCTCCTGCGCGAGATATCCAAGGCCCTTGCGCGCGCGCAGGAACACAGGTAAGGCAGTGACGTCCTCGCCGCGGAAGCACACGCTTCCCTCGTTCGGTTTCACAAGGCCCACGATCATGTAGAACGTCGTCGTCTTGCCGGCGCCGTTCGGCCCAAGCAGACCGACGATCTCGCCACACCGCACGTCCATCGACATGCCGTTCACCACCGTGCGGTCGCCATACGACTTCACGAGGCCCGTGGCGACAAGATCGGGCGTCTTCTCACTCTCTCGCGCCATTTCGGTCATGGCCTTTATCACGGGGTCGTCCATTACTTCAGCTCTCCAGCTACTTGGTCTGCTCCAACAACTTCTTCGGATCCTTGCCTTTCAGCGCACCGCCGGGGAGGCGTACGGCGGACTCCTCCACCGTCACCTGCTCTGCGTCGAGCCAAAAGGTGATCTTCTTACCCTCAACCATGCCGCCGCTCTGCGAAGGATCCTGAAGTTTAGCATACGTCGAATCGTCGCCGTACATCACGATCTTCGACGCTGCCTTCGTGAACACGGCGCGCGAACACACGGCAGTGCGCTCCTCGTTCGTGATCGACACGTTTCCAATCGCCACGATGCGCTTGAGGTCGTTCGTTCCGTCGAGGAACACGAACAGGCGATCCGCATGCATCTGGTATTGCTCGTCATCTACGTACACGTTGCGGTCGAAGAGGATCACGCCTTCCTTGCGGTCGTAGTCCGTGCGCTCGCTCGTGATTATCGCGTCGCGCCCGGTACGCTCAGCAGCCTTGCCAACCTTCTTCTGCTTCTTTTCATGTTTCTTGTCCTGCTTCTTTTCCGGAGCGGACGCAGCCTCCGCTGCGTTCGGCGCTTCAGCCGGAGCCTCGAGCTTCTTCGGCTTAGGACGCTCGTCGGGATCGGGATTCTGCAAATACTCGACACGCTTCTCCGCCGCTTCGCGAGCCGCCTTCTCACGCTCGACCTGCTCGCGCAATGCCTTAATCTCAGCCTCTACATCAGCCTTGGCCTTTGCCTCCGCCTCGGCTTTTACTTTGGCTTCTGCCTTGGCTTTTTCCGCTGCGGCATTGGCTTCAGCTTCTGCCTTGGCCTTAGCCTCGGCCTTCGCTTTTGCTTCCGCATCAGCCTTCGCTTTTGCTTCAGCCTCAGCCTTTGCCTCAGCTGCCTCGGCATCGGCTTTAGCCTTGGCTTCTGCCTCAGCCTTCGCTTTAGCTTCCGCATCAGCCTTCGCTTTTTCCGCAGCTGCCATGGCCTCGGCCTTTGCTTTGGCTTCCGCTTCCGCCTTAGCCTTCGCCTCGGCTTCGGCCTTCGCCTTCTCCGCCTTGGCCTTTGCTTCCGCATCGGCTTTAGCCTTGGCAGCAGCCTCTGCCTTTGCCTTGGCTTCTGCTTCTGCCGCCGCCCTAGCTTTTGCCTCGGCCTCCGCTTTCGCTTTAGCCTCTGCCTTGGCATCTGGCTTGCGCAGCATTATGTTGTCGGGATTCTCTTCGGCGGGCGTCTGGATCATAAGGTCAGACAAATCCGCGCCGATTGACGCCGTACACGCTATGCATGCGATTATGAAAGAACGGAACTTCACTTGACCAGCCTCCCTGGATTGATTTTAGCGCCTTTGGTCCTTATTTCCGACTGCGAGAATATCTTGATGAATTCCCGTGTCAGCGAAAAGTATATGCCGCGGCCTTTCACGATGGAATCGCCGTAAGTCATGTTGGCGTTGCCATCCACCCAGCCGGTTTTAGAGTTGCGGTCCACGAGACAGTTCTCCGCATCGAGACTGGCGGTCTTGTTCGTGCCGCTCTCGTCGAACTGCTCCAACCGGATTTTCTCGGCCCAGACGAAACCCGAATCGGGGAAGATGTTCGCCCGCGCCGCAGTGATGCGGGACTTCACCTTGCCGTCGGGGTACGACTCAAGCACCATCGAAACGTTCTCCGCCGGGGCCACTGCCTTCTTCGCGCATTCCGCGAACGCCGCACGGAGGCGCAGCATGTCGGAATCGTCGGAGCGCTCGGCGAGCCACTTCTCGCTTGAAAACGCCCACGCCGCGCACGCGATGAACACGCACGCCGCACCCGCAAGCATTTTCAGAATCCCGACTCTCATTTCCGCATCAGCTCCTCGTTATCTCGTGGATCGCCAGCAGTTTCTTCCACAACGCCTTCACTTCCTTGAACGCGATGGCGTTCGCCGCGTCGGAAAGCGCCTTCTTCGGATTCACGTGCGTTTCCATGAACACGCCGTCAACGCCCGTCGCCACCGCCGCGCGAGCGAGCGCTGGCGCGAACCTGCCGTCGCCGCCCGATCCCGTGCCGAGCCCGCCGGGACGCTGAACCGAATGCGTCGCGTCGAACACGACGGGGTATCCAAGCTCGCGCATGATCAACAGGGAACGCATGTCCGCCACGAGGTTCCGGTAGCCGAAACTCGCACCGCGTTCGCAGAGAACAATGCGGCGGTTGCCGGTAGATTCAATCTTCTTGATGACGTTCACCATGTCCTCGGGCGCCATGAACTGGCCCTTCTTCACGTTCACCACTGCGCCAGTCTCGCCCGCCGCAACGACAAGATCCGTCTGCCGCGCGAGGAACGCGGGAATCTGCAGCACGTCGCACACCTCCGCCACGCGCGCACACTGCCAAGGCTCGTGGACGTCGGTGAGCACAGGCACCTCGAAAGTCTCGCGGATTTCGGCAAGGATGTCGAGGCCTGCGTCGATGCCCGGCCCGCGGAACGAATCGACGCTCGTCCTGTTCGCCTTATCGAAGCTCGCCTTGAACACGTAGTTCACCGACAAATCGTTCGCCACCTCCACGAGACGAGCAGCGAGATCAAGGGCCATTTTACGGCTCTCGATCACGCACGGGCCCGCAATAAACGTAAGCGAACCGTCGCCGAATGCCACACCGCGGTCAACATCTATTTGCCTTACTTTCATGTGCCTAGAAATCCTTGCCGAATATTATACCAAAAAATCCGCGTTCGTGCGCACTCTTTACTAAAACTACACAACTTTCAAACGCCAGCGGAACGGTGGGGCGAGCCGTCCTCGGCGAGCCGCCGAGATTCCGCGCCGTAATCTCACGATCCGGGTTGCGATATCACGCTGCGGAACGAGGTGGTTTTCGTTTTAGATTTAGCTTTTGTTTTTAGCCGTATAGAACATGTAGAACGTGTAGTTGGGCGCGGGCTACTTGAACGGATTAACCGCCTTGACGCCACAATAGATCTGCCCGTCGTTCAAATCTTCCGACCAGAATTCCTGACATTTGTTCACTTGAGCTGCCGCCAAAAGAAGTGAATCGTAGAACTGAAGACCGTATTGCGCCTTGATGTCAATCGCCAACTGCGTCCATTCAGGCATTACGGGCACTGTTTTTATTCTCCCCGCTATCGAAAGAAGCTCCCTTACCTCGTCATCAGACTTCTTGAATTTGCGATACAGCACAGAAGCAAATTCATTGAGTACTTGTACCGAAATGACAAATCCATTGCCGCGAATGGCGGCTTCAACAATGTTACACGCACGTTCATACTTATCTGGTTGCGCTTCATCAACCGCATATATGAGAATGTTTGAGTCTATGAATTTCATGCAAATTCGCCTTCCGGATATGCGTCAGCCCTATTGAACACATAAGGATCCGTTCGACGCCCCCGCCCCTTGCGGACCACGGCGCGCCACCTGTCCATCAATCGCGTGGCGGTTTCGCTTTCCTTGCGACGCCTCTCCATTTCGGCCTTGATGCAATCAAGCAGCATCCGTTCGAGCGTAGTTCCCCGAAGGGTCGCGTATTCCCGCGCTTCCTGTGCCATCGTAGGTGGCAAATCTATCATTATGCTCATGATGTGCTCCTTTGTCCTTGCGCTGCATATTATACCACAACAAAACCGTGTTGTCACTTGCTTGAAATTTGAAAATCGCGGCGGACGGGTACGATGCCGTGGAGCAGGGCGCGCGCCCCCGCGAGCCGCCGAGATTCCGAACCGTAATATTACGATGCGGATCGGGTGGATGTGGTGGCGGAACGGTGGGGCGAGCCGTCCTCGGCGAGCCGCCGTGATTCCGCGCCGTAATCTCACGCAGAGGCGCAGAGAGTCAGAGAGCGCAGAGAGGGTCGGCCCGAAGCGTAATATTACGGCGCGGGCTGCGATATTACGCTGCGGAACGAGGTGGATGTGGGGTGGCGGAATGAGCCGTTCCGAAGCGTAATATCACGGTGCGGAACGAGGTGGATGTGGTGGC
>CACZDG010000039.1 GCA_902779865.1 uncultured bacterium
GGAGGGTTTGACTTCCCTACACGGGAAAACGGGATTTGCGGCGGCTCGGCGGGACGCCTCGCCCCACCATGCGGCGCGCTCGGTGATCGCGCCCTACCAATGCGAACCGGTAGGGGCCGACCACCGGGCGGCCCGTAGGTGGGGCGAACCCTCCGGGTGAGCCGTGACAGCTCGGCGAGGACGCCTCGCCCCACCTTGTGCCTCGCCCCACCTGGCCTCGCCTTGGCGCATATCTTATACCACAAAATCAGACTTGCGGACGGGATGATTCAGTAGAAAGTAGTTTCTGCAGAACCGCTCGCGCCCGTAGGCCTATCCGGGCTCTCTCTCTGCCGGACGCTCCTTGTGAGCGTATTGATATACAAGAGCTGACGGTGAATCTGACAAATAACTTGAGGGAACAGGAGCCCGCAAGCCTCACGCTCAAGTGGTCGGCGAGCTGCTCCATGGCGCTTGCGGCGCGGTTGCATGTACCGGCGAGGTAGTCCTGCTTCATGGCTTCGGTGATCGTGTAGGCGAATACGATGTCGGTAGCGGGGTTCTTCTTCCACGTCTGGCGCACGATGCCCTCCATGGAACGCCAGATTGATTCAGGCTCCGCTCTGCTGTCGTTGGTGGCGAACTCCACGAAAAGGAGGTCGGGGTTGTGGCGGAGCGCGTCGTACGCCACGCGGAACGCGCCGAGATTCGATCCGGTGCCGCCGATGGAGGCGTGGATTTCCTTGACCTTCGCCTGCGGGTTAGTGGTTGGATTGGAGGAACTGACCGAGAAGAACAGGTTTTATCGTGCAACTACAGACAAGCAGCGCTACGGCGCAACGGCCTGACGGTCTCCATGATTTTGTTCCAGATGCTTCCCTTCGCGACATCCATCTCGTACTGGCTCTGCAAGTTCTGCCAGACCTCAGGCGTCGTGCCGAAGAACCTAGCGAAACGCAGCGCCGTATCGGCGGATATGCCGCGCCGGCCAAGCACAATTTCGTTCACGCGCCGCAGGGGAACATGAATTTCCTTGGCCAAGCGATACTGCGAAATCCCCATCGGCTTGAGGAACTCCTCAAGAAGAATCTCGCCAGGATGAACAGGTTCCATTTTCATTTTCTCTCCTTCAATGATAGTCAACTATTTCCACCGCCTCCGCTCCGCCTTCGTTCCAGACAAAGCATATCTCGGTAACTTCTTATCATTCAAACGTTCTGTTGCTAACCAACGCCGATATGATAACACATTTGGTTATCATCCGTCAACTCTCTTTTCTCCAAACGCATTATTCTGCATACTATACTGACAAAGTAAACGCATTACATCCGTGCAGACACGTACAACAGGCAATGGGTGGCAAACGCGGAATAGCACATCAGACCAAACCCAAACAGCAACCGCCTAAGAATACTCTCCGCCTTCAACCATGCACGTACGCCCCATATCAAAACTGAATACAACAGAGCACTTCCTACTATCAGAGAGGGAATGGCCACAAACGATCCTCCTTGTACGCGATAAAGATACAACATGCACACAATAATCGCAAGCGGCCCCGTCGCGGCGATTATAGCAGCAAAAACAGGTATCGCAACCACTGCTAGAAACGATCGGAGATGGCTGCCGTGGTACAAAACAGAAGCAAAGGTTCCAAGGATAATCCATCCCCAGATGGAGAGAAACGCGAGAATTGCCTTTTTCATGGCAACGTCCTGCCTTTATTTTCTTTGAAATGTGCTTTCAGCGTTTTCTCTTGTTCAGGCGAAACGAGATCGATGCGTCCGGTCGGGGTGAGGTAATATGTGTCAGGCCTTGGTTTTGGAACGCCATTCGGAAAAAAGATTCGTGGATGCGCATACTTACGTTTAACTAACCGGGCTTCACCACCTTGGTGAACGACAACCGCCGCCTTCTCGCAAAACTCGAAACAAGTTCCTCCCCAAGCCTTCGGGCAAGTAAACACAAGAGCACTTCCCGCATCCTTCGGGAACAAAAGTTCGCGCGGATTGACGTTGCTCGTAATCAATAGCGGAAAAGAATCGTCGGCCGGCGGATTTACGGCAATGCTCCAAACCTCCAAGCAGTAATCCGGATATTTCCATTCTTTACCAGCCTTCTCGAACAATGCCCGCACGAACTGCGCTGAATTCGTATAGGATGCCGGATTGACCCAATCCCGCCCTTCTTCATAGGCCTGCCTGTTCTCGATCATGTGCAACAGAATGTCACGTCCAACCAAACATAATCGGTTCCTTGCCGCAACAGCGTCCGATATTTTTTTCGAATACAGCACTTCAAGAGTGACAGGGAGAATGACGATGGCGAACACAGCCACAAAGAAAATGCTTACGCCGAAACGGATGGGCCTCTCGTCGCCAGACATCTCATTAAACCATCGTTTCGCCGACTTGATGTGTAAAAGGACTATCGGTGCGACAAGTAGTATCAAAGACAGGACACCCCAAAGCAAAGCCAACTTGCTCACGGAAAACACCGCAACCATCATGACAAAAGAGGTCAAGAGCGCATTCGGCCAAAGAAACCATGCCCGTCTCCCTCTGCGCAAAGACATCACCATGCCGACGGTAAGCGAAACGGGAGTGACCGCAAAAATGACACTCGGCCATTCAGACGGTTTTTTAAACACGAGAACAATCACACTTATCACCGCCAGAAAAGAAAGCGCAACATACACCCATCCGAGTACTTCGACGATCTTAACTGGAACCGGCTTTTTCATGTCATTGCCTAACGACGCCACTACGTCCATCAGTACGACTTCATGTTTCTGACAGCACCTGTTCGAAGCCGAGGCGGTCCAGCATCTTGCAGAAGCGTTCGCCCGGCAGGCCGTTGGACCGGTAGAAGGTCAACACCTTTTCGATGAACGCGAGAACACTCTCTTCATCTGGCAGAAGCGACGGCACTTCGCGCCCGGCCGCGCCAGTGCGTCCCCAGTGTCCGCCAAGCGTAATCCTGTAGCCACGCCCGCCGCCCGGCAGCACCGCGCCCACGATGCCGATGTCGTTCAGAGTAGGCTTGACGCAGTTGTTGGAACATCCCCCCACGCCGATCTTGAACTTGGCCGGAAGCGCCACGCCATGCCACCCTTCGTAGAACCTCCGGTGAATCTTCTCGGCAAGCGAAAAGGTGTCGATCAGCCCATGCGGACAAAGCGTCCCCTTGCAGGCCACAACCGGACGCACGCGCGGTCCAGTGCCGCCCACGGAAAGCCCGACGACTGCAAGCGCCGCCTCGAACTCCTCGATCATCGACGCGGGAATGCCCGGCACCTCCACGGACATGCGCGACGTCAGCGTCAATTCACCGCGTCCAAACTTCTGCGCGGCGGCGGCAAGCGCCTGCATCTGTTCGGTTGTCATTTTCCCACTCACCGTGACGACACGCGCCGAGAAGGTTTCGCCACCCTTGTTGACGAGCCATCCGCGCCCCTTCAAAGCCTTGATTTCATCTGCTGTGCTCATTACGCTCCAACCTTTCTCGCGACTCTAACGGTCTCCTTGCCTTTAACTTTCCTTTGATTTCTCTTATTTGCTTTCGCTACTGGGAGTCTTGGAGTTTAGGAGGCTTGGAGAATTTTGTGCGTATCACACGCACGGGGCCGATGAGACCGGAATCGCGCAGGGGTCTGCCTTTCTTCGGACCCGCAATCGTCCACGTGCGGCGCTTCTCCTCTGGCTGTCCCGCGTCGAACACGAGCCGGTTGTACCACGTGTCGGTCACGGACACCTTCAGCGTATTCTTGCCGGCCTTCACCGC
Source organism: uncultured bacterium (assembly GCA_902779865.1). GTDB lineage: Bacteria > Verrucomicrobiota > Kiritimatiellia > RFP12 > UBA1067 > RUG572. The sequence continues at coordinate 3,763 of CACZDG010000039.1, forward strand.
GTCCGTCAGCGGGATACGGTATGGCTGGCTCCAGACGTTGCCGACGTCCTTGCCGTTCACCTCCACCTTCGCAAGGGACTCCACGCGCCCGAGGTCAAGCAGCACGACGGTATCCGCGTCAACCTTGTCCAACGTGAAGTCAATCGTGTAGTCGGCCGTTCCCGAAAACGCCTTCGCCTCCGGCGTCGTGCCAAGTTCCTTCCACGGCTTCAGCTCGTCAATCTTCATTTCACCCGGCATACCCCAGCCCTCTGGGAACGACACCTTCCAGGGACCGGCGAGCGTCATCACGTCATTCGTGGTACTCTCGACGGCGCATGGATTGAGCTTTACGCCGCGCCTGAACACCATAAAACGCGACTCGTGCGGGGCAAGCGAGAGCGAAACCCACGTATGGCCGTCATTCACGGACGTGACCTGTCCCTTCTCGGTGAACCCCGTCTCGGGGTTCCAGATTTCAACATCGCCGTCGCAACGGAAACCGACAGTACCGGTGAATCCCTCGTTCAGCCGCGCGGGCGAAACGAAGTACCAGTCCGCATCGCCTGAGCGACGGTGGTTCCAGACCAAGCCTTCCGCAACGAGATCCTTTGCGATCTTAACGTCGGCAAGCACGGATTCGAGCGACCGTCCCACGTAGATGTTTTTGGACGCCTTCATTGCCGCGCGCGCCTTGTCGAAGCGCATCTGCATCGCCGCGCCGCCGCGCAGCGTCGAGATGCTTTCGGGCAACGCCGCGAATGCGGCCTTGGCGCCATTCTTCGCGCCTTCGAGAATCTTCTCCATCGTCTCGGGCATCATGCGCTTCGATTCGGGAACCCAGAGGATGCGGTACACGATGCCGTCGGGTGTCGTCCACTCGCCCTTGTCGTTCACGGAGATGCGAGACAAAAGCGCGTCGGGGTTGCAGTAGTCGAACTTGTAGCCGGCTGGGAACGGCGCTTCCTCGTGCGGCTTGTGGTCCCACTCGTCGCCGAGGTACCAGAGGACGTCGTTCGCGGGCTTGCCGGCCTCGAGCATCGTCTGGCAACGCGCGAAGTAGGCGGTGAAGTCGGGCATGAACTTCCACCACGTCTGCCCGCGCAGGAACGGCGTTCCGATCTTCGCGCCGAAGGAGGTTCCCGGCGGCAGCCAGTCCGTGCGCGGGTTGTGCGTGTAGGTGTGGAACACCATGTGCGAGACGCCGCGCGCCATGTGGAGGTTCGCGACGTACTTGAGGTCGCGGAGCTTTTCGTCCCATGTGAGCTGGAAGGACGTGAGCGCCTCGGCGGCCACGCGCTTCTTGCCGTACAGGTGCGCGGCGGAGACGCAGGGATAGACGGGCTTGAAATTGTGGGAACCGACGAAACTGCGCTCGCGCGGCTGCCAGTATTCGCACATGGGCGTGTCGGCGTACTTGTAGAAGCGCATGATGTCGCCGGGGAGGACGTCTCCGAACGACGTCTCGAAGGAGATCGTCATGCCGTTCTCGTGGCAGCGCTTCGCCATCTGCGCGTAGAAGTTTTCGGTGATGAGGTCTCCGATGAAACCGCGCCAGTCGTTGAGGAAGCGCGCGGACACCTCGGGGCTGTCAACCACGTATCCGAAGAGCGCGGGCATCCAGGTGAAAAGGTCGTATCCGAAACGTTCGCGGAAGATATTGTCGAGGCCGGGCGTCCACGTTTGGCTCTTGCACTCCCAGCTGTCCAAATGCACGTTCGCAAGTTTCCCGTGCACCGCACCGCCCGCGCCGGAAAGGCGTTCGATAAAGTTGTCGAACTGGATATTCGCGGCGGTAGGCGAAAGTTTGTCGCACTCGAATCCCGTGCCCTCTTTCGGCGCAGGGGCGTTTCGGCGCATCGTGTTGACGTGCCCCACGCGCACGATCGCCCACTTTCCGGCGGGCGCGTCCCACGCGAACGTGCCATCCGGCTTCATGTACTCCGTGACGTTCCTCACCTTCGAGGACTTGACCCACGCTGCCTCGTTCTGCTTCGCGGGCGGGTTGCGCATCAGGCTGCGGAGCGTCCATCCGGCCTGCGCCTCCCAGTCGTCGTTGCGGGCGGAGCTGAAGAGGTGGATTTTGCCGAGCTTGATCGCGTGGCGGGGCTTGAGCGTAACCGTCAGCTGACGCGTCGTCGTCTCGTCACACGAAAAGGTGACGGGCCTGTCGTCCTGCCAGTTGGCCTGTGGCATCTCGCGTGTGAAGAGCGTCTTGCCGTTCGCCTCGCATACGACGGTCATATCGGGTTCATAGCAGAAGCCGTGTCCGAGGCTGTTGACCGACGGCAGCTCCACCGTGCGGATCGTGACGGGCTCCGCGAAGTCGAACGTGATCATGGCCGTCACGCCGCCCTGGATTTGGACGGCCGTCCCCTTCGCGCGCCAGGCGTTCCAGTCCGCCTTGACGTTGCTTGTGACCTTCGCGGGCTTGAGCGCGCCGACCCACTCCCCCGCCGTCGCGGGGAACGCGAGCACGGCAATGTCGCGGTAGTCCCTCGGATCGGGGGCGGACGGCGCGAGCGTCGGAAGTTTCACCTCGACGCGCTTCCCGCCCTCGACGTCGATGCGCGACCAGATGAGGTGGCGCATGGCGTTTTCCGGCTTGATCCAGGGACCGCCGCTCATCGCCCAGCCCGGACAGTTATGCATCGAGAGCGAGAGCCCGAGTCTCCGACACTCGTCGGCTACGAAGCGCATGAGCCCGTCCCATGACTTGCTCAGACACTTGATCTGCGGCGAAACACCCGGCCAGGGGTTGCCCAGTTGTCCGTGGAAGAGGAGAATGCCAGCGATGCCGGCGTCCTTGATCGCCTCGAAGTCGGCGGTGATGCCGGGCTTCGCGACGTTACCGCCGATTAAAAAGACATACGTCTCGGGCCGGTTCGCCGCGGACGGATTGCGGAACTCGCCTTCAGGCAACCCCGCGGCGCCTACGGTTGCCGCGAACGCAATCGCGGCGGCGGTCAAGATTTTTCTCATTTGCGTTATTGTTGCTTGGGGATGATCTTATAAAAAGCCTTGAAGATCTCGTCTGCCATGCGCTGGTAGCCGGTATCGTTGGGATGGAGCGCCACGTCGATCGAGAGGTCGCCGAGCAGCTCCCCACGCCGCACTGCGGGTAGTCGCGGTCCGCTGTCCACGTGAGCGTGCGATTCGCGCCGGACACCTTCACCGACTTCACCGCCACGCGGTTGGTCTCGTTCATGCCGTCGTACTGGCACACGAACGCGCTCTGCGCCGCCGTCAAGACAGCAATCGCACAACAGCAAGACGCTGCCATGGCCTTATTCATTCTCCCGAACTTATGCATTTTATGTTCCTTTCACGTCACTCTGAATTTAGTGTTAGGAAACATCAAAAAAACAGAACGATTTGAGGTTTATATTGGCAGGGCGATTCTGAGATTATGGAAGTGACAAGGGATCGCTAGGCGGTCATGTTGCCGATCACGGCCTTGATGCGGCGGACGCCGGCGGAGGAGGACTGCTCCTTCGTAATCTTGAAGCTGCCGAGCTCGCTCGTGTTCTCCACGTGCGGACCGCAGCAGATTTCCTTCGAGACGTCGCCGATCGTGTAGAGCGTCACCTGGTCGCCGTACTTCGAACCAAAGAGCGCCATCGCGCCCTCATTCTTGGCCTCCTCGACGGTCGTGACCTTCTTCGAGACGGCGATGCCCTGCTGGATCCACTGGTTGACGAGGTCCTCGACCTGCTTGATCTGCTCGTCCGTCATCTTCTCCGGCCACGTGAAGTCGAAACGCAGGCGCTCGGGCGTGATGTTGGAGCCCTTCTGGTTCGCGGTCGGGCCAAGCACCTTGTGGAGCGCGGCGTGAAGGAGGTGCGTCGCCGTGTGCATGCGCGTCACGACAACGGAGTTGTCCTGCAAGCCCGCCTTGAACGATCCGGCGGAAGTCGTGCGGCTCAGTTCCTGGTGTTTCTTGTTGGCCTCTTCGAAACCGGCCACGTCCACCTCAAGGCCCTGTTCTTTGGCGAGCTCGAGCGTCATCTCGAGCGGGTAGCCGAAGGTGTCGTAAAGCTTGAACGCGGTCTTGCCGGAAATCTGCGTCTGGTTGTGGAGCTTCAACTGCTCGGCCACCTTCGCGAACATCGCCGCGCCCTTGTCGAGCGTCTGGTTGAAGCGGTTCTCCTCGGCCTCGAGGTCGTTCTTGCACGAGGCGAGGTTCACGCCGAGTTCGGGGTAGATATGCTTGTACTTCTCGCAGATGACTTCCGCGAGCTTCACCGTGAAACCGGGCGCGATGCCGAGGAAGCGGCTGTAGCGCACCGCACGACGGATGAGGCGACGCAGCACGTAGTTCGCGCCGATGTTGCCGGGCTTCACGCCGCCCTTCGGGTCGCAGAGGATGAAGGTGGCAGTGCGCATGTGGTCGGCCACGATACGACGGGCGCGGAGGATCTCAGATTGGTCGAGCGCAGCTCGACCATCAGGACTTGCTCCTGCATCCGTTCCCTGCCAGCTCAACTCGTCGATCTTCGCCATGATCGGCGCGAATATCTCCGTATCGAATACCGTTGCCGCCCCCGAAAGCATGCACACGGTGCGCTCCACGCCCATGCCGGTATCGACGTTGTGGCGGCCGAGCGGCTCGAACTTCCCTTCCGCGTTCTTGTTGTACTGCATGAACACGTTGTTCCAGATCTCGATGTATTTGCCGCAGTGGCAGCCGGGACGGCAGTCGGGTCCGCACTTGGGCTTGCCAGTGTCGATGAACATCTCGGTATCGGGGCCGCACGGACCAGTGGTGCCGGCCGGTCCCCACCAGTTGTCCTCGCGCGGGAGCGGGAAGATGTGGTCGTCGGGAAGGCCCTGCTGTTTCCAGAGGGCGATTGCCTCGTCGTCGCGCGGAATGCCGTCCTCGCCCGCGAACACGGTGACGTATAGGTCCTTCGGGTCGAAGCCGAGCTTCGTGGTGAGGAACTCGTAGCTCCAGGCGATGGCCTCGGGCTTGAAGTAGTCGTTGAGCGACCAGTTGCCGAGCATCTCGAAGAACGTGAGGTGGGCGGAGTCGCCCACGGCGTCGATGTCGCCCGTGCGGATGCACTTCTGCACGTCGGTGAGGCGCGTGCCGGCGGGGTGCGGCATCTGTCCCATCAGGTACGGCACGAGCGGGTGCATGCCCGCCGTGGTGAAGAGCACCGTCGGGTCGTTCTCGGGAATCACGCTCGCGCCCTGGATGCGCGCGTGCCCCTTCGACTCGAAGAAGCTCAAATACGTCTCGCGAAGTTCATCTGCTGTAAGCTTGTTCATTTCTCTCTCTTCTGTTCTTTTCGGATGGGCGTATAGTATATCACAAACGGGAAGCTATTTGCCGCCGAAGAAGTAGCGGTTCGCGTTGTTGTAGGAAATGTCGGAGACGAGGCCGCCGATCCACTTGATGTCGTTCGGCAGCTCGCCGCGCGTGATCTCCTCGCCGAGCTTCGCGCAGAGGATGCGGCGGAAGTACTCGTGGCGCGTGTAGCTGAGGAACGAGCGCGAGTCCGTGAGCATGCCCACGAAATTGCCGAGGCAGCCGAGCGCCGCAAGGGCCTCGACCTGCTTCTTCATGCCGTCCTTCTGGTCGAGGAACCACCACGCCGCGCCGAGCTGGATCTTGCTGCGGTCGGGTCCCTTCTGGAAGGACCCCATGAGCGTCGCGAGCATCTCCGTGTCCTTCGGGTTGAGGGAGTAGAGGATCGTGCGCGGAAGCGCGTCTTCAAGCTCGAGCCGGTCGAAGAGGCGCGCGAGCGACTCGCAGGAGTTCCACTCGCCGATGCAGTCGTAGCCGGTGTCTGGTCCGAGCAGACGGAACATCCGCGTGTTCGCGTTGCGGAGGCAGCCGAAATGGAGCTGCGCGGTCCAGTTCGCCGCGCCGTCCGCCTTCAATCCCTCGTAGAGCCACGCGCTTTTGAACTTGAGCGCCTCCTCCGGCGTTACGGCCTTGCCGCTACGCGCCTTCTTGAAGATGCGGCGCACATCGGCTTCGGTGTAGGGTGCGGCGAACACCTCGGTGATGCCGTAGTCGCTCACCACGCAGCCGGCCTTCGCGAAGAACGCATGGCGCGCGGCCATCGCGGAGAGGAAGTCGTCCCAGCTCTTCACGGGCATCTTCGCGGCGGCGGCGAGATTGTCCATCCACGCGTTCCACGCCTTCGCGTCCTCAATCTTGGACGCCTTGTCGCTGCGCCATGCGGGCAGGATCTTCGTGCCGAACGGCTTCTTCGCGATGGCGAGGTGGTGCTCAAGGGAGTCGATCGGATCGTCAGTGGTGCAGACCACCTTCACGTTCGACTTCTTCATCAGCCCGCGCGCCGAGAAATCCTTCCCGCGCAGCTTCGCGTTGCACTTCTTCCAGATCTTCGCCGCCGTGGCGGACGACAGCCGATCCGTCACGCCGAAGTAGCGCGCGAGCTCGAGGTGCGACCAGTCGAAGAGCGGGTTCTTGAGCAGGCGTTCCATCGTGGCGGCGAACGCGTTGAACTTCTCCTCCCACGGCGCGTCGCCCGTGATGTACTTCTCGTCCACACCGTTCGAACGCATCTGGCGCCACTTGTAGTGGTCGCCGCCCAGCCACACCTGGGCGATGTTCTCCCAGCGCTTGTCCTCCGCGATCTCCGCCGGCGGAAGGTGGCAGTGGTAGTCGATGATCGGCATCTGCTCCGCATAGCCGTGGTAGAGTTCCTTGGCCGCCTTCGTGGTCAGCAGGAAGTCGTCGTTGATGAACGCCATTTTTGTTTCTCCTTTTTCGTTAGTCGATTCTAATGCAAGAGAGCGAGTGCGGCGGGAGGACGATTTTGCCGTCCTTGACCGTGAACGTCGTTTTCACGGGCACGACGCGGTTCTCCGCGCCGATGTCGTTGTAGTCGTCAGGCGACGCACCGGCAAGAACCGTCGCCGACACGGAGGTCGGCCTCCCCGAAGAAAGTGCCGAAATATCAAACTCTACCGCCTTATCGGGCGACTTGTTGACGGCGGCGAGAACGCGACGCTTTCCGTCGTCCGAGACCGTCATAACCACGTCCAGCACGGGCACACTCGCCTTGCCGTCCGTGAGCGTTCCGCAGTCAACCTTGAGCGGAGCGTAGTTCGCCTCCAGGAGGTGCGTGTACATCCAGAACACGTGGTAGGACGTGCGCTTCAAGATGCCCTTGTCATGCACGAACACCGCGCCGCGCGTGTTCACCACCGGCGAGAAGTTCGCCATCTTCACGATGTCGCAGTGGCGGAGGCACGTGTTGAGGAAGCACGCGGAGAAGAGCGCGTCCGCCATCGTGTAGTACGAGGCCACGTCGTTCTGGCGACGGGCCGCGTAGTCCATCACCGCGCCGCGCTTGAAGTTGCCGAGACCTGGATGGTACCAGCCGCGCAAGTTCCACTCGTCGAAGGCGATGGCGATCTTTCCGCCGCCGAACCCGGCCTTCTCAAGCGTCTTTATGGTACGCTGGATGTCGGCCTCGGGACGTTCGGTGCGCATCATGCACGCGAGGTAGGGAGTGTCGCCCTTGCCCCACACGTAGTATCCGTGCACGCTCACGTAGTTGAGCAAGCGTCCGGCCGCCTTGAGGAGCGGGAGCGTCCAGCCTTCTGCCGGCAGCGCTGCGGCGAGGAGCTTGATGCGGCGGTCGGCGCCGCGCATCATCTTCGCGCTCTCACGCACAAGCGGGCCCCACTGTTCGACGGTCTTCGCGCCAATCTCGTGTCCGCCCCAGTTCTCGTTGCCGACGCTCCAGTAGATGACGTCATGCGGCTTCGGGTAGCCGTTCGCGATGCGCTGGCGTCCCCACTTGCCGCTGTTGAGGTTGCAGTACTCCACCCAGTCGCTCATCTCCTCTTCGTTGCCCGTACCGGCGTTGGTGCAGATGTACGGCTCGCAGCCCACCTTGCGGCACCACTTCACGTACTCGTCCGTGCCGAAGGTGTTGGGATCCTCCACTGCCCACGCCTTGTTCCACATCGGCTGGCGGTTCGGTCCCACGCCGGCCTTCCAGTGGTAGTCCGAGACGTAGCACCCGCCGGGCCAACGCACGATGGGGCACTTTATCTCGCGCAGGGCCTCGATTACGTCCTTGCGGAAACCGTCCTCGTCCGAGAGCTTGTGCCCCGGCCAGAAGAGTCCGCCGTAAACCTGCGTGTCGAAGTGCTCGATGAAGTGTCCGAAAATCATCGGGCTGTACTTAAGTGCCTTCGCGCCCGCTACGGGCGTGGCGGACGCAACACGCCCGGAGGTATCCTCGCCTACGCCGGGGGCAACCTGACACGCCGCTACGCACAACGCGGCAATCGCTATCTTATTCACTTTCATGTCGTTATCATCCTTCTTCGGTTTCTATTAAGTCCGACGCCGCTATCGGGCGGGACAGTTGCTTTAAATTGCCTTTCGGGGTTATGCCGTAGTCGAGAAGCTTCCTGGCGACGCGGCGCACGGACGTCTGGCCCTTCTCTGCGGTCGCGCGCTTATGGAGGTTCTCGTACGACGACTGCGCCTTGGCGAGCGACGCCCCCATCGCCTCAAGGTCGCCCAGCATCGAATCGACAGCAGCCACCACGTCGCGGCCGAGCGCCTGTATCTCGTCGTAGCGGCGCTCAACCTCACGCTGCTTCCATCCCCACGAGACGAGCCACAGATAACCCCACAACGTGAGCGGCGTCACGAACACGATGTTCTTCTCGTAGGCGTACTGCACAAGCGCCGGATCGGCGATGAGCGCGGCCTCGAGGACGGTGTCGAACGGACAGAACATCGCGACGAGGGGCAGATTGGTGTACCCCTCCTTCGGCGTTACCGTGTTTGCGTAGTCCTTCGAAGAGAGGTTGTCCACCTGCCGCCTGATGCTGGCGACGTGCGCCTTGAGCGCCCGAGCCTTCTCCTCCTTGTGCGCGGCGTCGTCGGGAAGGTTGCAGGCCGAGATGTAGTCCTTGATGTTCATCTTCGAGTCAATGAGGATCACGTGGTGGTTGCGGACGTCGTAGATGCTCACGTCAGGGCGTCCTTCGTCGCGTGCGCCGAGCTGCGCGTCGTAGTGTACGCCCTTCTGCAGCCCGCTTTTTTCAAGGAGGTTCGCGAGGATTTCCTCGCCCTTGTTTCCCTGTATCTTGTTTCCTCCGATCAGGGCGGATGTGAACGACCTCGCCTCGGCGGCGAACCGCTGGAGGCTATCCACGTGCGTGCGCATCTCCACGCCCATCTCCCTGTTGCTGCGGGCCGACGCCTCCACCTCGCGCTCATACTTGTCTAGCCGCTCCCTAAGTCCGCCGAAAAGCGTCCGCAGCGATTCCTCGTTCGCCTTGGAGAGAGCGCCCTGCTTGTCGCCAAGGAGGTCTGCCGCCATCTTCGCGAACTCGGAGCGGAGCGCGTTGCGCTGCGCCTCCAGCTCGCGCGCAAGCGACTGGTTCATCTCCTCCTGTCCCCTGCGCTGCGCCTCGGCCTCCGCCAGGGCGATGCGCGACCTGAACAGAGCCCACGCGAGCGCGCCGAACGCGGCAAGCGCGGCGACCGACACGACGATTGTCAATATGATTATGCCGTAAGACATGGAGACATTATACCACAAAGGCCGAAGCTCTTCACGCCAATTCGCGGCCCTTCGTCTCCTTCAGGAACCGGGCGACCACCGCGAACCCGACCGCGCATATCGCCGCGTAGAGCCAGAACGTCCCCGCCGCACCGAGCGAGACGTTGATCGGCTTGAAGGTGAGGGTAAGCCCGAAACAGGAAGTCCACAGCACCGCCACCGCCACGGACATCGCCGTGCCGCGCACCCTGTCGGGGAAAATCTCGCTCAGCACAACCCACGTGACCGGCGCGAGCGTCATCGCGTAGCACGCTATCGCCGCCAGCACCACGGCCAACACCGCGATGCCCTTCACCTCGAAGAAGTAGCACGCACCGAGCATGGTGTAGAGGAGCGCAAGGCCGCCAGCGCCGAGCAGCATCATCGGACGACGGCCCCATTTGTCCACAAGACACATCGCCACCACCGTGAACACGCAATTGACCACGCCGGTTATCACCTGATTGAACATGACGCCCGAAACGTCGTACCCGGCCGCCCTGAACACCTCCTCCGCGTAGTTGAACACCACGTTGATCCCGCACCACTGCTGGAACGCCGCAAGGAACGCGCCCAGCGCTAGGATGGCCAAGGTTCGCCGTTCAAACAGCAGGCGTACAACGGCAAGCATTCCCGCCTTGCTGTCGTACGCTTGCTGTCCTTTCATCCCCCACCTCGGGCTCTCCGGGATGAAAAGCGCAAGCACGAGGAACAGCGCAGCCGGCACGGCCTCCGCGCCGAACATGACGCGCCATGAAATATCGGCGGGCGCAAGCCGGAACGTCGCGTAGTTGGCTAGCTGCGCGAAGATGATCCCCAGCACTATCGTAAGCTGGTTCAGCGAAACAAGGCGTCCTCTGCTCTCTGGCGGCGAAACCTCGGCGATATAGACCGGCGAGACGTTCGAGGCGAGTCCGATTCCGACGCCGCCAAGTATGCGCGCGGCGACGAACGACGCATATCCCGTGGCGAACGCGGTCCAGAGCGCGCTCACCGTGAACAGCACGGCGGAGAGGATGAGCGACGGCTTGCGCCCGAAACGGTCCGGTAGCCATCCGAGGCCGATCGCGCCGCCGATGCACCCAAGCACCGCAGACCCCATCGCGAACCCAGCCTCCCACGCCTTTGCCGGGTCGTCAAGTCCGAGGTAGGGTTCGTAAAACGGCTTCGCGCCGCCAATCACGACCCAGTCGTACCCGAAGAGCAGACCACCCATGGCCGCAACAAGGCATACGCCCAGCAGACGTCCTTCCGACAAGCCGTTTCCGGCGTTTTCAAAGTCTTTCGCCATCTAACCAATCCTCGCTTTTCTTTCCGTGCCCGCATTATACCAATTCCAAACCGATTTTACAAGGTTGACAAAAACGGGCAATCTTGGATATACTTCTTGACATGTGTTTTCGCGCTCTCTCCATATTCGGCCTCGTTGCCGTCCTCGCAGCCACGCAACTCTGCGCCGTGCCGGCAAAGAAGCCCAAAGCCGCAAAGGACGCGGCGGATTCGCACGTTGCGCCGCATGAACGCGGCCAACCGTCGAGCCGGCGCACCACCGCAAAGGACTTCGCCCCCGTGCGCACGGTCCCCGTGAAGCGCGGGGAGTTCCAGATCGACCTGGTGATAATAGCGTTCCCAGACTGCATGATGCCCGAATCGGCGGAAGCAGTCCGTGCGGCCCTCACGTCGTACAAGGGTTCCTACACCATCGCCGACTACTACAAGGAATACTCGCAGGGCATCGCGTGGCCGGTACTCGCGGCGTACCCCGCGATCTACATGGCGCCTCACCCGTCCGGCTATTATTGCCGGCACGACACTTTCACAAACCTCATCGGCTTCAAAGGCGACGGCGGTGCCCGCGCCGCGAAGCTCCGCGAGGACGCGCTTCGCTTCGTGCAGTCCAAGGGCGGGATGAAGAAGAAAGGCGACTACACGTGCTACGTTTACTGCAACAGGCTGAACAACGACTCCGACGTGCTTGAGAAAGTGGTGCGCCCGCTGTACCCGCCCAAGCCGTCGCCGGAAAGCCTTGCGAAGGGAGCGGAGGACAAACTCAAGAAATACAAGCCGAAAGTCCCCTGGCGCGATCCGCTGTGGCCAAACTCGCTCCCGCAGGTGACGTATCCAGGCGGCGCGCTCGTGCATGAGATCGGCCACCTCCTCGGCGCACCCGACTTCTACCATGCGTCCGAGGAACACGACGGCGTACCTGGTTCCCCGTCGCTGCCGTGGTCATACGGCCCCACGGGTCCGGCGTACTGCCGCTTCATCTACAACGCGTACGTGCCGGCCGAGGCGTATCCGAAAATCACGAAGCCCGGCGAATACACCCTCGCTCCGCGCTCCGCGAAGTTCCCGTTCAAGGAGAACGAGGGATTGCCGCCGCTGGGTCTGCTAGTGCCTTCTGCACATCCGAATTACATCCTCTGCATAGAATACTGCCACAACGACAACGCCCTCGTGGGCAATCCATCTGCGGAAGGGCTTCTCGTCCATGCCATCAACGTCACGATGACGTCCCCGATGATGGGGCCGCCTGACCTCTGCTACACCTACCGTTCCAACGACCCCGACCACAAGGCCGTCGGCGAAGGCTCGACCTACCTCAATCCCGGCGACACCTTCGACGACAAGAGCGACCCCGCCGCGATACTTCCCAACCTCCTCCCCGCAGGCATCGCGATCACTGACATCCGCATCAGCGACAGCGGCACCTGCACGTTCAAGCTCGACTTCCCGCCAGTCACGCTGACGCGGCAGGAACTCGACTTCTCCCTTCTGCCGCAGACGGAGATGGTCGATCTCTCTGACCCGCTTCCAACTTCCTTCAGGGCCTCGATGAACGTGCGCTACCGCGGCGAACCGCTGCTGACCGAATACGGTTTCTGCTACGGACTCAAGAAAGACCCCACGGAGAAGACGGGGATACTCTTCCCTCTCCACCATCGCGACAGATACGACGCGCGCATCATCGACCTCAAGCCCGGAGCAATGTACTACGTCCGCGCCTACGCCCGTAACGCGAACGGCATCCGCTACAGCCGCAACCAGAAGGGAATGATCCTGCCGCCGGACGAACCCGGGCGCTCGTTCACCGCCACGCTTTTCGGTCCTTCCGACCACCTTCTCTCGAACTGGTATTTCCAGAAGTGGCACTTCGGCACGAACCGCGACAACATCGTCAACTCGGCCAACCCGATATTCGCGTTCATGGCACTTGCTAACTACTACCGTGAGATGCCGGGACCTCTGACGAAAGCAAAGACGAAAGTGAAAAGCGGCGATGCGCTCGACCTGACATTGGTCCACTCCAACCCATCCGAATCGCGCCCGAAGTTCCGCATGGCCGAGACGGAGAAGCTGTACCGCGCCGTCAAACACCTGCTGTCCGAGGCGGGCCTTGCGCAGAGCGACTTCATAATGGCGAAGGAGGAGACCGGAAAGAAAAAAAGAACTCCGCGTACATCCTCCTCCGCAAAGCCCGGACCGTTCGGCGACCTCGCCCCGTGGGTGAGGAAATGCGCCGCCGCTCTCGGGGTGAAGACACCTGAGACGACATTCTTCGTGTGCAAGGAGCCGGAGGACATCAAACGCTTCGCCCCGGAAATCCGCCGCTGGATACTGAAGTCGCAGCCCGTCCTCGTCGTGCGCGAAAACCTCCCCATAAGCGACGAAGTGTCCGAACGCTGGCCACTCGACATCGCGATCATCGACGGCCTATACGACGAAGAGTCATTTCACGTGGTGTTCCCTGGCGGGAAAGACCGCGGCACACGCGGCAGCGACTATATGCGGCTCGAGGACATCCTCCGCCGCACAACGAAATCCGTAGTAATGTTCTACCGACCAGGAGTCAACAAATGAAGATGAAATATACATTCGCGGGCGCAGCCATTGCCGCCTCGCTCGTCTGCGCAGGAAAACCGGTAAGCGTCCACGACGCCATCGCAAAGATGCGCGTCGTGCAGGGGAAGTACCCATACACGGAAGTGAACGACCGCGCGATGAACGGCATCATCGCCGCCGACCGCGCAATCGACGCGGCGTGGGTGGAGGCGGCCAAGGACCCCGCCGCGTTCAAGGCGCGCCAGGAACGCGTGCGCCAGGCGTGGCTCGACTCCATCGGCGGCTTCCCGGAGCGCTGCGACCTTGACGTGAAGACGACCGGCGTCATCCAACGCGACGGCTACCGCATCGAGAAGACCCTCTTCCAGTCGCGTCCCGGACACCACGTCACCGCCACGCTGTTCGTGCCGACGGATCCCCGCTTCAAGGCACCGTACCCCGCCGTGCTCGTGCCGTGCGGACACACCTACAACGGGAAAATGTCCGAAGACTACCAGCGCCCGGGCGCGATCGGCGCGAAACTCGGCTTCATCGTGATGGTGTACGACCCAATCGACCAGGGGGAGCGTCCGCAGAACCGCAAGAACCGCAAGCCGATGGTCTGCCACGGACACAACCGCACCGGACACCGCGCCGCGCTCATTGGCTGGAACACGGCGCAGTTCCGCATCTGGGACGGCATCCGCGCGCTCGACGTGCTGTGCGCCCGGCCCGACGTGGATGCAAAACGCCTCGCCGTGACCGGACACTCCGGCGGCGGCACGGATTCGAGCTACATCATGGCGATGGACAAGCGCATCGCCGCGGCCGCGCCCTCCGGTTTCATCGCCTCGATCCGCGGCACGAACTGGGACCTCGGCGCGAGCGACGCCGAGCAACAGTTCTACGGACAGCTCAAATACGGCATGAACCACCTCGCGCTCTTCATGCTCGCCGCCGACCGCTGCGCCGCGCTCCACCTCGCCACGCACGCCGACTTCTTCCCGTTCATTGGCGTGTACGAGACCGCCGAATACGCTGCGAAGGCGTTCAAGTCGCTCGGACGCGGCGACTGCTTCCAGCTCATTGACACCTCCGGCCCGCACCTCTGGGCGGAGAGCTCCAAGCAGGCCGAGTTCCTGTGGTTCCGCAAACACCTCAAGGGCGAGGACGTGTGGAAAGGCTACGACTGCGTCGCGTTCCAGAAATACAACCTCGGCTTCAATCTCAAGGACCCGAAGGTTGACGTCGGCCTTGCCCGCGACCAGAAGAACCTCGTCACGCCCACGGGCAACGTCCTGGATTTGCCGGGCGAGCGGACAGTCTATGACCTCATCCGCGAAGAGGCGCGTAAGCTCGAAGGCGAACGCAAGCCCGCCACACCAGACATGGTGCGTGCGGCGACCGGCATCCGCAAGACCGGCTTCCACGCCGAGGCTTACGACCGGCTGGACCAGGAGCTTGCGAACGGAAAATCCTCCACGGTCACGCTCCTCACGGACGACGGCATCGCGCTCCAGATGTTCACGTTCCGTCCAAACGCGCCCAAGGCCGGACTCCATCCCGTGATGATCGTCTCGGAGGATCTCGACTCCGTGGTGCACGCGGCGCGCGTTGAGGAGATTCTCCGCGAAGGACGCGCCGCAGTGATTCTCGAGGCGCGTGGCTGGGGACTCACCGGGCGCTATTTCCGCCACCACCGCGGCGAGGGCGGCGCGTCGTCCACGAAGTACTACGGCTGCCCCACCATGGACGAGATGGTTACGATGAAGTACTACCACCTCGGCGAGAACATGGTGGCGCACCGCGCCGAGGACATGCTCTCCGCCGCCGACGCCGCGAAGAAGATTCTTGGCACCACCGAGCCGTTCGACATCGAGGCGACCGGCCGCGCCTGCATTCCCGCCGCACACGCGCGCTTCGTCGGCGATGGCCGCTTTGCGGAGCTGAAGATGGTGAAGCCGACTTGGTCCTGGAAGCAGATGATCGACGACGAAAACCTCTACACCCGCTTCGCGGACGTCGTTCACGGTGCCTACCGTCACTACGACTGGACGGATCTAATCAAGTGACGATTAGCAGTAGCAATTGAACCGCAGGGGACCGGGCGGCGTTTCATCGATTGAGATGAAACATGGCGGCAGAACGGGTACTGCAGGTTTCACGCTTGTGGAACTTATGCTTGTAGTGGCGATTATCGCAATAATCGCCACTTTAGCTGTTTCGCAAATGCCGCGTATCTCGCTTTCGGCAAAGGTCGCCGCAGTCGAAAGCGACCTCAAGACCCTGTCCCACGCGTTTACCGACCCAGCAACCGGATATCTGCGCGACATGCGTGGCATACCCGGTTTCTCGCCCGCGCTCATCCGCATGGCAAACCTCCTGATATCGACGAACCTCTACGGATCGGTCGATGGTCGCGACTGGCTGGGCGGTTTTCGTGTGGACGACGGCATCAGGCACGACGGCTGCGCCCCTGCCGAGACGTTCATCCGCTGGAATCCCGAAAGCGAACGCGGTTGGCACGGCCCATACGTGCGCCATGCAATGGGCAACTTCCCTTCTGCGAGAGACACCCGTTTCAAAGACGACGACACCTTCGAGGCACGTGGGTTCTTCCCTGACGTGCGCGGGCTCCGTCTGCCAAAGGATTTCCTCGACAGCGTCGATGGCTGTTCCATATACGGTTTCCCCGGCGAACCGGCCATAATCGATCCGTGGGGAAATCCATACGTGCTGCAGATCCCGCCGCCGCAGGCGTTTCCCGACCGCTTCGGCGCGAACACTAACTTGCCGGACGAAGTGCGCTTCCGTTACGCGCGCGTCGTATCCGCAGGACCAGACGGGCGCCTCGACACGCCGTGTTTCGCCTCAAACACCACTACGAACTGGTGGGCCACCAGCTGGAACGAACGCAAACGCCGCCTTTGCCGTCAAGCCGGCCTCATCGACGGCAACGACCGTTCCGCGCGCGGCGACGACATCGTGCTGTTTCTCGTGCGCAACGACATAGACGAGGGGGAGGAACGCGAATGAAGAAGCTCGGTTTCACGCTCGTCGAGCTGGTGGTGGTCCTTGCCGTCATAGCCGTGCTTACGCATCTGGCGGTGCGCGAGCTTTCCCATCTGCGCGATGGCAAGCTCGCAAAGGTCGCGGACAGGCAACTGGAGGCGATTCGCGCAAGCGTCTATTCGCGCAACGTCGGTGAAGAGGCGACTGGTTTTCTCGCGGACATGGGCCGCCTTCCGCGTCTTGCGGACGACGTGCGCACTGACGCTTTCGGTCATGCGGTAATCACCAATTCCACCTTGAGCGAACTTTGGCTGATGCCGCCAAACGCGAAGCCATACGCAGTACGGCAGGCGACAGCCGAGAACCTCGTCCCCGGGCTTGCCTCGCTCGCCAACGACGCCGTCTATGTCCCCACCGGCTGGCGCGGGCCCTACCTTCGCCTGCCGTTCGGCAAGACGCGTCTGTTCGATCCATGGGGAAATCCCATCGAGGCGGAGGACGAGGCGGGGCTGCAACGCCTGACAGCCACGAACGGTTTCGTCACTGCTGTATCTCACTTCGGCCCCAAAGCCCAGGCAAGCGGCGAACGCCGCATTTCGCTCATCCCCGAAAGAGGCGAGACGAATCGCCTCATCGTGACAACCTCTTCGGCAAGCGGCGAAGTCCGCTGGTACGGCCCGGCAGACGGACTCATCACCGGCGCCGTCGAAAGCGTCTCCGCCACCAAGCCAGCGGTGTTCAACGGCCTTACGCCTGGCCGCCGCATTCTCTTCTTCAACAACGCCGTGCGCGTAATCGACGTCAAGCCCGGCGACAACCTGATTTCCCTCGACCAGCCATGACACGCAAAAAGACATTATCCGTGATGGACGACGAATCCGCCTTCCGCCAACAGGTGCGGATGGCGGCCGTGCAGGTGGCGGGGCTGCGTCCCGACGAACTGTCCGCCGCGCTCGCCTACGAAGTCGAACCGTTCTCCGGGATTCCAGCAGCCGAGGCGGAACTTGCCTACACGCCCGTTGTCGATTCCGATCCGGCTGTGCGGGTGTTCGACGTGGCGGTGCGCCGCAGGAAGAGCCGCGCCGACAAGGGAGGCGGACGGTATCTAATTCCAATCATCGTCGTCGGCATCACCGCGCTGGTCGTCGCCGGCGTAGATTTCGTCCGCACGTACACGCATCTAAACGAACTGAAAAGGAACGTCGCCGAACAGGCGCGGCTGCAAGCGGCGCTCGACGCCGTCCGCAACCCAGCCAAGGCGGCGCGAGCCGAAGCGAGGGCCGTCCGCGAGCGGCGCGAGGCGGCGGCGCGTGCGCAGGACGATGCGGCCAAGGCACGGTGTGCGTATGCAGACGTCCTTGAGGCGATTGCCAATGCCTGCGGCGACAGGGCGGTGCTGTCCTCGCTCGACGGCGAAGCGTTCACGCTGCGGCTCACCGGCGTGGCGGTGACGACTGCGGCGGCGGCGGACACGCTTGTGGCGTTGACGGACGCGGCGGCGAAACGCGGTTGGCGTCTTTCCACCGGCCCCATCACGGTGCGGACGCCGGGACAGACGGCTGAATTCAAATGCGAGATCACGCATGACTGAGATACGGACAAAAGACAAGCTGTTTCTTGCGGTCGTAGTTCCCGTGGCCGTAATCGCCGCATACTGGTACGGATGGCGAGCGTCCGCAGGCCGGCGTCTCGCCGAACTTGAAACCAGCCATGCGCAACTGGTCGCAGTCGAGGACTTCCCGATGGAAAAGCGCCGGGCCGAACGCGAACTCGCCGAGGCCAACGCCGAACTGGAAGCCGAAAAGAAGATCCCCCCGCCGCAGACAAAGGTAAACGCTGACGCGCAGGCATCGGCGGCGGAACGCGAACGGCAGGTGCTCCAGCTTCTCCGCGAGGCGGGGCTGACTGTCGTTGGCAGCACGGAGTCCAAAGACGGCGCGAGTTCATCTGGACCGCGCACGGCGAGGGGCGGGGAACTCTTGAAGGCGACGGGCCTTCGAAACGTCCCCGTCCACCGCGCATATACGGTCGATGGCCGCTACCCGGACGTCGTGAAGGCGCTGAAGTCGATTGACGACAGGAAAATGGCCGCAATCCCGGACCGCGTGCTGATGCGCGCGTCTGGACGCAACCGCTGGACACTGGAGATATGGTTATGATCATGAGTCCCCTTCTGGAAAACCTGCTCGCGATGTGCGAGGAATTCGAGGCGAGCGACCTGCACCTCACCGTTGGCCTTGCGCCGCGTTTCCGCATCCGCGGCGCGCTCTTGGCAAAGGGCGACTTCCGTCCGTTCGACGGCAAGACCGTTGACGCGCTCGCGATGGAGATGGGGCTGTTCACGCTGCCGATTGGAAGTCCCGACGGCACGGAGAGGATACGCCTCACGCTGATCAGGGACGGCGCGATCGACGGTGCGCTCACCGCGCCGTCAGGCGCGCGCTACCGCTTCAACATCTACCGCGAATGCGACCGCCACGCGATCGCGCTGCGGCGGCTGGACGCGAAGCTGCGCGATTTCCGAGAACTTGGACTTCCGCCACGTCTCGCCGAGTTCTGCGACGAACCCGACGGCCTAGTGGTCGTAACCGGCCCTACCGGAAGCGGCAAGTCAACGACGCTCGCCACGATGATAGACCGCATCAACCACACGCGCGACGGACACGTCGTGACCATCGAGGACCCGATCGAGTTCATGCACAAACCCGACCGGTGCATCGTCAACCAGCGGCAGGTCGGCCGCGACACGCGCAGTTTCAACGACGCGCTCGTGGAGGCGCTGCGTCAGGATCCCGACGTGATCCTCGTGGGAGAGGTGCGCGACCTCGCAACGGTCCGCACCGCGCTCCGCGCCGCCGAAACGGGGCACCTCGTGTTCACCACGCTCCACGCGGGCGACTGCGCCGGCGCAATCGAACGGCTCACGTCGGTGTTCCCCGCCGACGAACAGAACAGCGCCCGCCACCAGCTCGCGCTGGCACTGCGCGGAATCTTCGCGCAGCACCTCCTGCCGTCGCCGGACGGGAAACGCCGCCCCGCGTGCGAACTGCTCGTCAACACGCCCGCCTGCGCGAACCTCATCGCCACCGGACGCACCGCGCAGATATACTCCATAATCGAGACGGGAGGGAATGTCGGGATGCGCGCGCTCGACCAGTCGCTCGCCCAACTTCTCACGGCACGGCTGATTGACGAACGGACGGCTCTCGCGCTTTCGAAAAACCCCGACGTCCTGAAGAGGAGGATGCGTCTATGCTGAACGCCAGCGAACTCCTTGCCCGTGCGGAATCGCTCACCGACAGCGTGCAGCTGGTTGACCGCATCCTCCGCGCCGGGCTTCTGCTGCACGCCTCGGACGTACACATCGACCCGGCGGCGGATTCGGCGCGCGTCCGCTTCCGCATCGACGGAATGCTGGAGGACGTCCTGCGAATACCCGCCGCCATGCAAGGCGCGGTCACGAGCCGCCTCAAGGTGCTTGCGTCGCTTGACATCGCCGAACGACGCGCCCCTCAGGACGGCGGCTTCACATGGCGCATGGGCGGCGCGGGCGCGTTCGGCGCACAGCCGCTGGACGTGCGCATGGCCACGCTCCCCGTGCGCTACGGCGAGCGCGTGACGCTGCGGCTACTTGAAACTGGCGGACAGCGCCTCGGCATCGACGACCTCGGCATGAGCGACGCGGACCGCGCCGCATTCGACGGAGTCCTGCGCCGTCCACACGGCCTCGTGCTGCTGACCGGCCCCACGGGGAGCGGCAAGACGACCACCCTTTACGCGGCAATCCAGGAACTGCTGAAGGGAACTCCGCTCAACATCATCACCGTCGAAGACCCGATCGAATACGAGATACCCGGCGTGGCGCAGGCGGAAGTGGATTCCGCCGACAAGGTGAACTTCTCGAAAGCGCTAAAGTCGCTGCTGCGACACGATCCAGACGTGGTGATGATCGGCGAGATACGCGACGCGGACTCGCTCGACGCGGCGGTAAAGGCCGCGCTCACAGGACATCTCGTACTCTCCACGCTCCACACGAACGACGCCAAGTCAACAGTCACGCGCCTTGTTGACATGGGACTTGACCCGAACCTTGTGCCGGCCACGTTGAGGTTGGCCGTAGCCCAGAGGCTCGTGCGCCGGCTCTGTCCTGAATGCCGAGTCAAGGGCGCACGCGGATGGGAGGCGAAAGGATGCCCGGCCTGCGGCGGACGCGGCTACCGCGGGAGGATAGGGTTGTTTGAACTGTACGCCCCTGAATCGGGACTATCGACGTCCATGGCCGACGACGCCCGGGCCAAGGTCGAAGCCGGCGTCACGTCGGAAGCGGAAGTCATGCGCGTCGTCGGCGCGCTCGGTGATCGCGCCCTACCGCCGGTAGGGGCCGACCACCGGGCGGCCCACCCGCAAGTTCGGCGCGCTCGGTGATCGCGCCCTACCGCCGGTAGGGGCCGACCACCGGGCGGCCCGTCCCACTATCTTTGCTTAAGATTTCGCTTTCGCTTTCGTTTTTAACCGTGCAGAACATGTAGATGGTGGGGCGAGCCGTCCCCGCGAGCCGCCCACCACACCGGCGGAAACTCCGCCTCCAGAACAGCCGCTACACAAGTTTTGGTGGGATTATTTCCGGCGGCGGAAGTCCCACCAAAATTTTGGTGAGACTTTTTCCGACGGCGGAAGTCCCACCAAAATTTGGGGGAAGCTTTTTCCGACGGCGGAAGTCCCACCAAAATTTTGGGGAAGCTTTTTCCGACGGAAAAAGTCCCACCAAAAACTTGGCGGGACCTCTTTTGGGCGCGGAAACGCCGCCC
>CACZDG010000040.1 GCA_902779865.1 uncultured bacterium
CATCCCATCGAGGAGGGCAGCGCCACGCTGAAGGACGCGATGAACGAGGCGATCCGCGACTGGATCACGAACTGCGACGACACGTTCTACGTGATCGGCACGGTGGCGGGTCCGCATCCGTATCCCACGATGGTGCGCGACTTCCAGAGCGTGATCGGTGTGGAGGCGCGGCGGCAGATGCTCGAGAAGTACGGCAAGCTTCCCGACCAGGCGATCGCCTGCGTGGGCGGCGGGTCGAACGCGATGGGACTCTTCGCCGGCTTCATCGACGACCCGGGCGTGAAGCTCGTGGGCGTGGAGGCGGGCGGGAAGGGCATCGCCACGGGCGAGCACGCCGCGTCGATCTGCGGCGGGCGCGTGGGCGTGCTGCACGGGTCGAAGACCTACCTGCTCCAGACCGACAGCGGACAGATCCTCGACACGTATTCCGTCTCCGCCGGCCTCGACTACCCCGGCGTGGGACCCGAGCACGCGTACCTCGCGGACACCGGCCGCGCCGAGTACGTGCCGATCAACGACGACGAGGCATCCCCGCGCTTGAGTCGAGCCACGCCCTCGCCGAGGCCATCAAGCGCGCGCCGAAGCTCCCGAAGGAAGCGATCCTGCTCGTCAACCTCTCCGGCCGCGGCGACAAGGACATGGACAACGTCATGAGATTCAAGGACGCCAGACTTCGGACTTCAGACGTCTGAAGTCAGAAGGCCGAAGTCCTCAATCCAGAGAAAGGAAATCATCAAATGAAAAATCGAATTGCAAGTACTTTCGCAAAAACAAAGGCGGCGGGCCGCCCGGCTTTTATCGCCTACCTCACGATGGGCTACCCCACCCTCGCCGCGAGCGAGGAGGCCGCCGACACGCTGCTCGCGAACGGCGCGGACATCCTCGAACTCGGCGTGCCGTTCTCGGACCCCGTCGCCGACGGCGCCGTGATCCGCACGGCCGCCTACGCCGCGCTTGAACAGGGCGTGACGCTCGCGGACATCCTCGCGCTCGCGGGGCGTCTCCGCGCGAAACACCCCGACGCGCCGCTTGTGGTGTTCAGCTACTACAACGTAATCTACAGCTACGGACTCGAGAAGTTCGCCGCCGATGCGGAAGCGGCCGGCGTGGACGCCGTCCTCTCCGTGGACCTCCCCCTTGAGGAACGCGACGAACTGCTCGATGTGCTGCGTCCGCACGGCCTCACATTCGTGCCGCTCATCGCGCCCACGACGTCCATTGAGCGCACCATCGAGGCGGCGAATGGTCTAGAGGACAGCTTCCTCTACGTGATCACCGTGAAGGGCACCACGGGCGCACGTACGGAGCTGCCGCCGGAGCTGAAGGAGCGCCTTGCCGCCATCCGCGACGCCGTGAACATGCCCATCGCCGCTGGCTTCGGCATTTCCACCAAGGAACAAGTAAAGGTGATTGGCGAAGTGGCGGATGGCTTCATCGTCGGCTCCGCACTCGTCAAGATGCTCGCCAAGGACGGCAAGATACATCCCGATGAGTTGTCGTTCTGATCTGCAAACCACACTCCGCGACTTTATTTCGCACATTAGCACTGTTTTGTGGTATAATGCGTGGCTACGAAACCGATAGCTGCAGAAAAGTTGCAGAGGAAAAGTATAAAGCTGAAAGTGGAGAGTGTGAAAATGAGTAAGACAAAACTGACGCCGTTCGTGGTAATCTGCATGGCGATGGCATATTCATCTCTTGCGGCGGATAGCACGATCTGCCTTGAGGCCGAGCAGTTCAAGGAGCGCGGCGGCTGGGCTGTCGATTCTCAGTTCATCGACCAGATGGGATCCTCATTCCTGCTCGCGCACGGCATGGGGAAGCCCGTGGCCGATGCCGTCACCACGTTTGAGTGTCCGGCGGCGGGCACCTACCACGTGTGGGCGCGTACGCGCAACTGGACCGCGCCATGGAGCATTCACGCCGCAGGCACGTTCACGGTCAAGGTGAACGGAAAGGAACTGCCGAGCGTTCTCGGACGCGGTGCGGGCGGTTGGCTGTGGCAGAAGGCCGGCGAGGTGAGGCTGGAGAAGGGCACGGTCACGGTCGCGCTCCACGACCTCACGGGCTTCGACGGACGCTGCGACGCCGTGTGCCTCACGGCTGGAGAAGCACCGTCACGACCTGACGCGCCCGCTCCGTCGCGCACAGTGAAGGCTGACTTCGTTGTGTGCGGCGGCGGCATTGCGGGGACGTGTGCGGCGATCTCGGCGGCGCGTTTGGGATTGAAGGTGGCACTCGTGCAGGACCGCCCGATGCTCGGCGGAGCGAACTCTAGCGAGGTGCGCGTGCATCTCGGCGGGACTATGAATCTCGGCCCGTATCCGCGTCTCGGTGACGTGGTGGCGGAGATCGGTCCCGCGAAGGGCGGCAACGCACAGTCGGCCGAACGCTACGAGGATCAGCGCAAGCTTGACGCGGTGTCTGCCGAGAAGAACATCAGCCTCTTCCTCAACACGAGGATCGTCGCGGCGAAGAAAGACGGCGACCGCATCGCCTCCGTAACCGGGCGGGATGTGGTGACTGGCGCGCTCACGGTGTTTGATGCTCCACTTTTCGCTGACTGCACCGGCGATGCGAACGTCGGATTCCTCGCCGGGGCGGATTTCCGCATGGGACGCGAGTCTAAGGCCGAGACGGGCGAGGACATGGCTCCAGAGAAGGCAGACAAGATGACGATGGGCGCGTCGGTGCAGTGGTACACGAAGGACGCGGGAAAGAGCGTTGCATTTCCTGCAGAGCCGTGGATGATCGCGTTCAACGAGCAGAACTGCGAGCACGGCCTGCGCGGCGACTGGGACTGGGAGACGGGAATGATGCGCGACCAGATCAACGAGTTCGAGCGCATCCGCGACTACGGAATGCTCGTAGTGTACTCGAACTGGTCCTTCTTGAAGAACAAGTCCGCGAAGCGTGCGAAGTACGCGAACCGAGAGTTTGCGTGGGTGGCATACGTGGCGGGCAAGCGCGAGAGCCGCCGCCTCATGGGAGACCACATCCTAAAACAGCAGGACATATTCGACTTCGTGCCGTACCCTGACGGCACGTGTTGCACCACGTGGGCGATCGACCTCCACTACCCGATGCCGCGCAACACGAAGCACTACGACGGCGAGCCGTTCCGTTCCATCTGCACGCACAATAAGCACTACGCCTACCCGATCCCGTACCGTTGTCTCTATTCGCGAAACGTCTCGAACCTCTTCATGGCCGGGCGCAACATCTCTGTGACGCATGTGGCGCTCGGCACGACGCGTGTGATGCGCACCACGGGCATGATGGGCGAGGTCGTGGGCATGGCCGCACGCGTCTGCAAGGACCACGGGTGCCTGCCGCGCGGCGTGTACGAATCCCACCTCGACGACCTCAAGGCGCTCATGAAGAAGGGCGTAGGTACTGGCAAACCACAGCCGCCGCAGAACTACAACAAGGGCTCGCTGATTTCCGGTGCACCGCAGACGACGGGGAATGTGAAATAGGGATTGGAGAAAGGACCTCCGCGAGTCCGCCATGGTGGAGCGGTGCCCGCTGATTTTTGATATACTATTGTTCGCTATGCGTAAAACGACTTTACAGTACAGAGTGCCGTATGCGGACACCGACCAGATGGGCGTGGTCTATTACGGCAACTACCTTACCATCTTCGAGCGGGCGCGCAACGAGCTGATGCGCGAATGCGGCTACACGTACAAGCAGTGCGAGGCGGAAGGGTGGGCGTTGCCTGTGACCCATGCGGAAGTCAACTACCGTCGTCCAGCACGATACGACGACCTCCTTGAGGTTACAGCGTGGTGCCGTGCGCACAAGGGCGTAAGGCTGGAAATCGCCTGCGAGGTGCGCGTGAACGGCGAACTGCTGGTGGACGGCTTCACCCGCCACTGCTTCGTCTCGACCACAACGTTCCATCCGATTCCGCCGCCGGAAAAGTTCATTGCGATTCTGGACGGGGCGGATTCGGAGGCGGAGCCGTCTAGCACGAAGTGATGAAGTCCTCGATGAGACCCGCCATGACGGACTGCGCGCCGCTTGTGGCGGCAAGCACTTCCTCGTGGCATAGCGGGCGCGGGGATATGCCGGCTGCGAGGTTGGAGACGAGCGAGAGTCCCGCCACTTGAATGCCGCATGCGTGAGCGAAGACCGATTCAGGCACTGTGCTCATGCCGACAACGTCCGCGCCTATGTGGGAGTAGGCGCGTATTTCCGCAGGCGTTTCGAACACAGGGCCGGACGTGAAGGCGTAGATGCCCTCCATCACGCGCAGACCACGCTTGTTCGCTGCGCCGTGCAGTACGTCGCGCAGGTGTTTCGTGTAAACCTCGGTCATGTCCGGGAAGCGCGGACCCCAGCCGTCAACCACGGGGCCGATCATGGGATTGATTCCAACGGTGTTGATGTGGTCTTTGAGGATCACGAAGTCGCCGGGGCGAAGCGCGGGGTTGATCCCTCCCGCTGCGTTGGTGAGAAGCAGACGCTGTCCGCCCATGCGCCGGAGCATCTCCACCGGGAACACAACGGCCTCCCAGCCAACGCCCTCGTACCAGTGGCGGCGTCCGCAGAAAGCGGCGATGCGGCGTCCCGAACGTTCATACATCCAGAACGCTCCGGTGTGCCCCACGACCGTGGCTGCGCCGAGGCCGGGGATCTCCGCATACGGTATGCGCACGAGAGTTTTGTCAGCGGTGAGCGCATCCGCCCAGCCGCTGCCAAGCACTACGGCAACGTCCGGCGGACGTTCGAAGCATACGTCGGGCAGGAACTCCGCTATGCGGTCGAAGAATTCCATGTTCATTCCCATTTTTGCACCACCTTTCCTTTGAAGACCGTCATGGCGGGCCATGCGGCAAAGCGCAGACCAGCGAACGGCATGTTTCTTGATTTAGACTTGAAAGTTTCCGGATCGACAACGCGGTTCGCCTGGGTGTCGATTACCGTGAAGCTGTCTGGGTCGGGCGTCTCACCGATCAGCGCGGCGGGGCCTGTCGTCCAGCGGGCGATCCAGTCCTGGGGCGACATTCCCTCTTCAACTACCATCGTTTGCCACGTAATTGCGGCGGCTGTTTCAAGGCCTATGATGCCGTTCGCGGAAGTGCGGAAACCTCCAGCCTTTTTTGAGGCGTGGTGCGGCGCGTGGTCTGTCGCGAAGATGCCGAGAGTTCCATCCTTTACGCCTTCGCGGATTGCGGCAACGTCTTCGCGGCTGCCTAGCGGCGGTGCCATCTTCCAATTGGCGTCGTCGGCGGGGATGTCATCGCAGGAAAAGAGCAGGTGGTGTGGCGTGGCCTCGCCCGTGACGGGAAGACCCTCGCGTCTGGCGGCGCGGATGAGTTCGACCGTTCCGGCGCAGGATATGTGCTGCACGTGCAGTGCGCAGCCAGTGGTGCGGACGAGCGCGATGTCGCGCCGTACGGCCTCGGTTTCAGCCTCGGGCGGCATTAGGGGTAAGTTGAACTTGCGTGCGACGGCGCAGTCGCGCATTACGCCCGCGCCGAGAAGGGCGGGGATGACGGCATGCTGCATAACGGGCTTGCCTAGTTTCGCGGCGCGGCGCATCGCCTCTTCCATCACGTGCGCGTCGTCAACGAACGCCCCGTCGTCCGTGAACGCCACTGCACCTGCGGCGGCGAGAACTTCAAGATCTGCGACTTCGCGTCCGAGGCGTCCCTTCGTTATGCAGGCGGACGGTGCGATACGGCACGGCAACGAGGCGTCCTCAATCTGTTCCCGCAGCCATGCCGGTGAGTCTCCGGCGGGGGTGGTGTTGGGCATGGTGGTCACGCACGTGAAGCCGCCGGCAGCGGCGGCGGCCGCGCCTGTTGCGCGCGTTTCCGCCTCCGGCGTGCCCGGATCGCGGAAGTGTACGTGTACGTCGCGAAGACCGCCCGGCACCACTACGTAGCGCTGGTTGTCAGCAAATTCAACTGGAAGGTCGAAAGTCATGCGTATATGATAGCATAATTTCGCTGTGCTGTGTGCAGTCTTTTGCGCTTGCACCGCAGCGGGGGTTGTGATAACATACTCAGCCAGTAACAAGATGGAATTCTCGACAGGACAGATCGTCTCCGTCACGGAGGCAAACCAGAACTTCTCCGCCGTCGCGCGCAAGGTGGATGCGTGCGGGCGTGTGTTCATTTTCCGCAATAACCGTCCGGCATACGTGCTGTATGGTATTGAGGCGTGTCCGCTCGATCTCACGGACGACGAGCGGATAGACGTGGCGATGCGCCGGGTGATGAAGCGCTACCGCACGGCGTTTGAGGAGCTTTCGACATGACGCGTCTCACGAAGGAAAAGGTACTGGCCTTGCAGAAAGCGCTGGCGAAGCGCGTAGGCGGCGAGCCGAAGCCGTTGGACGCAGCAGCCCTAGAGGCCGCGCTCGCCGCGCCTTTCGCGCGTACTGCGGACGGGGCGGATATGTTTCCCACGCGCGAGGAGAAGGCAGCTAAGCTTTGCTATGAACTCGCATCCAGGCGCGTGTTCGGCGCGGACGGCGCACGCATGACGATGGCGGTGATTCTAGTGTTTCTCGAGGCGAACGGATTAGCCGTCACGGCCGCGACGGATGACGTGGTGATTACTGCGCGTGCGCTAGTCAGCCGGCGTTTGCGTTACGACGACTTGCTTGCGTGGGTTTGCAGGAACGCGCGTTAGTTCGCGTAAGGACGATAGAGCAGGATTGGGCGGTTCGCGTTCAGCGTGAATGAATCGCCCGTTGTGCGGTTGAGTGTGCCGCGCCAGAGCTGCGTAAGGTCAATTCCGTCAAGCGGCCATTCAAGTCCGTGCGAGGAAACATGAGTGAAGGGCGATGGCGCAAAAACGGAAATTGCATCGCCTGCGCGGCACTGGAAAGTCATTTCGCCGCGCACTGCCGTGAATGTGCCGGAGTTGGTGAGGATTGAAGTATCAGGGATTTTTTCCGTGAAGTCCAAGAGGTGGAAGATGTTTGCGAGCGCGTGGTCTTCGCGCAGGCCTGTTGCGCCGACGATTCTTACTGAGAGTTTTCCGCCGCCGGTGCGCGGAAGGGACTTAATGAACCGGAAAGCCTTGCAGAGGTCGTTCGTATCCTGCTCGCCGTCGAATATGAAGCGAGGCCCGAGCGTGGTGCGTTCGTCTAGGGCAAGGGAATCGCCGTCGCCCACGACGTAGTCGGGAAGGCGTCCGATTTCACGGGCGGACGCAAACGCGCCGTCGCACGCCACAAACACGTCCGCCCCCGCGATCGCGGAAAGCGGCGCCGCGTGGCGGGGGCGTTCACCGTTTGCCAGGATCGTGACAAGCACCGTTACACCTCGATCTTAATGATCTTGCGGATTATGAGCCATCCGAGGAGCACGAGCGCAAGCGTGATTCCCACGCAGACGGCGCCCTTGAAAGACATCAGGAACGGTTTCATCGTCGATGGCTTGAGAATGGTCATCGCGACTCCAAGCACGAGCGGCATACACGAAACGATGATACCCTGCAACCGGCCTTGCGCGGTGAGGGCGCGTACGCGGCGTTCAATGCGCATTCGCCCCCGGATGGTTTCGGAGATTCTGTCGAAGATGTCCGTGAGGTTGCCGCCGGTGCGGCGGGAGATGTCGATGGAAGTGCAGACGAGCGTCAGGTCGTCCGAACCCACGCGGGAGTCAAGCGACGCGAGGGCTTCGTCGAAGCTCATGCCCACGCGCATCTGCTGCAGGAACACGCTGAACTCCTGGGCGATCGGTTTCTCTCCCGTGGAGACAACGCTCTCGAACGCCTGGTTCATCGAGAAACCAGCACGGAGGGCGTTGGACATCGTGCCGAGTGCGTCCACCAGCTGTTCGTTGAACTTGATGCGGCGGCGGTTGCGCAGGAACTGCACGTATTTGCTGGGGAGCGTGAAGACGAATCCGCCTGCAAGGAGTCCAAGAACCACGCCCGCAGCCGTGGATGCGATGCTCGTGAAGCTAAAGAGCGGGATGAAGAAAAGGAAGAAGGCGGCGAGCGCGGCGATGCGGCCAAGGCGGGCTATCTTCGCGGGCGAGATGAACATGAACACGTCCTCGAACTGCCTTGACGTCTCCGCGCCCATCGTGCGCGAATACGTGCCCGCGCTCTCGTTCAGCGCGTTTACGAACGTAAGCGCGAAACCGAAAAAGGCACAGCCGACGGTGGCGATCGTCACCCAGAATAGCACGTGCGGATTCATTCGCGGCCAATCCTTTCAAGGCGCACTTCGCGGTTCTGGTTCGGGTCGAACATGGCGGGGTCGAGATTGAGTCCGCGGCTGCGCAGGTGTTCGTAGAACGTTGGCACTGCGCCGGTTGGGCGGAATACGCCAGTCACCTTGCCGTTTTCATCTATGCCGGTCTGTCTGAATGAGAAGATGTCCTGCATCACGATCTGCTGTCCTTCAAGCCCCGTCACCTCGGATATTGCCACCACCTTGCGGCTGCCGTCTGAAAGTCGCGACTCGTGGATCACGATATCGACCGCACTCGCTATCTGTTCGCGGATTGCGCGGGAAGGAAGTTCCATGCCGCTCATAAGCACCATCGTCTCGAGACGCGAGATCACGTCGCGTGGGGAGTTGGCGTGGACGGTCGTGAGTGAACCGTCGTGTCCGGTGTTCATGGCCTGGAGCATGTCGAGGGCCTCGCCGCCGCGGCATTCGCCCACGATGATGCGGTCAGGGCGCATTCGCAGGCAGTTCTTCACGAGGTCGCGGATTGTCACCGCGCCTCGTCCCTCGATGTTCGGCGGACGCGCCTCGAGTCGCACGACATGCGGCTGGACGAGGCGCAGTTCCGCTGCGTCTTCCACCGTCACGATGCGCTCACCGTGCGGGATGAAACCTGAAAGGAGGTTGAGAA
This sequence comes from uncultured bacterium, assembly GCA_902779865.1. Classification (GTDB taxonomy): domain Bacteria; phylum Verrucomicrobiota; class Kiritimatiellia; order RFP12; family UBA1067; genus RUG572. The sequence goes on from CACZDG010000040.1 coordinate 8,835, forward strand.
GGGTGGTCTTGCCTGAACCCGTTCCGCCGGCGACGATGATGTTCTTGCGCATTATCACGCAGGCCTTCATGAACTCGGCGGCGTTGCGCGTCCACGTGCCGAACCTGATGAAGTCATCTACGGTGAGAGTCTTCTTCGCGAACTTTCGTATGGTCACGGTGGGGCCGGTGAGCGAGAGCGGTGGGATGATCGCGTTCACGCGGCTGCCGTCCGCAAGACGGGCGTCCACGTAAGGCTGCGACTCGTCGATGCGCCGTCCGATGGGCGAGACAATGCGTTCGATTATGGCCATGACGCTTGCGTCGTCGAGGAACTGGAGGTCTGTGAGCTGGAGCTTGCCCCCGCGTTCCACGTAAACGCGGCTCGGGCCATTCACCATGATTTCAGTCACGGACTCGTCTGCAAGCAGGTCTTCAAGCGGGCCGAGGCGTATAGCCTCGTTGAAGACATCGCGCTCAATTGCTGCGGCCTCGATGCCTTTTGGCAGTTTGCCGGCGAGTCGCACCTGTTCGACGATTTCGTGGATTTTGTCCGTTGCCTGTTTCTCGAGTCCGGCTTTGTCCACGCCTGCCACGGTGAGCCGCTTGATGTCAAGGCGCGATATGAGCTCCTTTTGAATTTGTTCCTTCACCTGGCGGCGAACGGCGGCCATCGGGTCATGTTGCTGATGCTGCGGTTCTTCGTCCAGCAACGCGGAGTCATGCCTTGGCGCTTCCGGTTCCTGTGCTTCCTCTTCGGGCTCTTCTTCTGCCGGCGCCACGCGCAACATCACCTCGCCTATCTGCACAACGGCGTCCGGGCGAAGTGCCACGGGGTCGTCAATGGGCGAACCGTTTACGAACGTGCCGTTAGCGCTGTGCAAATCCTGCAACGATGCGGAACCGTCGCGTAGAAGAAGGAGCGCATGGCGTTCGGATACGTCAGGGTACGGCAGCTGGATGGGGCACGCTTGGCCACGGCCGATGATGTACGTGCCGTCTTCCATGCTGTACCGCGAGGCTGATCCTTCGCCGGGCTTTATGATATCCAGTGTAAATGCCATTTCAGCGTCCTCCCAAAACTTCGCTCTGGCGCTTCATGTTGAGTTCCTCGATCTCCGATTTGATCTTCGAGAAGTCAACCTGCGGAAGCTCTTTTTCGTAGTAGGTGTCGTTGCGGTTCCGCAGCGATAGCGCGATGCGTCCCTTGATCTGCTCCGCGAACACCAGCATTTCCGCCTCGCGCGGAGTCACTTCGAGCGTGACCGTTGCGTATGAACCTGCGCTGAACGGGTCGTTGCGCACCACTGAGGATTTCGACGTCTCCTTGCCGGTCGCAAGCACGAGGACGTTTTGGAGGATCGTGCAGGTGACGATTTCCTGGATGGTCGTGCGTCCATCCTCCGCAAGTTTTGGGAAGGAGAACGACGCAATGACATCCACATGGTCGTTTGGCTTCACCATTCCGCTAACGGCGGCCGCTCCTGAGCAGTTTATGGAGACGGCACGCATCTTCTTGCGGATGTCTGCCGCAAGGCCGCCGCTGGTGGGGTGCCCGCCTTCGAGATCCGCCCAGAAGAGTATGTCCCCCTTGGCGTGGCCGTTGAGTATCTTGCGGTTGAGTGCGTCGTAGTAATTCTCAAGCGTGAGCGCCTGGCCGCGAAGTCCGTTCTTCGGAACCGTGATCTTGCCGATGTCTTCCTTCGTCAGGACGGTTCCGCTCGGGACGTCGCGCTTGAAGCACAGGGCTTCGATTGTATCGTGCCTCTTTAGGAAGTCCGCCTTCAGTTGCTGCACTTCGGCGTCCTTTGCGGCCAGGTAGGTGCGCGTGAGGAACGCTGCCAGAAGGCCGACCACGATGGATACTATCAATATGATTTTCTGTTGCATGGTTAACTCCGTTTCATCATAAAACTCCGCGCCGGACAAGCTCCGTTACGGCGACGCCGTCGGGGAGGTCCTCGGCGAGAACCGCCGCGAGGTCTCCGTCTCGCAGCATCAACTTGAATGTGGGCGTGCAGACTGGTGCTGAAGTCCACCCTTCCGCCCTGTATTCCGCCTCGCGGGCGGACGCGGCGGACTCCGCCGTGCCTGACGCGCGCCACGTATTTACGGAGGTGCGCCCTCCGGAAATTTCCGTTTGCCAACCGCCGCTTGGCGCGGTCGGCTGCGCCGTGCGCATGAACACCCATCCAGCCGAACCGACGGCGGCGAATGCGAGAAGGGCGGCGAACGCCAGTTTTCGCGTATGCGTCATGGCAGCGCCTCCGTCGCAGAGAATTCAGGAATCGTCATAAGCGGCATATAGCATTCCTCCATTCCTTTAAACGACGTCTTCCCCTCGAAATCCCAGTACAATTGCTTCGCGAGGGGATCAAGTTGTACTGAAAAAGTCTGCTTTATCATGCTAAACTCCAAAGGACGTTCGGTCGCATCCGTGAATCTTGCGTCTGGAGCAACTGGCGCTACTTCCGGTTCCAAGAGAACTTCGTCGAGGTGCGGAATCGGCCTGCCGTCCGACGTGCCAGCCATCATCGACTGCGCTTCGTAACCCGACTGGCACCTCGCCATGGACTGCAACCGCATCGACTTCGGTATGATTTCGCCGAAAGAGAGAAGTCCGCTTAAGACAAGCATCAACAACAGCAAGCCAATGGCCATTTCAATCATGGCCTGTCCGCGTCTTGAAGTTTCAGTGCGCAAGTCTCGTCCCTCCTTTTGGCATGCTGCCCCCGCCTGTCGGACGGCGGCACTGCTCGTCGCCGTTCTTGTCAAGCCACTCCATGCCGGCTTTGCGGAAGTCGGGATCCTCCCATTTCTTGAGGATGGCGCAGTATCGGCATCCATCGACGTGCTTGACGGAACTCGGCGGCTCAATGTGGTCGCGCGTGTGGTTGACCCATTGGCGGTCGGCCATGCCAAGGCGCGATTCGGAGAACGCCGCGAGCATCACGAGGCGCACGTCGGTGAACGCTGGCGTGACGAGGGGGAACTCGCCGTCCCATGTGACCGTGCGTTCGTTTATTGAACCGAAAGGCTTTGCGGCGGCGGTCCACACGTTGCGGCGGCGTCCTACGCTTGGCGTCAACGGATCGAGGTACTGATACACCCGCGTCGCGGCAAACGCTCCCTGCACGTTGAACTTGTCCTTCACGTCAGAGACAATCGGCAGCCGAGCCTCGTTCGATTGGTGCAGCCGGTCCCACTTATGCCATTCGCCGTTGTAAACCATCCACGAGAGCGAAACGTCGTTTATCACCTTGCATTGCCGCAGTGAGAATTCGGTCACGCCTTTACAGCCGTTGCGCTCCGCGAGTTCCAGTACGGCGTTGATTACGGCCTGTTCCCTCCAGTTGTCCGTGAGGCAGGCCAGTGAGCCGTATGTAGTCGTGACGTCCACGCCGAAGAACTCGGAATTCTCCGGCGAACCGATGCCGCCCTCCGGAATCGAGCCCCACCCGGAGAAATGTTTGAGGAAGTCGTACATTCCATAGTGCAGGTAGAACCAGCACCAGTCCGAACCGTCCACCGCCGCGTAGAAAGCCTTGTTGTAGAGCGGGTGGTTGGAGGATATGGCGAAGTTGAAGAACTGCGCGTTATCTGCGCCCGCGTACACGCCATCTGCCGCCGCGCCGTGCAGCATCGTTGCGTAGTCCTGCGCCTTAAACGGCCATAACTCCGTGCCGGGAATCATGGCCGCACGGGTTATGCATTCTGCAACGAGCGCCTCCATGTCGGGATCGGGCGTCTCAATGCCGTTCTTGACGACTGCGCGCTGCGCTGCGTAGAAACCCATTAGCGGCCCCGCGAACGCCAGACGCTGTTGAAGGGCGGTTATGCGGGTGCATGTCTCCTTTGCGGCCCTGTGCTGCACCGGGTTGAAATCGGGGTCGCCTGCGACGCACAGGGCCTCTATCTTCGCGAGGTTGAGCGCGCCGATGGCGTTGAGCGTGATTCCCTGCCAGCGGGCTGCGGCGAGGGCTGCGGCGTCGCCGGCGTTTTGAAGGCGGTTCTTTCTGTGGGAGGCGAGGAATGTATCGACGCTCACGAGCGTGAGGAACACGAGGCCCAGCAACATGAACGTAAGGACCAGCGCGATTTGTCCGCTCTGTGGTGCCGTCTTCATCGCGTAGCTATTTCATGTAGAACGGGTAGTGGTTTTCGATTGACGCCTCGCCGGTTACCGTGCGCAGGTCGTGGTCCTGGTCGGGATCGTCCGCGAAACCGTACAGCGGGCGGCGTTGCCACACGTGCAGGCGAAGTTCGGCGTTGTCGTCCTTCGGTTCGTCTGCCGACCAGCCCAGCTTGTCGAAATCCCATAGCTCGAAGTCGAGGATGCCCTTGGCGTCGGCTTCGTACTCGGTTTCGAGGTAGCTTCCCATCCTGCTCACGATTGCGCCGATGGAGAGGTCGTCGCCCTCAAGCGTCTTGCTGCGGCACTCGCCGGCGACGCCGGCCGTCGCCACGCGCACGGTCTTCGTGACCATGAAGTCGTTGAACCCCACGGCGCGTGCGCGCGCCGCACGTGCGGCTGCGTAGTCAACAACCGTGCGTGCGTTGAGAAGGTTGGCGTATTCGTACACGAGGAAGAACACAATACAGAGAAAGAACATGACGACGACCGTCTCGATCATCGACTGTCCGTTCCGCCTACCTTGCCGCATGACGGCGTCGGCGCGGAATCGCGCCGAACAAAACATCATTCGCCGATGTTCCTGATCGTGTTCTCGTCAATGGATTCGACTGCGCTCTTTGCCTTGTCGCCCTCCTCTGATGAGAGGGCTGAAGCCGCTCCTGCGACCTTCTTGCCGGCGGCGCGGCTGAAGTACGTGAACACCGCAATCAGTGAAATTGCGATCAGCGAGACGATGATGATGTACTCCACCATCGTCTGTCCTTTTTTGCTCTTCCTTGCCTGCATTGAATGACTCCTTGTTTAGGGATATTCGCACGTCACGAACGTGGTCGTGCGCGTTGAGGACGCCTTCGCCGCGTCGATGAAGTGCATCAACGCGTAAATGACGCCCAGCAGCGCTACGAATACGATCACGTACTCCACCAGCGTCTGGCCGGCTTTTCCTTTCTGTGCGGACATGGCGTTAGTATAACATAATTCCGGGCGTGCGCACGTACGTGTGCGAAAAAAAAATTGAGAATTAGCAAACCGCTTCAAACGGTTTCACTTTAACCCTATACTCGTTAGTTGAATGTCTCATTAAGCGACGTAATCTTTTAAAACTCTGCCTCTCTGCGCCTCTGCGTGATATATATCTGCGTGATATATAACGGAGTGCATGGAAAATGAAATGACGAATTTAGGTTAACTTGCAGATTGTCCTTGCATTGAGAGTACGGATTTGGCATACTAACGGTGCTAGGCCTTTCAGACGCGTATGGTCGTTTCTGCGAGTTCCGATGAGCCGTGTGGCTTGTCTCGCGAATGGCGCGAAAGGAGGTTGTGCATTTGGCTCATGAAAAAAACGATATTCGCGATGTTGTCGGTGTCGGCGAGCTGCGCCGCTTATGCCGCTTTTGACGTGGGGACGGCCATGGACTCGGCGGAGTTCTGGAAGTCCGATCCGGTCATGTTCGTTAAGCGCCACCAGGAGGAGGGCTTCAGGTTCACGTCGTCCGACCGCGAAAGCGCGGATACCCGCCTTGACGGGGCCGTCACGTATCACGGCATTCCCGTGTTCGAGAGCAAGATCGCCTTTACGGAAGACGGCCGCGGCGTCGCGCGCGTCGAGCTGATCCTCTTTTCGCCTGCGGGCACGGAGGTGAAGCAGAAGACCGACGTGCGCCACTACCGCCTCGTGCGGAACGCGAAGACGATAAACCGCGACGAGTTCGTGTTGCTGGTGAAGAATGTGCGTTCAAAGCTGACGCCGGCGGGGAAGGTTCCGCCGAAGCAGGTCGCCGAGCACACTAAAAAGCCCGTTGTGCAGAAATCGCAGACGTGGCCGAGGACGGCAATTCCAACAGAGACCACGCTTACATGGAACTACAGCCAGGTGAGTACGAAGGAGAACACGTTCGAGGCAGGTTTCGTGCGCTTGGCGGTTGATGGCCCCGAACGTCTCTCGCGCAAGACCGGTGGGGCGTCCGCCAGACGCAAGCCAGCGTCGTCTCGCAAGATTGCGGACAACGTCCTTCGCGGTGCGCGCGGCGACGTGTACATCGAGAACGTGCCGATGGTTGACCAGGGGCAGAAGGGATACTGCGCGGCGGCCACGTCCGAGCGTGTTTTGCGCTACTACGGCCTTCAGGTTGACGAACATGAAATAGCCCAGGCGGCGGGGACTTCCGCAGAGGGGGGAACTACGCTTCAGGGGATGAAGAATTCAGTGTCGGCGATCGGCAAACGCTACAGCCTCGCGACGGTCGTAGCGTACGGAGACTTTCAGAAGTCCACCGAGGATAGGATACAGGGGCTTGTCCGCGAGGTCGAGGGTTACAACCGCGCCGCGCGGAAACTGAAGAAAGACCCTATAAAGGAGGGCGTGTACATGAAGAGGCACGGCAACTCCATTTCGTACGACCCCCGCGCCTTGGATGAGGCGATGGACCCTGAAGTGCTGAAGTACATGAAAACGGAAGGGGCACAGAAGTCGAAGTACGCGAAGTTCCTCAAGGACGTCCACGACCAGGTCAACAAGGGCATCCCAATCTTCTGGGGCGTGACGCTTGGCATCTACCCGGAACCGGAGATCCCGCAATCTGGCGGCGGGCACATGCGCCTCATTATCGGCTACAACGACACGAAGAAGGAAATACTCTACACGGACACTTGGGGGGCCGGGCATGAACTGAAGCGAATGCCGGCCGAATGGGCGTGGACGATTACCCACTGCCTTATGTACATGAAACCGCTTAACTAGGAGGCATCCATGGATCTCGCACTGCTCGTAAACCAGTTCAACGTCGAGGGACGCCTCGTAACGATCGTCCCGTTCGGTAACGGAAACATCAACGACACGTTCCTCGCCGTGTACCGCAACACGTTCACGGAAACGCAGGTGATAGTGCAGAGGGTCAACCGGGCGGTGTTTACGCAGCCCGAGGCTATCATGCGGAACATGCACAACATCACGCTCCACTGCCACGAGAAGCTGGAGGCGGACGCCGCCGCAGGACGCGACGATCGCGTGTGGCAGATGCCTCGCATAATCAAGACGAAGGACGGGGCGGATTACGTGACGGACGACAACGGCGACGTATGGCGCGTGATAACGCGTATCCTCTCCGCTCACGCATTCAACACGGCGCAGAGCCCCGAACACGTCCTTGAATGCGGTTCCACGTTGGGACATTTCCACTACCTCGTATCGGACATGGATACTTCTTCCGTCGTCAATCCGCTGCCCGGTTTCCACGTGACGAGCGGATACCTGCGCCAGTATGATGAGACGCTTGAGACGAGTGCGGTCGCCAAGGAACTTCTTTCCGCATCGATGGAGGCGCGCCGTCTTGCGAAGTTCATCGAGGACCGGCGCGATTTCGCAGTGTGCCTTGAGAAGGCGGAGACGAGCGGCGAACTGAAGCGGCGCATGTTCCACGGCGACCCGAAGGTGAACAACATCATGATCGACGACTTCACCGGCAAGGGTACGGCGATGATCGACCTCGACACCGTCTCGCCCGGTCTCGCCCACATCGACTTCGGCGACGCCATCCGCTCACTATGCAACCCCGCAGGCGAGGAGGAGCTGAACCTCGGCAAGGTGACGTTCGACGAAAACCTCTGCGCCGCATTCTGCAAGGGCTATATGGCGGAGGCGGGCGCGTTCCTCACAGACGCCGACCGTGCGTATCTATACGATGCGATTCGCCTCGTGCCGTTCGAGCTGGGACTCCGTTTCTTCCAGGACTACCTTGCCGGCGACGTCTATTTCAAGGTACGCCAGTCCGGACAGAACCTCAACCGCGCACGTGTGCAGTTCCGACTGTGCGAGGCGATTGAGGCGCGCGAGCGTTCGATTCGCGAACTCCTTGCGAAACTGTGACCTACGTTTGCTAAAAGGTCTAGACAACTATGAGAGTCCTCGCAGCCGCACTTGCGGCATCGTTCTCCTTTTCGGCTACGTCGGAACAGGTGATTGCAGATTTTGGGGAACCTCCAATCGTATGTACCACTTGTTGCTGCGCCGCCGTTTTGGTATAATAACGGGCCATGAGCGATAAGAGAGTAGGCAATTTGACATTAATTATGTTCCTTCAGACGGGAGCATATTGCGTCGCTCATCATGTCTCCAATCAGGAATTCCCTTTTCAAGAGTAATGCTGGATGTAAAACACATATCGTTTTCATGGGGGCGCTCTCCGGTTCTGGACGGCGTCTCCTTCACGGTATCGCCCGGCGAGACCGTGGTGCTGGCTGGTGCTAACGGCGCTGGAAAGACCACGTTGCTTCGCATCCTCGCCGGCGTGTGTCTGCCGTCTTCGGGAACGGTGGTCGGCGATAAGGTCGATGTGATGCGCTCGCCTCTCCGTTACCGTCGGCTTCTCGGGTATCTGCCGGAGTCGGCGCCAGTGGAGCCAGGCATGACCGTTAAGGACTACCTCAAATACCGGGCAAACCTCAAGGGCGAAATATCAAAGAAGATTCGCCACCGAGTGCATGAGGCGATGGAACTGTGCGGACTTACCGAACGCGCGAACGTGTGCGTGGACGTGCTGTCGCAGGGGTTTCGCAAGCGTGTGGCGCTCGCGGACGCGATTCTGCTCCGTCCGCGCTTCCTTTTCCTCGACGACCTCTTCGCGGGGCTTGACGCGGAAACGCGCTTTTCCGTTGGTCGGATACTCAAGGCCGTTTCGACGTTTGCTGCAACCGTAGTTTCGGGACATGAACTAGACGAATTGCAGGGGCTGGCGTCCAGGTTCCTGGTGTTGAAGGGCGGGCGGGTGTTCGTTGCGAAGACGGCGTCAGAAGTGCGCGCTGAACTGTTGCCCGCGCTGGCAGGCGCCAACGAGGAAGGCCAGGTGTCGGCATGAGGTCTATACTGGTTATTTTTTCTCGTACGTTCGGAGCGTTGGCTGGATCCCTTTCATCCGCCATCGCAATTGCCGTGTTCCTTGCCGTGGCAGGAGGCCTTTTCGCGCACTCGCTGCTTGAAGGCGAGGGCGGCCTTACGCCAATTACCGTATTGTGGGCGGTGTCCGCCGCGCCCGTTCTACCCGTGCTTGCCGCTGTCCTCACGATGCGGCTTGTGGCGGATGAACGTGTCTCAGGCCGTCTCGAACTGTTGCTTTCGGCATCCGTGCGGGAGCGCGAGATCATAATAGGCAAGTTCCTCGGCGCGTGGTTGTACCTTGTCCTGGCGCTTGTCGCATATCTTGCCGTTCCGTTGGCCCTGTTGCCGTTCGCGGCGCCGGCGCTGGATGTACACATGTCGTTTTGGACTTTTCTACCGGCCTTTGCGGCGCTGCTGATGCAATCGGCCCTGTGGTGCGCTTGTGGGGTGCTGACGAGCGTCTGCTTCCGGCCGTCCGCAGTCGCCGCTGTCGCGTCCCTGTTGCTTACGGTCGTGCTGCCATCCGTCGCCTATCAAGCTGCGTTTATCTGGATGCGAGGCTGGCGCCTCCACCTTTCGGGAATGCCTGTTACTGTTCATCTTGTGGACATCTCCACCGGGCTCATCCATCTTTCGACGCTTGCGTTCTATTTTGTGATGACGGTTTTTACCCTCTTTGCGTCAACGAAGATGCTTGCCGTCACGCGCCTCAAGGGGAGCGGTTTCGCAGGCGTGAGGTTTTCCACGGCTGTGGTTCTGTCGCTTGGTCTTGTGTTCTCCGTCTGCGCGGTAGTGCTTGTAGGGAGGTTCCGCGTGTCGGTGGAGCTTGCGTCGAGGAACGGCTTTTCGGCTTCCGACAGGACGAGGCAGATACTTGCCGAGACTAGTGGCGAGACGGTGGAGGTTACGTGCTTCCTCTCCCGCAGCGCCCCTGCGTACATGTCGGCGCGGAGGTTGCTGCGCGGGCTCGAGGCGACGGCGCGCGGCATCGCTGGCGTTCAGCTGGACGTCAAGACGGTTGATCCCCGCTGGGACCTCGGGGACGCGGAGCGCCTTGTGAAGGAGGGCGTGGCGGAGGGTACGCTTGTGTTCAGGCGCGGACGCCGCCATGTGAGTGTTCCCGTTGCCGACATCTTCGGCGTAACGACCAACAGCGTGGTCGAGGTCTCCGCCGAAAGGCTTTTCGAAGGGGAGAGCATCTGCGCCTCCGCGGTGCAGAAGTTGTCGGTCTCAGGCGGAAGGCGCGGCACGGTGTACTTCACGACCGGGCACGGCGAGTGGTCCGCTAATTCGTACGACGTGCAGTACGGCATGAGCGACATCGCCCGCGAACTGAGACAGGACGGATACAGGATAAAGGAAATCGACCTTCCGCAGTCGCCGAAGATTCCGGACGACTGCGCCGTTATGGTCGTGGCCGGAGCCAGGGAGCCTTTCTCGCGTACCGAGCTTTTGCGCATTGACGGATTCCTTCGTGCTGGCGGGCGGATGCTCGTGCTAGCCGCGCAGTCACCGAACGCCGGCGTCGGGGCGCTGCTGGCGGACTGGGGGGTGCGCCAGTTGCCGTTCACCGCCGTCTCGCCGACGCGCACCTTCAACGGCGCGGACGTGCTGGTTTCCGACTTCGGCGACCATGCGGTTACGCGTCCGCTCACCGGATGTACCCTGCTATTTGAAAGCGCCTCCGTGCTTGAACCTACGGCGTCGGTCGGCACTAACGCGGTGAACGCGGCGCCTGCCGTGGCGGTGGACCGTACCGAGTTCACCGCGCTTGCCAGCACGGATTCAGGCAGCTGGGGCGAAGCGGACGTCTCCGTGCGTCCGTGGGCGTTCGACCCGACTGCTGAACCCAAGGGGCCGCTGGTCCTTGCGGTGGCCCTGGAGCGCGGAGGCGGGGCGGCCAAGGACCTTGCCTTCCGTCCCACCCGCATAGTGGTTATCGGCGATTCGTCCTTTGCCGTCAACGGTGCGCTCAAGCGTCGGGCGAACGCGAACCGCGACTTCCTCCTCAACGCCGTCGCGTGGCTCGCGGGGCTGGATGCGTTCACTGAATCGCGCACGCCAGATAGCGTCGTGTCAACGGGGCTTGACCGTGCCGGATGGATACGCTTCGGGCTTTACGCCGCCCTCGTGCCGGCTTCGGCCGTGTTGCTGCTGGCATTCGCGGCCGCACTGCGCAGAAGGAGGCTGGCATGAGCAACAGGCGCTTCATCCTTTTCTTTATCGTCGGCATAATCCTCACTGGTGGGATGCTGGTGTTTACGGAGACTCGGGCAAGGCGTACCGCTCCGGGGCCGCAGGCAACCGTGCTCTGCTCGATCAAGCCCGCTGATGTGGACGAATGCAGCATCAAGGAAGGTGGCAAGGACGCGGTTCGCATCGTGCGGGAGGCTGACGGCGGTTGGCGCATAAAGGATCCGTTTGAAATCGTGGCGGACGCATCGGCCGTGATGCGTCTCATTGACGTGCTTACGCTCGTCCAGGTCGAGGACATGCGTTCCGATGGCGAACTTCTGGAGATGGGGGAGACGTTGGACGACTTCGGGATTGGGCAGTCGTCGCTGTCGGTAGTCCTTGGATCGGGCGCGCGCCGGTTCGGAGTTGTGTTCGGACGCATGTCGCCGTCAGGTGGCGAGGTATATGCCCACGTCGAGGAATCGCGCCGTGTTTACACGCTGCAAGCCGCCGCGTTCGGGCGGATTCCGCGCACGGTTGACGAATTCCGCACGCGCGGCGTGATGGAATGCCAGCGCGACGATGTCGCAGGGCTAGACATCCGCGTTCCCGACAAGCCCGCGATGAGGCTCGAACGCAACGGTGGGACTTGGTCGATTATCTTGCCGGCCACGGCCCCTGCGGACGGTGCCGCGGTTGGTGCGCTCGTGGATCGCATAGTGTCTGCACAGGTGGTGGAGTTCGAGATACCGTCGGCGAGCCATCCGGCGATGCCGTCCGGCGGACTCCGTGCGGACGATCTTGTGCCGTACGGGCTTGACGCCGGTTTGTCGGTGACTGTGCGCGGCGCCGCCGGACTTTCCGAGCAAATCGTATTCGGACACCAGGCCGGCACGAACCTCGTGTGGGCGCTTGTGCGTAACGGCACTTCGGTCGTGAAACTTGAAGCGGACCTTGCGGAACGTTGCCGCGTGGGCGGCGAGACCCTGCGCGACACGCGCGTATTCCCGCTTGCTGACGGAGAGACGCTGAAGTCCGTGTCGGTTGTCGCGGGACCTGCCGTGTACGTGCTAGCGCAGGTCACAAACGACGAATGGCGCATTGAGGCGCCCGTAGTCGCGCCCGCCGACCAGGAGAAGGCCTCCGCGTTCGTCGAACGCCTGCTGCGACTCCGCCAGGACGACGTTTCCGACGAAAAGCAGGCGGGCGAGGACCGTGTCCTCGTGAGCCTTTCCACTTCCGTCACGAACCGCCCCGGCCTTTCGGTGCAGGCGTCGCTGTTCGGCGGCAAGACTGCGTTCGCCGATCTCCGATCCAAGACGCTGCTCAAGATAGACCCGGCAACGGTGCGGAGGCTCTCCGTGCGCACTGATTCCGGCGCGGAGACCGCCATGCAGTGGAACTCCGACCGGAAGGCTTGGGACCTTGTGCGTGGCAAGGACGCCACTGATACGCGGCGCATCAACGACGCAGCCGTGAAGGGACTTATCTCCGCCCTTGCCCGAGTGGAGGCGACGGGCGTGGAAACTCTTGCGGCCTCTGCCGACGACTTGCGCCGGTGCGGACTCGACAAGCCCGCATTCACCATTGCCGTGGACGTGGACTCCGCAGACGCCGTGCGGCAAAACGTGCTTCTCGGCGGCAGCGCCCCCGGTGGCGGGCGCTATGCGACGGTTGGCGGCGCGGACGCGGTGTTCGTGCTGTCCCGCAGGACGGTGGCGGACTTCACCGCCCCGCTTGCGGAATGACTTTGAAAATGGAATTGAAAGGAACTTGCAATGGCAAATGAAATTAAAACGGTGCTTGTGACTGGTGGAAGCGGATTCCTGGGAATCAACCTGATCCGCCACCTCCGCACGAAAGGCGTGGAGCATATACGGGTTTTGGATATCGCGCCGTTCGACTATCCGGAGGCGAAGGAGCCGTGGTTAGAGTTCACGCTTGGCGACGTGCGAGACGCGGCGACTGTGAACAGGTGCGTCGCTGGATGCGATGCTGTCGTCAACACGGCGGCGGCCCTGCCGCTCTACTCGCCGGAGGACATCCGCACGACGGAAGTGGACGGCGCGCGCAACGTGATTGCGGCATGCCGCCGCGCGGGCGACGTGAGGATGGTGCAGATATCGTCCACCGCCGTGTACGGCGTCCCCAAGAAACACCCCATCTATGAAGACGACGCGCTCATTGGCGTGGGGCCTTACGGCCACGCGAAGATCGAGGCGGAGGCGTTGTGCCGCGCAGCGCGGGAGGAGGGCTTCTGCGTGCCCATCATACGTCCGAAGAGCTTCATTGGGCCGGAGCGCCTTGGCGTGTTCGCCCTGTTCTACGACTGGGCGTACACGGGCCACGGCTTCCCCATGATCGGCAGCGGAAAGAATCGCTACCAGCTGATGGACGTGGAAGACCTCTGCTGCGCCATCTGGAGCGCGATGACGCTCGACGCGAAGATCGTCAACACCGAGTTCAACATCGGCGCAAAGGAATTCACCACGATGCGCGAGGACTACCAGGCCGTCCTCGACCGTGCCGGACATGGAAAGAAGATACGCGGACTTCCCGTAAAGCCAATCGTGTTCATCTTGCGCATCCTCGAGAAACTGCACCTCTCGCCGTTGTATCCGTGGGTGTACGAGACGGCGTCCACCGACAGCTTCGTTTCGATCGCTCGCGCGGAAAAGCTGCTCGGCTTCGCGCCGAAGTACTCGAACAAGGACGCGCTCGTGCGCAATTACGACTGGTACGTGGCGAACCTCGACTCCTTCAAGGGCAAGACGGGCGTGTCGCACCGCGTGCCGTGGAAGCAGGGCCTGCTGGCCTGCGCCAAGTGGTTCTTCTAATGCGGCGGAAATCGGAGCATGGCATGAACAAGAGAAAAGAGAAATTGAGGAAGAGACAGTCCCCGCGCGAGACCGGCACGATGACCGGGAAACTCCACATGGCGCGTAACGGCGCGGGGTTTCTTGTCGATCCCGAGACCGACAAGGCGGTGTGGATAGACGAGCGGAGCCTCGGCACTGCGTTGCCGGACGATACCGTGACCGTCAAGCTGAAGGGCGCTGGCGACGAGGGCGTGTTGCTGCGCATTGACGAACGCGCGCCGCGTTCCATCGTGGGTACGGTCACGTCCATCGGGCGCTTCATCCGCGTGCAGCCGCTCAACCCGGCATACCGCCAGGAGTTCATGGTGAAGGACGCCGGCGGGGCGAGGGAAGGGGACCGTGTCGTAATGCGGCTTGTGCGGTGGGACAACCGCAACATTGCGCCCGTGGGCGAGATAACCGACGTGATCGGCCCGAAGGACAACCCGTCACTCGACACCATTTCGGTGATGAAGCAGTACGACCTCCCGGAAGCGTTTCCGCACGGCGTAATCGACGCGGCGGAACACGTGAGCGCCAGGCTCGCGGAGCCGGGAAAGCGTCTTGACCTCCGCCGTAAGTACATCTTCACCTGCGATCCCGAAAGCGCCCGCGACTATGACGACGCGCTCTCCATCGAAAAGGACCGCGACGGCAACCGGGTGCTAGGCGTCCACATCGCGGACGTATCGCATTTCGTAACGCCCGGTTCCGCGCTCGACAAGGAGGCGTATCGCCGTTCGACGAGCGTCTATCTCGTCGATAAGGTAGTGCCGATGCTTCCTGAGCAGCTGTCGAACGGCGTCTGTTCGCTCGTGCCCGGTCAGGATCGCCTCGCGTTCAGCGCGTTCCTCACCTTCGACGCGAAGGGCAACTGCGTGGCGCGGCGTTTTGCGAAGTCCGTCATCCGATCCAAGGCGCGTTTCACTTACGAACAGGTGATGGCCGTGATTGCCGGGAAGGCGTCATCGCCGAAGCCTCCGCCCAACGCACGCAAGACGATTCTCGCCGTCCATGAACTCGCGCAGCAGCTGCGCCGCAATCGCTTTGCCGCAGGCGCGCTCGACATGGACGTTCCCGAGGCGGAGATACTCCTTGACGGCAAAGGCATGATGACCGGCATCGAGGTGCGTCCCTACGACGAGTCGCACCAGCTCGTGGAGGAGTGCATGGTTGCCGCGAACGAGGCCGTGGCAAAGGAGCTGTGGTCGCGCGGGATCAAGATTCTCGCACGCCTGCATGAGCCGCCGGACCCTGAAAAGCTGGAGGAGCTCAGAGCGAACCTCTTGAAGATGGGAATATCCTGTGGCGACCTCTCGCAGCAGAAAAACCTTGCTCGCTTCCTCAAGAAAATCAAGGGGACCCCGCTTGAGGGCACGCTTAGCGTGATGGTGCTCCGTTCGATGAAACGCGCCGTTTACAGCGCGGAGCAGATCGGGCATTTCGGACTCGCGAAGAAGTTCTACGCGCACTTCACCTCTCCCATCCGCCGCTACCCCGACCTAGTGCTGCACAGGCAGCTCGCCTCGTGGATTTCCGGCGGCGGTGGGCGTCTCGACATGGGCTGGCTCAAACATGCGGCGCAGAACGCAACCGAACGTGAACAGGTGGCGGACGACGCGGAGCGTGCTCTCGACGAGATCAAGAAGTACCGCTACCTGGAAGAAGACCTCCGCACTCGCGGAACGGTGTTCGACGCCGTAATCGGAAAGTGTACTCGCTATGGTCTCTTCGTTGACATCCCGCAACTCGCCATTGGCGGCATGGTACATATTTCAAAGCTCGCCAACGACTTCGTGCGCTTCGACGAGTTTCACGAAACGCTAGTTGGCGGCGGGAAGACATGGTCCGTGGGCGGCAAGCTCAAAGTGCGCGTCGAGAAGGTCGATTTCGACCGCAGACAGATCGATTTCGTGCCTGTGGCGTCAATTAAAAATAAAGGCAGTAGGCGTAAATGACATTGGAAAAGAATCTTATTTTGCTTGGCGGTGTGCTCCTTGCGTACACTGCGGTGTCGAACAATCCGCCGGCGCTCAAGGCAGGTGAGCCGGATGTGTTGCAGAATGCTGTGCTGTGGCTGGACGCGGACCATTGTAAACCATCGGCTTGGGATTCCGAGATGGTGGCCGGCTGGAATGCGCGTAGTGGATGCCAGAAGGTCAGCACCGTGGGCGAGAAGGTGCGTCCGCCCGTTCTGCGCAAGGACAAGGACGGGCGTCCCTACGTCGATTTCGGGAAGTACTCCAGTGGGCGCGACCTTTCGCTTATTCCCCGACAGGAAGGAATCCGCACGGCGTTCGTCGTGGTGAAGCTTGGTGCGGATCGTTACAGCCACTATCTGTGCGACAGCAAGGGCTACGACTTCCACCGTGGCGCGAACGGCGAGTACGCCTCGCGCGAATGGTCCCCGAAGATCGCGCGCATCTGGAACGGCACCGCCCACCGGCGTGACGCAGGTGTTCTGCATCGAGACTTCCGCGCCGTGTGCCTGCGACAGCCTTTCCGCCGACCGCATCTCGCAGTTTCACGAGCGGAGCGGCGGACGCGAACTGCGCGAGGTGATCCTCTTCAACCGCGTCCTTTCGGACGCGGAGCGACTTGCGGTCTCGCGCCACCTGATCAAGAAATGGGACGTGAAGGAGGTCGCGTCTTCAAAGTGTAATGTCCCGAAGGACTGGCGTCTGATCAAGCGCGACATCGACAACTGGAGCAGGCTTCCCAACAAGAAGACGAACGAGCAGGCGGAGAACATCCAAGCCTGCATCCTCCCCGGCGACACGGCCCCGCTCGTCGTGGCGCTTCGCCGTACGCGCGCGCTGCTCGACGACCTCTCCACGTCGGTGGACCTCGCTGCCGAGCGCACGGAGTTCGCCGGCTACACATCGGATGCGTTCGCCGTATTCGACGAGGAGTCCCGCATCGCGCTCTTTATGCGGGTGATGGATCTCAACAGGCGCGTCTCGCTCAAGAACCCGCTCCTGAAGGGAATCGACCGCCTGCTCTTCGTCACGCACGAGCCGCGCGGATTCAACGAATGGCACGACGGCTCGCACATGTGCGACCAGTACTACGGCTTCCACGGCACGCAGAACGGCTACTCGCACGGCGACGGGTTGTACATCCTCGAAAATCCGTTCTCGGACAAGCCCGTCGCGCGCAACATCCTCGCGGGCAAGGTGATCGAGTCGGGCGCGTGGAAGGGCCAGACGCTCGACGGCTGTGCGATCATCTCGCCGGACATCGACTGGGACGGGAAACGCATCGCGTTCGCGGCGGTGAAGAACAACAGCAAGCTTGACACCTGGGTGGACGGCACGTGCTACCACGTGTTCACGTGCAACATCGACGGATCGGGCCTGCGCCAGCTCACCAGCGGACCGTGGAACGAGTTCGACCCGTGCTGGCTGCCGAACGGAAGGATCGTGTTCTCCTCCGAAAGGCGCGGCGGATACGTGAGATGTTCGGGGAGGCGTCCCGTGCCGTCGTTCACGCTGCACTCGATGTTTGCGGACGGCACCGACATTGTGCGCCTCTCGCACCACGAGACGAACGAGTGGCATCCCAGCGTGAACAACGACGGCATGATAGTTTACACGCGCTGGGACTACGTGGACCGCGGCGCCGGCCAGGCGCACCACGCCTGGACGTGCTTCCCCGACGGGCGCGACCCGCGCGAGGTGAACGGCAACACGCGCCTTCATGCCAACACGACTCCGAAGATGGAGATGAATGTGCGCCAGATCCCCGGCTCGCGCAAGTACGTCGCCACCGCCACTCCGCATCATGGCTGGGCCGTTGGCTCGCTCATCATGATCGATCCGGCCGTGCCGGACGACGGCGAGATGAGCGCCGTGCGGCGCGTCACGCCCGAACAGGCGTTCCCCGAGAGCGAGCAGTTCACGTGGAAAAACCGCCACAGCGGCTCCTACGCGACGGCGTGGCCGCTCAGCGAGAAGTACTTCATCTGCGCATACGACGGCGACGCAAACGGCATGTACAACGTGCCGATGCGCGGCCGCCGCTACGCGATCACGCTGCTGGACGTCTTCGGCAACAAGACGCGTCTCTATTCGCATCCCTCGATCTCGTGCCTTGACCCGATGCCGCTCATGGCGCGCAAGATGCCGCCGGTGATTCCGCACAAGACGCTCGAGGGACGCCCCGCAGACGCCGACGGGAGGCGTCCCACGCCCATTCCCGCCGCCGAGTTGCCGAAGACCGGCGAAATCGGCCTCATCAACGTCTATGACACGCGCATTCCGTTCCCCACGAACGACGCGATCACGGCCTTGCGCGTGTGGCAGCTCTTTCCGAGGACGAAACCCGTCCAGCAGCGTCCGTGGCTCGGCGCGGAGAATCGCCAGACCGGGCGCCAGTGCCTGGGCACCGTTCCCGTCGAGGCGGACGGCAGCGCGTACTTCACGGCCCCGGTGGGAGTGCCTCTCTTCTTCCAGGCGCTGCGTGCCGACGGCTGCGCCGTGCAGAACATGCGCAGCGATACGTACCTGCATCCCGGCGAACGGCTCGTGTGCAGCGGATGCCACGAGCCGAAGGAGAACGTGCGCCGCACGGCGCTCAAGAACCTTCCGGCCGCGATGCGCCGCGCGCCGAGTGTGATCAAGCCGAGTCCGGACGGTACCGCGCCGTTCAACTATCGGCGTCTCGTGCAGCCTGTCCTCGACGCGAAGTGCGTCTCGTGCCACGGCGAGAAGCGTAAGCCAAAAGCGCCCGACCTGCGCGCCGGCGACTGGCGCAAGAACAAGTGGGGATTCTCCACGAGCTGGAACAACCTCGTGCACCGCACGAACTACTTCATCCGCGAGATCATCGAGGACGGGCGTCGTGTGGACTGGGAGTTCTTCGAGCCAGCCTACACCACGCCCGGAAAGAACCTCGCCATCGGCGCACCGCTGAGGAAGATGCTGGACTCCGGCCACCATGGCGTGAAGCTTACGCCCGAGGAGCGCGAGAGGTTGATAATCTGGATGGATTCCAACGGACAGTACATCGCGCACGACACCGACGCAGAAGCGCAGCGTGACGGAAAGATCGTCAAGCCCTCGCTTGAATGACGAGCGGTTTGCGTTATGGGCGCATTACTGGAATGAAGAAGAGGTCTAGCGTCGTGCCTTTCTTCGGGTCGCTTACGTGGCGGAAGAAGCGCCAGAGAAGGGAGACCTTGCGGTAGCCGTCTTTCTTCGAGTCGTATGTGAATCCGGGGAAGGCATCAACCGAGACGTCCCCGTTCTTCTCAGCACGTTGCCACACTTTCAGCAGCACCGTCTCTTCTTCGAACGAGGTGTCTTTCTTCTTGTCAACTTCCTTGCGGCGGTTGTACAGGAATCCCAGGAGCGTATTCGATTTTTCATCCACCTTCTCCAGCGTCTCGGTGCGGGTGGAGTGGTACAGAGAGCCCACGGCGAGCATGGCGGTTTCATGTACGCGGTCTTCTTTCTTCATGCGCGTTTGCGGGTCGAACTCGACCGTGTGCGTGCGCTCGCGGTTGAACGCCAGCTCGTTGCCGCGGCTGGCGGTGTCGCGGACGGTGTACGTCTTGCCGTCCCAGGAAAGGCCGGCGTGGGCGTTGCGACTGCTTGGTGTGAAGAAGAGTGCGGCCTTTGTTTTCGTGTTGGCGCGTGGGAGGGGTTTGTCTTCCCTGAGCCGCATTGAGACCTGTTCCTTGTAGTTGGTGTAGGTTTCCTCGTGGAACGTGATATCGGCAGGGAGAGTATCCGAATTTGCGATGGACTCGATGCGGGCGAAGTCGCCGCTGTGCGTGTGCGAGCAGAACGGTTCGACCCAGAAACCTTCCTCGTGGCCGGACTTTGTGCCTACAAGCGGCGTGAGCCACCAGCGATTCGTCTGCGAAGATGTTGCATCCCAACCGAAGAGGAACGAGGCGAAAGTGCGGTCCTTCTCGTGGTACCAGAGCGGGACGAACCAGTCCTTGGCGTGCGAGCCGTCCTTGTCCGTTGCTCCGCCAACGATGCCAGCAAACGCGCCCCATGCACTCTTTTGCGAGTTGGTGTTCCAGGAGCACCCTGCGAGCAGTGGAGGAATCACCACGCTTGTCTCACCTGTTTTAGGATTGTGCGAACTCGCGTAGGCGATCGACGTGAAGGAGTTTTCGTCGCGCACGTAGAGCGGCATCACCCATCCGGCATTCTTCGTGCGTCCGGCGATCGGTGTTAGGAATGTACCGTTGACGTCGCGGAAGTAGAATGGAATGAGCCATTCGCATGAGTCGGGACGCCGCCCATACAAGAGGGAGAAGAAATTGTTATCGGTATCGCTGTAATAGAAGGGGAATACCCATGAACCTATTTTTGTGCGATCTGGTTGTTTGACGTAGCCAGTGAGGCCGGCGAGCAGATATGCACAGGAGGAATAATCCCCTTTGCGGTTGTAACCGGAGAGAAGCAGCGGGGATATGGCGGATTTAAGCTTTCCATCGGATCCGAGGTGATGGATCCACGGGAGCGAAAGGAACGTATGTTCGTCCTGCCAGTAAAGCGGCACGGCCCAGTTGACGTCCTTTGCGCTTCCGAAGAGCGGTGTGACGAAGGTGTTTTCTCCGTGGTAGTAGAGCGGCAGTAGCCAGTCGGCCTTTTTCGTGTGGCCGTATATGGGCGTGACGAGCATCTTGTCGTCTCGGTAGCAGAGTGGCGTGATGAGCTTGCCGTTCGTCTTTTCGTGGACGTAGAGCGGGAAGAGCCAAGAGGAGTCGTACGTGTCGTTATCGTATTGGCATCCCGCTAATCCGGCCATGAAATACGATTCCTTGGTGTTGCCGCGCACCATACGTGAGTATGGAATGGTGAAGAAGTCGTCGCCGTCGGATGCGTAAAGCGGCAGCAACCAGTGGCTTTGCGTTCCAGCCCTGTTTCGCTCGTACCCTCCAAGGCCTGCGGCGACCCAGAAAAGTTCATGGTCATCGGCGTTTGCGGTAAAAGACCTGCTGTGCCAGAAGAGCGGCAGAAGCCACTGCGTACTCTTGCCGCTTGATTGTTTTGAGTTGTCAGTCCACGTCCGGCGCCTTGATCCTCCAAGGCCTGCGGCGGCCCAGAACAAGTGGTCGCCGCCATCGTCAAGGTCGAACCACCAGACGGGGAAGAGAGTGTTGAAGTCGTCTTTCCAGTCCCAGAAGAAGCACGGCAAGACCATCATGCCGTCGCCGTCCTTATCTACGATCACTGGCGGTACGGATACGGCATGGGGCGTGTTCCAGAACGCGGGGAAGGCGACGAAGTAGTTGTCGCCCCAGAAAAACGGGAAGATGCGGTAGTGGTTGTCGTATGTGTCGAACTGCGCTATCGGCCACAGCACGTTGTATTCGTTGTATTTCTTTCGCCCGTGCCTCATGTACTGCGAGTAGAGCGGACGCACCGCCACGTGGTCGTCCGCGCTCGAGAACATGGGCCACAGCACCGACGTGACCGGCGCGCGGTGGTACAGGATCGGCCAGAGGCTCACGCGGTCCTCCACGCTGTCCGTGTACTTCACGTCGCTTCCCGTGTAGAACGGGGTGGACGACATTTCCTGCGACTTGCATCCGGCGAGAACCGTGCCGGTCGCAATCGCAATGAACGTATTCTTGACTGTTGCATTCATTTCTGAACTCCTATTTGCCGTAAACACGCGATTACTTTATCACATCCTTTCGTTCCTGTCAACACCTCTTGTAAAAATATTTTACGTGCGGTACTGTCAGACGGTTGGCGCTTCGACGCCTATTTCCAAAAGAGCCTAAACGAGAATCATTGAATGAAAGGCGCACTGTAATGACAACTGCATTGAAAGCGAGATTGCTTGTTGCCCTCGGCGGAATGCTAGGGGTTGTTTGCGCGGCACAGCCGCCGGGTCCGATCAAGCCCGCCTGGTCGCGTCGAGTCGCACCTGCGTGGACAAAGCCCGTTGCACCCGCTTGGCAGGCAACGCCCGCTCCGCCGCAAACGCCACCGCCTCCGCCGCGCCGCCATGTGCGGAGACCGCCTCCACCACCACCACCCGTAGTACAGATATACGTAGAAACCCGGCAGCCAGATCCGCAGCCAATCGACGTCCAGCCGCCGCAGCCGCCTGCGCCTTTGACGATACGATATGACATTCGCTGACGATTAGGCCGCCGATGTCGGCGTAAATGTGATATACTATTCGCGTTCAACACGAAGGAGACCACATGGACGTACGATATACAGTCGGCAAAAACGAATACCGGCGCATGACCACAGAGGAACTGCGCGCGGCGTTCCTCAACACCAAGCTCTACGAGAAGGGCAAGGTGAACTTGATGTACTGCGAGGTGGAGCGCGGTATCGCGGGTTTTGCGGTGCCTACCACGAAGCCGCTCGGGCTTCCGGCGGGCAAGGAGCTTGCAAGCGACTACTTCTGCGAGCGCCGCGAACTCGGCATCCTCAACATCGGCGGCGCGGGCACGGTGACGGTCGATGGCAAGAAGTACGCGCTGCGTCCGCTCGACGTCCTCTACGTGGGCAAGGGCGCGAAGAAGGTGCTGCTCGCATCGGATTCGGCGAAGAAGCCGGCGGAGTTCTACCTTGCCTCGTATCCCGCGCACAAGGAGTATCCCACGAAGCTCATCAAGTTCGAGGACGCCAACCACCGCCATCTCGGCACGGTCGAGGACTGCAACGTACGCACAATCCACCAGTTCATCCTCCCCGGCAAGTGCGAGAGCTGCCAGCTCGTGATGGGCGTCACGCGCCTCGAGCCTGGCAGCAACTGGAACACGATGCCCGCGCACACGCACGAGCGCCGCACGGAGATGTACATGTACTTCGACATCGCGCCGGACGCGGCGGTGTTCCACTTCATGGGCGAAGGAACAGAGACGCGCCACATCGCGATGCACAACCACGACGTGGTGGTGAGCCCGATGTGGTCGATCCACGCCGGCGTGGGTACGCGCGCATATACTTTCTGCTGGGCCATGGGCGGCGAGAACCAGGTGTTCGACGACATGGACGGGATCAAGATAGAAGACCTTAAGTGAGGTAGTGAAGATGATACTGGATCAATTCAAGCTGGACGGCAAGGTGGCCGTGGTGACTGGTGCGGGACGCGGCATCGGGCAGGCGTATGCGGTCGGTCTCGCGGAGGCGGGCGCGGACGTGGCGCTAGTCGATGTGATCGACATGTCCGAGACGGCTGATAAAATCAAGGCGCTCGGGCGTAAGGTACTCTGCGTGAAGGCTGACCTTGCGAAGGGCGAGAAGGAGAGCCCGAAGATCGTTGCGAAAGTGGTGAAGGCGCTTGGTCGCCTCGACATCCTCGTGAACAACGCGGGCATCATCCGCCGCGAGCCGTTCGTGGAGCACTCGGCGAAGAACTGGAACGACGTGATTTCGATCAACCTCTCCACGCCATTCTTCCTCTCGCAGGCGGCGGCGCGGCAGATGATTGCGCAGGGCCAAGGCGGCAAGATCATCAACATCGGCTCGATGCTCTCGTTCCAGGGCGGTATCCTCATCCCCGGCTACGCGGCGGCGAAGGGCGGAATCAAGTCGCTCACGATGCTCATGGCGAACGAGCTTTCAAAGCACGGTATCTGCGTGAACGCGATCGCGCCCGGGTACATCGCCACGGAGAACACGCGCCCGATCCGTGAGGACAAGAAGCGCAACAAGGCGATCCTCGACCGCATCCCCGCTGGACGCTGGGGCACGCCGGACGATTTGAAGGGACTATGCGTGTTCCTCGCATCCCCTGCAAGCGACTATGTGACCGGGTTCATGTACGCTTGCGACGGAGGCTGGCTCGCTCGGTAACGGACTGAAATGAAGATACTCACGCGATACATCCTTAGGGAGTTTTGCATCCCGCTCTTCTACTGTCTGATGGGATTTATCTCCATCTACGTGCTGTTTGAGCTGTTCGGCTCGTTCAACAAGCTGATGGCCGCGAAGCCAGGATTATCGGTAACGGCGACGTATTTCGCCGGCTACTTCGCCCCGTACTTCCAGTGGATGGCGCCTGCTTGCCTGATGCTGGCCACTCTTTACACGATGTGGCGCTTTTGCCGAAACTCCGAGGTCATAGCGATGCGTGCAAGCGGAATCGGCTTTTTCACGATAGTGAAGCCGATTCTCGCGGTGGCGGTGCTGATTGCGTGCGCGGTGGCGTGGGTGAACGAGTCCTACATGCCGGAGTACAGCTCGTGGGCGAAGCGGTTCAAGGACGCGAGGTTCAACTCGGAGAAGATGACCGAGTCGAACAGGGTACTCTACGTGAATGGCGAGCGCACGTGGCAGGCCGACATGCCCCGCGCGCGCCGAGCGAACGAACTTGAGAACGTGAAGGTCACGATACGTCCTCCTTCCCCGCCCGCCGATCCTGCCGAACGGCGCGAACGGAAGATCACGGCATCGCGCGCCGTGTATGAAGGAGGCAAGTGGTACTTCTACGCCCCGCGCGTCGTTGACTGCGCGAAGGGTCTTGAGGTGGCGGCGAATGACGTTCCTGAAAACGCCGGACTTGTCGTCTTCCCCGAATTCGACGAGCAGCCGGGAGCAATGCTGCTGGAGAACTACGATTGGGCGTATATGTCCACTGGCGACCGCTTCGACTACCTTGAGACGCATCCGAATCTTGAGGCGGCCACCCGCCAGCGCTACCAGTACGAGGCTTACGCACAGTTTGTCGCCCCGCTCGCGTGCCTGGTGATCACGCTTTTCGCCATCCCCATGGGAATTGCCACTGGACGGCAGAGCGTGTTCAAGGGAATAGTGGGGGCGCTCTGCATGTTCTTCGCGTTTTACGGGCTGACGATACTCTGCATGATCCTCGCGGCGCGTGGACTCCTCGCGCCTTTGCCTGCGGCATGCATCCCCGATTTGGTGTTCTTTGCAATCGGCTGCCGTCTTTTCTGGAAGAATCGTTGATACTGTGGACGGATAGAGTTTTTTTTGATATACTAATGCGCGTTGCATCTTATACATAACATTAAGTCAGTGCGAGAAAGGATATAAAAATGGTAACGGCCATAATTGTTGCGGCAGGAAAGAGCGAGCGGATGGGTACGGGAACCGACAAGGCGTTCCTGAACCTGGGTCCAAAGCCGGTCTTGGCCTGGAGTTTGCTGGCGTTCGAGCGGTGTTCGGACGTCGATCAGGTTGTTTTGGTCGTGCGCAAAGACCAGATCATGGCCACGAAGGCGCTTGTGCGGATGTTCGGGATTTCAAAGATACGGGCGGTTGTTTCCGGCGGCGCGAAGCGTCAGGATTCCGTGATGAACGGACTCAAGGAAGTTGACTCCGATACCCGCATCGTGGTGATTCACGACGGGGCGCGTCCGTGCGTAAAGCCCGAGACGATCACCGAGACCGTGAAGCTTGCGCGCCGTACGGGCGCGGCGGTCGTGGGCTGCCACATTTGGGATACGGTCAAGGTCGTCGAGAAGGGCACCACAGTTGCCCGCACGGAAGACCGCACGAAGCTCTGGGCAGTGCAGACGCCGCAGGCGTTCAGCGCATCCATAATCCGCCGTGCATACGCCAATGTCGCCGCCAAGAAGCTCGACGTGACGGATGATGCGTCCGCAGTGGAGCTGCTCGGCGAGCCGGTGAAAATATTCGAAACGAACACGCCCAACCTCAAGATCACCACGGTCGAGGACCTTCAGATTGCGGCTGCGGTGGTGTTGAAGAGCTAAGGCAAGGAAAGGAAATCGTTTCTTGGGCAGGATATACGCCATATTGGGTGATATACACGCGAACATAGATGCGTTGGAGACGGTTTTGGCCGATGCCCGCGCCCAGGGGGCGACGCATTTCGTATCGGTTGGCGACGTGGTGGGCTACAACGCCGCGCCGGCGGAGTGCATCCGCGTTGTGCGCGATGAGCTGCAGTGCCCCGTAGTGCGCGGGAACCACGACCACTACGTGTCGTATCTTGATACCGACCTCTCCGATTTCCACCCCGCCGCGGCGCAGGTCGTGCAGTGGACGCGCAACCAGCTTACGAACGACGACATGAGCTGGCTTCACAACCTGCCTCTCCAGAAACCCGTAATGGGCTTCATGCTCGTGCATTCCACGCTTGACATGCCGGACCACTGGGGCTACGTGTTCGACAACCAGCAGGCGCAGGCGAATTTCAACTACCAATATACGCAGATATGCTTCCACGGGCACACCCACGTGCCCATCATTTACGCCAACACCCCCACTGGCGTGGTCCACTACGAGGCCTGCGATTTCACCTACGAGTTCGGACAGAAGCTCTTCATTAACGTCGGCAGCGTAGGTCAGCCGCGTGACGGCGATCCGCGCGCGTCGTATGTCATTTTCGACATGGCCTCGCGCCAGATCCGCTTCCGCCGCCTTGAATACGACGTGGCGGCCGCGCAGGCGCGAATTAGGGACGCCGGACTCCCCGAGCGGTGCGCCGAACGGCTGGAGGCTGGCAGATGATAATGCGTGCCGTCGGAGCGGCCGCGCTTCTCTTCTGCGTGGGCTGTCTCTCGTCTTCGACGCCAGTGCCGAAGACGTGGATTGTGGCACCAACTTCCGATCAGCCACCTGCAGTGCCGCAGCCAGGGGCGTTCTCCACCACGCGGCAGGGTTCGGTCACCGTCAACGCCCCGTTCGACTCCACCAGTTTCATCGTGCGCCGTGCGGACGGCAGCGTGGCGCGCGACCCGTACAACGTCTTTGCG
Organism: uncultured bacterium; assembly: GCA_902779865.1. Lineage (GTDB taxonomy): Bacteria > Verrucomicrobiota > Kiritimatiellia > RFP12 > UBA1067 > RUG572. The sequence goes on from CACZDG010000040.1 coordinate 35,530, forward strand.
GCCCCTCCGTCCGCCCTGCTTCGCGGCGCGGTACGTGCGCGTCTGGAGGCGGACGGACGCTTCGGGCGCGTGGTGCCGCAGTCGAGTTCCGCATCTGCAGACGTGCAGGTCGAGGCGCTTGTAACCGATCTTTCCATAGACTGCTCCGAACATTCCGTCCGCACAGCTCGCGCAGCCGTGAGTCTGGACGTACTTCGCTCTGGACGTGGTGGACGTGACGTGATCCTCTCCGGCGACGGTATCGGTTCTGCGGATGCCTCCCAGGGCGACTACTCCGCAGCCTTCACGCAGGCATTCGATGCCGCGCTTGCAGCGGCTCTCCGCAACCTGAAAGAGCAGCCGCCTGCGAAACCGCTTGAAAACATCCAAAAAAACAAAGGAGAAAACAAATGAAACAAGATGTTTCCCGACGTGAATTCATGAAGGGCGCCGCAGGGCTCGCCGGCGTCATCGCTGCCGGATACAGCCCGTCGCTGTACGCCGTTGGCGCAAACGACCGGGTGCGCGTGGCGTGCGTCGGCTATTCCGACCGTTTCCGCCAGTCGCTGTTGCCGTGCTTCAAGGCCCACATGAAAGAGCTCAACTTCGACATGGTCGCCGTCGCCGACCTCTGGAAGAAGCGCCTTGAGGAGAAGGCCGTGCCCGGCCTCAAGGAAGCCTTTGGACATGACATCGCCGCCTACCGCAGCGACGTTGAACTCTATGAGAAGGCGAAGGACATTGATGCCGTGATCATCTCCACGGCTGACTTCCAGCATGCCCAGCACGCGACGCACGCCGTCAACGCCGGAAAAGACGCCTACTGCGAGAAGCCGATGGCCGAGGACATGTACTCCGCCAACATGCTGCTCGATGCGGTGAACGCGAAGCGCAAGGCCGGATTCGCTCCGGGCGCGGTTCTCCAGATCGGCTCACAGCGCCGCAGCGGCCCCGCCTACCACGCCGCCAAGGCGTTCCTCGAAAGTGGCCGGTTCGGCAAGCTCACCTACGTGGATCTCTGCTGGAACGTGAACCAGAATCGCCGCTGGCGCCGCGACGAGAAGCTCGTCGCCTCGCTAAAGAAGGAGGACATCGACTGGAACCTCTGGTTGCTCGACCGCGATCCCTCCAAGTACGCCTTCGATCCGCGCAAGTACCTCGAGTTCCGCCTCTTCTGGCCGTTCTCGAGCGGCATCCCCGGCCAGTGGATGTGCCACCAGATCGACACCGTGGGCTGGTACACGGGTCTCCTTCATCCGCTTAGCGCTGTCGCATCCGGCGGCACATACGCATGGAACGACGGCCGAATGAGCTTCGATACGTTCACCACGATCCTCGAATACGGTCCTTCCAAGTTGAACGACAAGGGCTTCCAGGCCGTGTTCTCGTCGCGCCAGACGAACAGCGCACGCGGCAACGTGGAGAAGTACCACGGACCGAATGGCACGATCGACCTCTGCCGCGGACGCTACACGAGCGAAGGCATTGAGCGTCCAAGGAAGAAGATTGACGAGAAGCTCACGGATAACTACCAGGCTGCCGAGACGGCCGCCAACACCGGCGGCGACAAGCTCACATCCGCGCACATGCGCAACTGGATGAAGTGCGTCCGCGACCGTAAGGATCCCAATGCGTCGGTTGACGCTGGATACGGACACGCCATCGCTCTCATCATGGCGAACGCCGCGAGCCGCACGGGCATGAAGGCCACGTTCTGCACGAAGACGCGCCAGGTGATGGTGAACGGCAAGCCGTTCACTGGCTACGACTCAACGGCCACAGGCAGCTGCTGCTAATCTTAGGGCCATAGGGAATTCGCTGATAAATCAAGCCCTCTGCAAACGGATTGCAGGGGGCTTGCCCTTGGTAGGGGGCGATCACCGAGCCGCCGCATTGGTAGGGCGCGATCACCGAGCGCGCCGCATTGGTAGGGCGCGATCTCCGAGCGCGCCGCATGGTACCGCACTTACTCCACGATGAACGTCGGGAGCGTGATCGTGAGCGTCTCGCTTTCGGTGCCGCGAGTCGCGACGAGCGACA
>CACZDG010000041.1 GCA_902779865.1 uncultured bacterium
CGCGTGGTCGAGTCCGCCGAAGCCGATGTCGTACGCCCAGCCGTCGCCGCCGATGAGCCACACGCTCTTGCGGATGAGCCAGTCGGCGTTGGCGAGCATCGAGACGGCGCGTGCGTCAGTGCGCCCGGCGAGCGACTTCTTGAGCTGCTCCACGGCGGCGCGCATGTCCTCCACGCCGCGCGGCGTCGCCTGGTCGATGCCGCTCACGCGGGCGGCGGCCTCGCGCACGGCCGCGGGTTCGTCGCGGTCGAGCATGAGCTTCGCCGCCTCGGCGCGCGCCCGTGCCTCGAGGTTGTCGCAGGTCACGCGCATGCCGAGTCCGTACTCGGCGTTGTCCTCGAAGAGCGAGTTGCCCCATGCGACGCCGCGTCCATCCGCGCGCGTGCAGTACGGCGCGGTGGGCAGGTTGCCGGCGTACACGCTTGAGCAACCCGTCGCGTTCGCCACCACGAGGCGCTCGCCGCAGATCTGCGTGAGGAGGCGGATGTACGGTGCCTCGCCGCATCCGGCGCATGCACCGCAGAACTCGAAGAGCGGCTTCTTGAGCTGCACGTCGTTGTAGTTCGACATGTCGAGCTTCGTGGCGTCCGCCTCGGGAATCGTGAGGAAGAACTTCCACATCGCGAGGTCGCGGTCGCGGTTCTTCTCCTCGTGCGGCTGCATCTCGAGCGCGCCGCGTGCGGCCGCCGGACAGTTTGCCACGCAGAGTCCGCACCCCGTGCAGTCCTCCGTGGAGCACTGCACCGTGAACTTGCCGCCATGGCGACGGTAAGCGGGCGACTTCGCGTCCGCGCTGCGGAAGCCGGCCGGCGCGCCCTCGAGCGCCTCCTCGCGAAACGCCTTGAGACGCAGGGCGGCATGCGGACACGCTCCGGCGCAGCGTCCGCACTGCACGCACGCGGCGGGATTCCACACGGGCACGTCCGCCGCCACGCCGCGCTTCTCCCACTGCGTGGTCGCAACGGGCCAAACGCCGTCCACGGGAATCTTCGAGACGGGCAGCTCGTCGCCCTTCTGCGCGATCATCTTCGCCGTCACCTCGCGCACGAACTCCGGCGCGGCGGAATCGACAACGGGCGGACGCGACGGCAGGTCCGTCACGGTCTCCGGCACGGGCACCTTGTGGATGCCGGCCGCCGCCGCCTCAATGCAGGCGATGTTCTTGCGCACCACGGCGTCGCCCTTCGAGGCATACGTCTCCTCGGCGGCGGCCTTGAGGTAACTCACCGCCTCGTCCGCCGGCAGGATGCCGGAAATGCGGAAGAACGCGGCCTGCATGACGGTGTTGATGCGCGTGCCCATGCCGTTCTCGCGGGCGATCTTCGCCGCGTCGATCACGTAGAAGTTGATCTTCTTCTCGACAATCTCCTTCGCCGTCTCGGCAGGCAGGTGCGCCCACGTCTCCAGCGGACCGTACGGCGAGGCGAGCAGGAACGTGGCCCCTTCGCGGGCGTTCGAGAGCATGTCGTACTTCTGGAGGAACGAGAAGTTGTGGCAGGCGATGAAGAGCGGCGACTCGCAGAGGTACGGACTCAGGATCGGCGCGGGCCCGAAGCGGAGGTGCGACACGGTGAGGCCGCCCGCCTTCTTGGAGTCATAGACGAAGTAGCCCTGCGCGTAGAAATCGGTGTGCGCGCCGATGATCTTGATCGAGTTCTTGTTCGCGCCCACCGTGCCGTCCGAGCCGAGGCCCCAGAACACGCATTCGTGGCGGGCGGGGTGGACGATGTGGTAGCCCTTCGCGGGCGGGAGGGAGCGTCCCGTTACGTCGTCGTCCACGCCGAGCGCGTAGCCGTCGAGCGGCGCCTTCGCGTCCATGTTGTCAAGCGCGGCCTTCACGTGTCCCGGCGTGAACTCCTTGCCGCCGAGTCCATAGCGCGCGGCGAAGATGGCGGGGCGCTTGAACGTCGCAGTCCCCGTGCGGCATGCGCGGTCAACTGCGCCGAGCACGTCGAGGTAGAGCGGTTCGCCCTCGCTGCCGCACTCCTTCGTGCGGTCGAGGACGGTGATGGCGCGCACCGTCGCGGGCAACGCGGCTACGAGCGCGGAGGCCTCGAAAGGACGGTACAGCCGCACCGTCACCACGCCCACCTTCTCGCCCGCCTGCACGAGCGCGTCCACGGTCTCGCGGACGGTCTCGGATCCGGAGCCCATCACCACGATCACGCGCTCGGCGTCCGGCGCGCCATGGTAGTCGAAGAGGTGGTAGGCGCGTCCGGTGAGTTCGGCGAAATGGTCCATCGTGCGCTGCACGATGCCGGGCAGTTCGTCGTAGAAGCGGTTGGACGCCTCGCGTCCCTGGAAATACACATCCGAGTTCTGCACGGTACCGCGGATGATCGGATGTTCGGGGGAGAGGCCGCGCGCGCGCTGTTCGGAGACGAAGCGGTCGTCGATCATCGCGCGGATCGTAGCCGTGTCCACCTGGTCGATCTTCTGCACTTCGTGGGAGGTGCGGAACCCGTCGAAGAAATGCATGAACGGCACGCGCGACTCAAGCGTCGCCGCGTGGGAGATGAGCGCGAGGTCCTGCGCTTCCTGCACGCCCGAGGAGGCGACCATCGCGATGCCCGTCTGGCGGCACGCCATGACGTCCGAATGGTCGCCGAAGATGCACGTGCCGTGTACGGCGAGCGCGCGGGCGGCCACGTGGAAGACGGCGGGGAGCAGCTCGCCCGCCACGCGGTAGAGGTTCGGGATCATCAGCAGAAGACCCTGCGACGAGGTGAACGTACTCGCCACCGCGCCGGCGGAAACTGCACCATGTACGGCGCCTGCAGCGCCGCCCTCGCTCTGCATCTCAACCACTTCAGGAACCGCGCCCCAAATGTTCGGACGTTTCGTCGCCATGTATTCGTCAGCCTTCTCGCCCATCGGGGACGAGGGCGTGATGGGATAGATAAACGCCACGTCGCTACAGACGTAAGCGACTCTGGCGACAGCCAAATTGGCGTCAGTCATCATTTTCATGTCAGTTTCAATCTTTCTACCGCCATTCAAAACAGGCTGTTTAAGCAAAAAGGGATAGTATATAATATATTGTTCGGGAATTCAAGCAGATGCTTGACTACCCCAACAGTCCTGGGCCGATGGTAAAGAACACAACCTCGCATTCTGCGGGAGAACCATGGCACAAGGCAATACACAACCTCATCCGCTCGCGCACATGGTGGAGGTGGGGGGAGTCGAACCCCCGTCCGAAACGGCTTTGGCCAAACATCTACGCGTGTATTCCGCCTTTGATCTCGCATCCGGTACGCCGACGAACGGGCTTATCCGGACGCAACCGCTCGGTTATACGTGGCCCAAACGCGCGAACGGAGCGCCTAAGGGCAAGTCCTGCTGAATGAGGCTTCCCCGCCTAGCAGGCGTCAACGGTTCAGCCGGAGGCCGTTAATTAGGCCGCCATGCGGTAATCAGCTTTCGCAATTACTCTTTTTTCCCGTTTTTTAACGAGGCCAACGAGAATCCTCGACGCGCAATCTGGTCTCCACACATCCCGTCGAAACCGGATCACCCCCAAGTTCCCTTGAGGAAAACAGCGTATATTATCCTCTTTTTCTCATGCAAAGTCAAGACCGCAGATGAGAATTCCGCTTACTTGGCACCACGGTGCGGCCAGTTTTGGCACTTTCCCGCTCGGCATCGACTATGGCGACGGAATCGCGGGCGGCATGTGCGTCGAACGGCGATTCGGCTGAGGGACTGCGCGTCCATTCGAGAAACGCCTTCAGCTCGTTGAAGTAGCCGTCCGCATTCCTGAACTTCGGCGTGAACGGTTTGCCCTTCGCCGGATATACGACGAACGACGGCGTTCTGCATGTATCGCACACGACCACGGCGCGCTCGAACACTACTCGGAACGACGCCTCGAAAACGAAGGACGGCGCGTCCACCCAGCTACCAACTGCATTGACGACCTTGTCTGGATAGGCGTATGACGTTGCAATATGCATCCCCACGCCGTCTGCGCGCCTGCGCTCGCGGCTGGTTAGGGATTCAGGCCTCCCGAACCACCAGTTGACAAGGTCCGTGTCGTGTATGTGCAGATCAAGCGCAACCCCGCCTGATTTTCCTTCATCGAGGAACCACGACTTTCCGCCGCCAGCGCCCCATCCGGGCGTCATCGAAACACGCGCGAAATCAGCAGAGACAACACTGCCGTAGCGGCCGCTGTCAATGAGCCTCTTCACATACACGTGCTCCGCCTGGAAGCGCAGGCACTGCGCTACCATGAACTTCCCCTTCGCCCTTCCCACCGCGACAAGCATTGCGTCGCAGGTCCTTGCATCTATTGCCATGGGCTTCTCGCAAATCACGTGCCTGCCCGAAGCGAGCGCGGCCTCGACCATCCGTGGATGCAGTGGCGTTGGCAACGTCACGTCAACTATGTCGCATCCGCATTTCGCCAGCATCTCGTCGAAATCGGAATACACTTCTATCCCGGAGAAGTCGGTTGAGCCGTCAGCGTCACCTACGTTGCCCTTCACCTTGTTCTTCAGTTGCGCGAGGTTGGAGTCGCAGATCGCGACAACCTTCGCACCCCTCAACTTCTTCCAGTTGCCGTAGTGGGTACGGCCCATGAAACCGAACCCGGCGATGGCAACTGTCACTTTTGTGTTTTGTCTGGAACCTTTATACATACCTTTTTCCTTGCTTCGCGCATAGCCGCGAAGACGTTGTCGATCTCCTTTTCACGCTCATCCAGACGGTCGGTGTTGAACGACTGGTACGTCATCACGACAAGCCGGAGGTTTGCGATGATGTCGCGGAAGTCCTGAGCCTTCTGCGCCCCGTGGCGCTTCGCCCGGACAATCTTCTTGGGTTCAAAGAGCTTCGCATCCTTGAATATCTTCACGATCTGCTCGCTGTAGCAGTCGCCGAGAACGATGGCGCTTCCGGCGTTGGCCACGGCGTTCTTGCTGAACTCCGGCGCGTAGTGCGGATTGTTCCACAGGCTCGGGTTGTACCAGATGTTCAGCAGGTTGCTAATGTCGTCATCAACGCACCACACCGGTTCGGCACGATGCGCCCCGAGGAAGCGGTTGAACGTGAGACGGTTCGCGAGGTTCGTCGCCGCGAATTCGGTGAAGCCCTCGTAGATGAGCCCCATCCCGTAGGCGTTGAAGTGAGTGCCGCCGGGCGGATACACCCACTCCTTCCACTCCTTCTTCTTCGAGATCAGGTAGGTACTGGAGTCAAACACCTTGATCCCGTTCGCACGACACAGGGCCGCGAGCTTGCCCTGCGTGTCGTAGTTCGAGTAGTCGAAGAACCAGTCGAGCCACGTGGGCAGGTATTCAGGGTACGCCTGCGGCTTGTCCGCCATGGGCACGAACACGAAGTCAACGCCGATCGAACGGCAGAACGCATCGACCTCCTTGAGCTTCTTCATCACGGAGGCGTACTTGTTCGTGTCGCCGGAGCGGTCGGCCTCAAGGTGGAACTTGAGATACGGCTTCTCGAACAGGATGCCGTCGCGTCCGTCCATGATGCTGCACTTGTAGCCGTGGTGGAACGTGCGAAGGTTGAAGGCATCCCATATCTGGAGCGACGTCCGAAGAAACGTCTTGCGCATGAAGAAGTTCTTGGAGAAGTCCTCGGTAAATGAAGTCTGGAACGTGCGGTTGGTGTAGCTCGCGTAAGTGAACGGCACGACCTTGGTCCCCTTTTCCCAGCCGTACAGTTTCGTCCAGCCCTCTTTCGCGCCGAAGAAATGGAGCGCAGGGATGGCTAGGAGCGTCGCGACCAGGACGAAATAAACGATTTTCATTGCTTTGACCATGGCGCGCTCCTCAGAACCTGAAGTAGATGAACGGACTGTACGCCGACGTCATTGCGAGCATGAACGCAACCGCGAAAAGCAGCACGCCGAAGACGAGTCGCACGGACTCCGGCACGCGCCGGACCATCGGCTCGAATACGGGATAGGACGCCACGGTGCCGATGACCATGAAAACCAGTTTGTCCAGCGAGATGAAGTCGATGAGCGGCGTGAACGAACGGAACACCGCGTCGCCGCCGCCGAACATGTTGCCGATGTACGTTCCAGCGTATCCGAGATCCGGTGCGCGGAACAGGACCCAGCCGATCACGACGAAGAGCATCAGATAGAGGTTGCCGACGACCTTCGGGAAACGCTTCACGATCTTGCCGAACCCGGCGCGTTCCACAACGAGCCCCACGCCATGGTAAACGCCCCACACGACAAAGTTCCACGCCGCGCCGTGCCAGACGCCGCAGAGGAGAAACACGATAAAGAGGTTCAGATACGTGCGTACCGTCCCCTTCCGGTTCCCGCCCAGGGGGATGTAGAGGTAGTCGCGGAACCAGCTCGATAGTGAGATGTGCCAGCGCCGCCAGAACTCCTGGACGGAACACGAGGCGTAGGGGTGGTCGAAGTTCTCGAGGAACCTGAAGTTGAACACGCGGCCGAGACCGATGGCCATGTCCGAATAGCCGGAGAAGTCGAAGTAGATCTGGAGCGTGTACATGATTGCGCCAAGCCAGCAGTAGAAACCCGGAATCGTCTCGACCTTCGCCGCGAAGATCACGTCCACCGCCCCCGCCATCACATCCGCTATCAGCACCTTCTTCGCAAGGCCGATCGTAAAGCGGCGGAACCCAGCGACGATGTTGCCGAAGTCGGCCGTGCGGTTTTCGATGTCCTGGGCGATGGTCGCGTAGCGCACGATGGGACCCGCGATCAGCTGCGGGAACAGGCTCACGTAGAGCATGAACTTGAACGGATTGCGCTGGACCTCCACGGTTCCCCGACGGACATCCACCATGTAGGAGATGATCTGGAACACGTAGAACGAGATGCCGATCGGCAACGCGACTTGCGGCACCTCCATCTTCACACCGAAAAAGCTGAACACCGGCAGCAGGTTGCTGACGATAAAGCCAATGTACTTGTATGCCACGAGCGCGCCGATATCTGCGCACACGCCAACGCCCAGCAGAGTCGCCGAGAGCCACTTCCGCTCGCGCGCAGCCGTCATTCCCAGCGCAAGAAAGTAGTTGAACACCATAAGCGCGAGCATGATGACGACGGCTGACGGTTCACCCCAGGCATAGAACAGCAGGCTGAACACGAGCAGCACGTAGGGGCGCGCCTTCGTGTTCGCCAAGAAATAGACACCAAGAAGAAGCGGCAGAAAAACGCCAAGGAACACAGTTGACGTGAATACCATTTCTACACCGCTCTTTCCATTTCTGTCCTATCGGCTTTTAGCAGCCTACGTTATCGCGAGGCGAGGTTCGCGAGATCGTCGAGGATCTCCTCGCCGCCGATTTCGTTGGCGACGAACGAGCCGTTGTACGGCACAACGTCCGCGCCGAAATCGCCGTCGAGGGCAACATCGATGCCGCCCTTGAGATTGGCGAGGTTCATCATGTGGGAGTCCGCCTCGTTTTCGAACTTGATGGCAACCTCGTGCCCGAGTCCCTCGTTATGGTGCCCGTGCGAGATGTCCTCGTAGAACGCGAGCATCTTGCCGGGCGTATCGCCGGCGAAAGCGCCCTGCATGGCGCGGAGCGTATTGGCGCCGCAGCGCCCCATCATGACCTCGGCGAAGAAGTTGCGGCACGCCTGCTTCTCGCTTGGACCGTCCGTCGCCTCTTCGGCGCCGCTCGCCGTCATGGCACGCATGAGGTTGTCGCGGAACTCCGTGACTGCGCGGTGGATGTCGAAGCCCGAAGAACGGGACGAGAGCTTGCGGGCGGCGTCGATCTTGGCGTCTGCGGCGGCGAGGACGAGCCTGCTGATCATGCCGGGCGGCAGGGCCTTGCCCTCCATGCCCGCCATCAGGCGCTTGCCCGCCTCGTAGATGGCCGGATTGTCCTTGGAAAGTTCCTTCAGTTCCCTGAAGTTTTCCGCGATGGCCTCGGCACGTTCGCGGACATCCTCGATGGAACGCAGCGTTGCCGTGTTCGAGACGAGTATCTTGTTCATGTTGTTGGAAAGGACGTTGAGGGCGTCGGTGTTGGCGGCGCAGCGCACGAGGGCGGCGTTGATGAGTTCGTCGACCTTTGCGGCGTTGCCTTCGCCGGCCTTGGAGTAGGCGTCGGCGGCGTGGGCCTGGGCGGGTTCGAAGGCGGCGTTGATGTTTTCGTTCTGGCGGGCTTCTTCGGCTTGCGCCGCGATCTGGGCGTCGGCGAGGGCGAGGATGACGCGGAAGATGTCCTTGTGGCCGAGGGCGTTTTTGTCGATGGGGCCCTTGAAGGCGCGGTATTCTCCGCCGTCTACGCCAAGGACGGTTTCCGCGGCCAGGTTGAATTGCCCGAAAAAGAGGCCGAGGGACGAGCATTGCATATCGATGGCGTACCGTTGGTCTTCGGTGAGCGGCCCGGTCTTGGGGGGGTAGTCGCCGGCCATGATCTTGTTGACGAGGGCGAGGACTTTCAGGGCGGTTTCGCCGCGGAAGGCGTTGGCGGCGGCCTGGAGCTTGGCGGGCGGGAAGCGGGTGAAAACGAGCGAGGCGATGTAGTCGCGCCCGGCGAGCAGTTCCGGGGACTCGGTGAAGGTCTCGGTGAAGTGGACATCGCGCAGGACCTTCTCGACGGCCTTGTGCATGTCCACGACGGCCTGGAACAGCTGCTGGGGCGTGGAGGAGGGGGAAAGCTTGGCGTATTCGCCGGGCTTGGCGGAGAGAGAGGCCTGCACGATGCGGCCGATCATCCCCGGCGGCACGCTCTGGGCGCCCAGGGTGTCGAGGAAGTTGACGCCGGCCTTTTCGGCGGCGAGGTTACCTTTGGAGGATGCTCGGATTTCGGCGAGGTTGGCGCGCAGGGCGTCGATCCTGGCCTTGATCTGGTCCGGTGTGCGCAGTTCGCCGGCCCCGTTGACGCACAGGCCGGGGATGTATTTGGAGACGAGGCCCTTGAGGTCGAAGTCGTCGCCGCAGTGGGCGAGGGCGTCCCGGATGACGGCTTCGGCGGCGGTGCGGTCGTTGCCAGGCAGCTTGGCGGCGAGGGAGCCGGCATGCGTCATCGCCTCGGCCTCGTACTGCCCGTGGTCGATGCGCATCGGAGACGACGTGGACTTGCCGTCCACGTCGACGGTCGTGGTCCAGTTGAACTTGAGCGGGAAGCCCTCCGGCTCGGAGTACTTGATGGTGACGGCACCGGTCTCGTCGTTGCGCAAGAGCGTGAACGTAAGGGGCATGTGTTCGTCTGAGCTGATTCCGTATTGCTCGAAGGCGCGTTTGGTGTTGCAGCCGGTGCCGCTCTGGGAAAGCGCGTAGTAGATGTTCGAGAGCTGGGCCGTGTGAACCTCGCCGCAAAGGTCTTTGATCTTGTCCGCGATGGCGTTGCACGAATCGGACACTTCTTTGTCCTCCGCGGCGCCCTTCTTCGCGGCGACAGTCACGCCGTCTGGAAAGTTGAAGACGAACTTCGAGTTCTCCATGGGGATGGCAGGCGAGTCGTCCTTGATCAGCGACGGCTGCGCCGGCCGGTAGAGGTCGCCAATCATCGTCTCGCGTCCACCCCTTGCGGTGCCGTCCAGTGCCTCGAGCTGGCCGTTGGCCGATGAAATCCCCGGCGCGTTCTTGATGCCCGTTCCGGAGCGAATGGCCGCCGCGGCTTCGTCCAGCGTGGCGCCGGACTGCATTGCGAGCGTGTGCAGGGGCATGATGATTTCAATATTCTCATCGCTCTGCAGCTTCGCTTCAAGCGCTTCGGTGATTTCCTTGTTCGTGGCGTTGGTCGATACCTGGAGCTCGGAATAGAGGAGCGGCGTGAGGTGGGCGCGGTCGAGCTTGCCGGCGGACTGAAGCGCCACGACGGCATCGAAATGCCTCATCACACGCGCACCGAGAATTGCGGACTGGGCGATTTCCGAGTCTTTTTCGGGCATCTGATTGCCGGCGGGAAGTTTATGGTAAGCGTCAAATACGGCGAAGAGGACGGTGCGCTTCTCCGGCGGAATCTGCGCGAGCGAGTTTGCGAAGGAAATCGTGTAGTTTCGCCCGATGAAGCGCATCGCCGGGTTGTTTCTCATCCCGAAGACATCCTCGGGGTTTTCCGCATTGAGCGGGATTTTGGAATTGACCGCGATCTCCTCCATCAGGAACTTCAACGCGGAAACAGCGGATTTGCGGTTGCATACTCCGGCCATGAAATTGCGCTTTGTCGGCGTATCGAACTTGCCGGCCTCGTAGTCGTCATGGAGGTTGTCGAACCATCCGGCGAACTTGTCCATGAGCGCAAGGCCCTTCTTGAAGTTCTCCGCGTTCATGGTGAAGCGTCCCCCGCAGTCGAAGAGGCGGCGCGCCTTCGAGTTCGGGTCGAGCGCGGCGGCCTCAGCCTCCGCATCGGTGCAGCCAGTCGCTTGCTGGTAGAGGTGGGCGGTGCGTGCGAGCTTCGGCAACTCGGAGGCCACGTAACCCATCGACGTCGCCTTGCCGACGCTCGCAGAGTCCATGAACTTGCCGCCGCCGAGCATGTTGACCGCCGTCGCCACGAGCTTGATGCGGCGCGCCGTGAGCGGCTTGCCCTTGCCGAAGCCCTCGAGCTTCATGTTGTCGCGCACGAGGTCCGGGATGAACTTCTCGCCGCCGAACATGTCCGCGACCGTCTTGAGGAAAAGGTCGCGCACCCGGTCGTTCGCCGTCTTCATCTCGGACGTGCGCAGGAACGACGCGAACGTGCCCTTGTAGTCGCCTGCCGGAGCGCCTTCGAAGCGGACAACGGTATCCGCGCCTTTGACGCCCTTCGTGTCGTAGGCCTTGTTCGCGAAATCGACGAACTTCTGAAAATTCGCACTGTAGTTTGAGTTGATCTGCGTCGGCATTATATTGCTCCTTGATGAAGGTTGATTTTTAGTGACTGTTGCACCCTGCATACACGCGGGGCGCAAAAAGGTTACACGTGAAAATAACCGCTTGAAAGCATATCATGGTGAGAGTCGCCGTCTGGTGCGGACGCCACATTCTGCTTTTGCGTGGCTTCCGCCGTACGCAGGCCGGCAAGCGCCTTGCGCCAGTTCTCCGTCTGGTTGACGAGCGATTCGAGGCCCGCTGCGAGCGACTCGACATCCGCCAGCGCCAGAGGGAATGGGCGCACGAGCGCGTAGGCATGCGTTTCCGGGTTCTGGCAAAGCGTCGCGCCCTCCGTGCCGCGCAAGAGGAAGTTGGCCTGCAGCATCATCGCGCCGAATGCACCGTTCGCATCAGGCGGCGGATGCCCGATCTCGGCGCAGGCGAACAGGCTATGCGCCTGATGATCGTCCAACAGCTCCACGCGGACGCCATCGACGTCCAGCTCCGCTGCACCATCCGCGCTTTGGAGCCCTTCGATTCCATATTTCACGGCGAACGCCGCAAGAAGTTCCTTGAATTCCATATTATTTCCTTCGGTTGGCTTGTTTCAATACCATGTATTATACCAAAATCCGCACCTTTGTGGTGAAGAAACAGACTTTTCGTTCAACCTGAATATGTAACGAAGCTCCACACGAACATCGCGCGGAGCCTCATTACCGTCAGATGTGGCGGAACTGGTTACAGCTTGTTGTTGGAACCGAGAACCTTGACGATCTTGTGGATGTAGAGCTTCTTCATCTCTTCGCGCGCCGGACCGAGATACTGGCGCGGATCGAAGTGGCCAGGGTTCTTCGCGAAGTACTGGCGCACGGCCGCGGTCATCGCGAGACGGGAGTCGGAGTCGATGTTGATCTTGCACACCGCGCTCTTCGCCGCCTTGCGGAGCTGCGCCTCGGGGATGCCCACCGCGTCAGGCAGCTTGCCGCCGTTCTCGTTGATGATCTTCACGTACTCCTGCGGCACGCTGGACGAACCGTGGAGGACGATCGGGAAGCCGGGAAGCTTCTTCTCAATGGCCTTCAGCACGTCGAACGCGAGCGGCGGCGGGATGAGAAGACCCGTCTTGGGATCGCGCGTGCACTGTTCGGGCTTGAACTTGTAGGCGCCGTGGGAGGTACCGATCGAGATTGCGAGGGAGTCGCAGCCGGTCTTAGTGGCGAACTCGATCACTTCCTCGGGCTTCGTGTAGTGGCTCTCCTCGGCGGCCACCTCGTCCTCGACGCCGGCGAGGACGCCCAACTCGGCCTCGACCGTCACGTCGTACTTGTGCGCGTACGCGACGACCTTCTTGGTGAGCTTGATGTTCTCAGCGAACGGAAGGGACGAACCGTCGATCATGACGCTCGAGAAGCCCATGTCGATGCAGCTCTTGCACGTCTCGAAGCTGTCGCCGTGGTCGAGGTGCAGAACAATCTGCGGGTTCTTGCAGCCGAGCTCCTTGGCATATTCGACCGCGCCCTGCGCCATGTAGCGGAGGATCGTGGGGTTCGCGTACTTACGCGCGCCCTTCGACACCTGCATGATGACGGGAGACTTCGTCTCCACAGCCGCCTGCACGATGGCCTGCATCTGCTCCATCGTGTTGAAGTTAAACGCCGGGATGGCGTAACCGCCCTTGACGGCCTTCGCGAACATCTTCTTGGTGTTGACGAGGCCGATTTCCTTGTAACTGACTTTCTTCATGTTTTCCTTATTTCCTTTCGTTGGGAAAATCGGCGTATATTATACCACGCCACCCGCTTCCACGCAAGCCCGCTCTTCGAATAAGGTTACACCTGCATGAAACCATTTGATCCAAATGACGGGTGGTCCTCTTCTGCATGCTCCGCTGCAGCCTTGGCCAGTGGGCGGAAGTCGGCGAGGAGACGGCGCCACGTCTCGGCATTGTTGACGAACGCTTCGAGCGCACCGTCGAAGGTTGCTGCGTCAATCAAGGGGAGCGCAAGTCGCCGCACCACGAGATAAGGTCCTCGTTCGGGGCTCTTGGCAAAGTATATGCCAGACTGCAAGTTCGCCTCAAGCAGCAGGTCGGAGAACGCGGCCGCGCCTTCGGCAGGCGGTTCTCCAATTTCAGCTGACATGATTAACGTCTCCCCGCTGGCGACAATGGTGACGATGATTCCATCGATGTCGAGCGAGGCGGCACCGTCAACGGCGACGAGATTCTCCACGTTGTGACGCTTTGCGAAATCGGCGATCAGTTCGTTGTATTCCATTTTGGATTCTCCTGTTGTTTTTGAATAACATGGCACTGCCAAGTGAATATTATACCATATTTTTCGAACGGTGCTTTTGTCGTATTGATTCCTTCTACACATCTGCCCGCCGTTTTCGCCCCGAACGGGATGAAAAGATTACTTCGGTGGGGCGCAGTTGACGTGTGCGCCGATGAAGACCGTCCCCTCCGACGTCACCTGAATGCCGGTCCGCGCTGTCTGCAGCGGCATCCCGATACACGCCACGGGATGCACGAAGTAGCTCCACGGCTTCGCCGGATCGTCAATCCCCGCCAGAACAGGAAACGCAGCCACTGCCGCAAGACATGAATATATGAAGTCTATTGTTTTCATTGCGAATAAGTCGTAACGCTACCGCGATTTCACACGGTGATTTCCCATCCTTTACGGTAGGTCGTGCGAAGATAACCGTTGGCAGTCTCGTTGTTCGTGATGCGCGAACCGTCCCAAAGGAGTTTTGTAAGTCCCACACGTGAAGCGACATTGCCGAGCAGGACCGTCTTCGCAAGCGGCGTTGAATACTCGAAGTTACAGCCCGCCGGACGATTGGGGTTGCGGATCGCCCGCAGCCAATCGACCTGGTGCGACATCCCCTTTTCCCTCGGAATCGTCTTTGGCGGCCTTGGCAGCTTCTTAATGAGGCCGTTTGGCACGAATTGCAGTCCACCGCCTTCCGCGCCGATTGCCATGATGCCGTTCTCGCCTACGATCACGCTACCAAGTCTGCCGAGGTTTTGATTGTACTTGCGCTCCAGCTCCTCGACGATGGGCGGCAGATTCTGGTATTCGCGCTTGTGGCACTCGCCGATGCGACTCACGTGCTTCTTGTCGTACGGAATTCCGTCCTTCACGCCATCGTACCAGTGCAGCGTAACCGGATCCATTCCCTTGCGGGCGGGATAGCGCCAGTGGATCGTGTTACGCCACGCCCAAGAGCCTTCCGCGCCCCATTGGAGCTCCGTGGCCTCCACGCTCTCCGGATGCACCTCGTCCAGACGCAGCGCCCAGAACGCGGCGTCAATGATGTGCGTGCCCATGTTGCCGATCGCGCCGTTGCCGTAGCCGATCCAGGCGTGCCAGTCGTGCGGATGGAGCGCGCCGTGGTCTTTCGTGGACGCGTAGTAGTCGCACACGGGCGCGGGACCGCACCAGAAGTCCCAGTTCATCCCCTTTGGCGGGGGCGCCTTGGGCGGACGGTACGTCATCGAGTTCAGCTTGTTGTTGAACGCCCACACCTCGCGTACCTGTCCCAGCGCGCCGCTTTGCACGTATTCCACAAGACGGCGGTTTCCTTCGCCGCTGTGTCCGTGGTTGCCCACCTGCGTCACCACGCCGTACTTGCGCGACGCCTTGAGCATGAGCTCGGTCTCCTCGATGGTAAGCGCCATCGGCTTCTCAACATAGACGTGCAGTCCCTTCTTCATGGCAAGAATCGCGGAAAGCGCGTGGTGGTGGTTCGGCGTGGCGATCACGACGGCATCCAACTCTCCCGACATCTTGTCCAGCATCTCGTGGTAGTCGTAGAACGCGCGTATCTTCGAAACGTCCGTCTCAGGCTGATGCGCCTTCACGACCGCGCGCACCTTGCCCCAGTGGCTTGAATCGGGATCGGCGAGGCAGACAATTTCCTCCGTGCAGAAGTTGTTGACGAGTCCGTAACTCGTATTGAGACCCATGCGCCAGCCACACCCGATGAGGCCGAGGCGTATCTTGCGTCCCTGCGCGACAGTGCCCGCATACGCGGCGTTGCCGATGTTGAAAAACGGCGTCGCGACAACTCCTGCTGCCAGTTTGACAAAAGTCCTTCTTTTCATGTTCATCGCTCGTTTGTTTTATGGTTTACGGCGTCCATCAGGCCGCGGAAATAGCCAACTGACGTGTTGATCCATTGGGGGCGCTTGGGGAATGGATGGATCAACTCGATTCCGCACACGCCCTCATATCCAACTTCCACCAAGGTCTTAACGATGCGGTAATAATCAATCACGCCCGTCGTCGAATCGGTACAAGAGAGTCCATCCCTCGGATTTGAGATGTTGCGAAAGTGAAGATCGAAGAGACGCGGCGAATACCTCTTGATGTCCTCCACCGGGTCCAATCCGTCTGCGAACGTAAAGGCAACGTCGATGCAAAGCCCCATGCGCGGGTCCATGTCCTTCACGACGTTCCACGCGTCGGCGGGCGTGGCAAAGAGTTCCGGCCAGCCGGTCTTGGGATTGCGGCTGTGGTTGTGTATCGCGAACTTGAGATTGTACTTCGCGCACAGGTCGGATATCTTCGCGCAAAGTTCGGGCGACTGGCGTCTGCGGCGCATGTCGGTCGAGCCGTCCGCCGCCGACTTCCACGGCGCGCCCACCACGACGGGGACGCCCAGTTCCGCCGCATAGTCGAAGGAACACTTCGCCTCGTCTTCTGAGCCGATGTAGATCACGCCCACGCCGTGCGGGGTCACGCCATGGTCGGCGCATTTCCGGCGAAACGCGGCAATCTCAGCCGGCTTCGCGTTGAGAGGCAGGTGGTAGTCCTTGACGCACAGGTAATGCACGTCCGCCTGTTTCATGGAAGCGAGCGTCTTGTCAACGCTCTGCCTGGCGTATGTGTATCCCGCCATGCCCAGATGGAAACGCCGTTTCTGCTTCGTATCTTTCATGTCAATCATTACCTTCGATGTCTTCTATGATCTCGTTATCATGACCCTATTCCTTGCCGCAAACACCACAGCCCCCCCTACAGGCAACAGGACAACAACGCGAAAGACGGCAGATAGTCACCGGTGCCCGTTAAAGACGCGATCTCGCACATTTCCTCCCACGTCTTCGCCTGTACGGGAACGCCGCGCTCGATCACTTCCCTGCGCGCGATTTCCTCCTTCTCGCCGTGGACGTAGATGCGTTCTGCGCCGTCCGCCCTTGACGATTCACGCAAGGCGGCCGCGAACAGCACGTCCGTCACCGTCCGGCTGTCCGCATCCGAAAACCCGAACGCCGAGAACACCTGCTCGCAGAACACGCGCAGTTCGCCGAACTTCAGGCGCATGGAATCCTCGCCTTTCATGTCAGTGCGAAACACCTTCGCCTTCAGCGGAACCGAACACCCGCTTGACTGCCTCCAAGTAGCCGAACCTGAAGTGAGTGTCAGGCTCCAGGCATGAACCCTCCGTCCACTCGTTCCACGCATTGACGGTGACCAGCTTCGGCGCTCCTTCCGGCGTGTTCTTGTCGCACCATTCCTTCGCGCGGCGCAGCGCCTTTTCGAACTTCTCCGGCGTGGAGTTCATCACGGTCGGCTGGACGCTTCCGACGGGATAGCGAGGATTCGTGTCCCATCCCACGGAGGCGTGCGCGAAGTACATCGGAAGCACCAGATCCCTCTTCGCGGCGTCAAAGCGACGCGACGCCTTCTCAGCCCACTTGGAGTAGTCGGGATTGCCCTTGGGGCTTGCGCTGTGGACAAAGCAGTAGAGAGTCGCGGAATCAATGCCGAGGCGCTTCACCACCTCCCGTCCGATCCGGAAGTCGCAAGCCATGAGATGCAGTCCTCCAAGCCCAGCCCGGACGCATTCGGCACGCAGCCAGTCAAGCGCCTTAGCCGCGTTCTCATCCCCGCCAAGACCTTCAACGAAGTTTTTGAGCTCGTAAATCATGAGAACCGGCTTTCCTCCGATGCGGTAGTAGTTGGGACGGGAGAAGTACATGTCGATCCACCTTCGGGATATCTTCCTGAACTCGTCCATGTCAACCCATGAGCGCCAGATCGGCGTCTCACCGGCTCTGTCCACAACCTTGTTGTTCCAACGTCTCGTCACGTGGTGGTTCGCCCACATGATGTAGAACTTCATCTTTTCGTTGTTCTTCGCGCCAAGGAACCCCTCGCTCAGCGCGCTTTCGAGGAACGGACGTCCACCGTACCAGTACCAGTCGAAGATGAACACGTTCACTCCATGCGACGACGCCGCCTCGATCTTCTTCTCCATTACCTTCGGGTCGGCCTCGTTCTCGAATCCCCAAAGCGGCTGCCTTGGCTGGTAGTGCCCCTCCCACTTCGGCTTCGCCTCCTTGACGTTTTGCCACTCGCCTATTCCCTCGTGGAAGATGCCCAGCTCCTTCTGCCAGCGCGGATCAGGATGGTATCCGGGATAGACAAGCGCGGCGACGTCGTACTTGCCCGCCCCGCCCGACGTCGCGGCGGGCGTCGCGGTCGGCGCCACGCCAGTAATCGTGAACTCCATGCCGTCGCGTAGTCCACCGGACTCCACGACGATCGTGTTCACGCCAGCCTTGAGGGAAACTGCCTTGAACGTGACGGAGCGTATCTCGTCCGGCTTCGCCCTGCCCGCGATCTTTCCGTTCACGGTAAGAGTCACGTCGCCGACGTTCGAGAACGCCACGACGTCTATCTCCGCCGCGCCGTTCTTCGAGGCGGACTTCCCCTTCATGCGCTTGCCGCACAGATGCAGCATCGGCGAGGGATTCCAGTTGGCCTTGTAAAGATAGAACGCATCCTTCGGCGTAACGCGGTCGAACGTAACGAGCCCCTTGTCGTTGACGCCGGAATGGTCTCCTTCACGACGTTCGTCCGAGGCATAGTCGAACATGACCCATGCGAACGCTCCCCAGATGCGTTCGTCGGCAACGATGTGACGCAGATTGTCCATGTGGACTTTCGTCTGCCATTCCTCGGGATGGAAACGCGAATTGCACTTCGCTTTTGCAACCGGGTTCTGGTGCTGGTTCACGCTGCCGCCCGCGCCGTACTCCGACAGCGCGATCGTCGTGAGTTTGTTGCGCGCGAAATAGTCGTCCACCACCGCCTTCATCGTGGACTTGCCGCCGCAGCCGTACCATCCGGGATAGGTGTTCGCGCAGATGTTCGACACGGACGCGTTGATCGCGGGAAAATCTGGAGTGCACGTCGCCGCGACAACGGGACGCGACGGGTCGAGCGCGTCGGCGAGGGCGGAGAACTCTTTCGCCTTTTCGACCCACGAACCTCCTTCCGCGCACTTGACCTTGCCGCGCAGCTCGTTCCACACGCCCCACCAGCATACGGACGGATGGTTGCGCTTCTGCGCGATCATCTCGCGCAGCATCGTCCTGGCGTTCGCCATGTATTCGTCGCCGCCGAGTTTGTTTACGTTGGGCACTTCCGTCCACACCATCAGTCCGTAGCGGTCGCACAGATTGAACACGTTCTCGCCATGCGGATAGTGCGCAAGCCTCACGCCGTCCGCGCCCATTGCCTTGATGAGCCGGATATCGCGCTCCTCCTGCGCAGAAGAGACCTCCCAGCCCATGCCCGCCAGGTCCTGGTGGCGGTTCACGCCGCGCACCTTGCGCTTGACGCCGTTCAGGTAGAAGCCGTCCTTGCGGATCTCAGACGTGCGGAATCCGAACGGCTGGCGCACCGTGTCGCTCCAGCCGCCCTTGCGCACCGTCACCGCCACTTCATAGACGTTGGGCTCCTCAGGCGACCAGGGCCTAGGGTTCGCGACCTTCCTCGGCGTCCAGTCGACGACCGCGTCGTCAGCGCCCGAGACGTCCGCCTCGACGCGAACCGTGCCGTCCATCTCCGCGAACACGCGGACTCCCGGCCCTCCGTCCACCGTTGGATCTATGCACACGGGATCCGTCTCGACAAGCCACACGCTGCGGTAAAGTCCGCCGACGAGTGAAAAATCCGCGTCGATCGGCGGAATCGTCGGATCATATTCATTGGTGACCTCGATTTCAAGACGATTCCCGTCCGGTTTCAGCGCCGCAGTCGCCTCGAAACAGAATGCCGTGAAAGACCCCTTGTGGCTGCCGAGCGTCCTGCCGTTCACGCGAACGGACGCCTTCTGCGAAGCTCCTTCGCAGCGGATGAAGTAGCGCCGGCCCTCTTTGGCGCCGGGCAGCGCACGCGAATAGACGCCGCGCCGGCGCGCGTACGTCCTGGACGGCACCGATTCGACCCTGCTCTTTCGATTGTTGCCGGGGCCCGGATCGCCGTCCGCCGCGTCGATCTTGTTCCAGCAGTTGGGAACGAGCACGGGAAGTCCGTCCAGCGTCCAGTCGTTGCCGTCCAGACGCATCTCGATGCGTCCGGCATACGCCGGCGAAACGGCAAGCAGCGCAATCGCCCCCGCCGTGACGACACTCTTTAAACTCATGACATGGACTCCTTCGCGGATCAGACTCGCGCCACCGCCGTCAGCGGACCACTATGACCAGCCCCCTGATCTTCCGGTACTGTCCGTTGCCGGCGAGATAGACCCAGACGGCACGGTCCTGAGGCATCGTCAGGCTTTCCGTCGCGCCGGTCGGATCGATAGCCAGCAGAGACGTCGGCGGCACGGCGGCAAGCACCTTTTCGAGCTGCGCCTGCGTCTTCACCGCGAACACCGCCGGAAGTTTGTTGGCGGCAAAGAGCCCTCCGTCAACCGCGCCACCCGACATGTCGATGCCGGACGGAACGTCGATGCGAACCTCCCAGCCGAACACCTCGTTGAATAGCGGCGCGATTTCGAGTGCCTTCTCAAGCGCACTCGCGTTCGCCACCGAAATCGCCACATTCTTCGCGTCGTTGTCCGCATCGATACCAAGCCCTGTTGATCCGCCGTAATAGATGGCTTCGTTGTTGGCGCCAACGTTCGGGGTACTCCAATACCCGTTGTCAGGAACGATGACCTTGCAGCCCGTCACGCCGTTCAACCACGCAATCGAGGAAGAGCCGGCCTTGGTGTTCAGTCCTACAAAGACAACCTTCAGCGAAGTTGCGCCGTTGAACGTACCATATCTGCCGAACGTCTCGTATGTCTGCGTTCCCGATTCAACGGTCGCCGGCCCTATGCAGCATACTCCGGTGAGATTGACGCAATCCTTGAAAGAATACCTTCCGGGCAACGTGGTGCTTCCGGAGTGGAGATAGACCGCGCCCGAATACCTGGCGCTTTCAAATACGTGGTTAATGCCGTTGCCGCTGCCGGACATGGTGTAGGCTTTCACATTCGACAAGTCAGGGAAGGGATTTGCCGCCGAGCCGGTATTTTGGAAGGCGTAGCCATCCAATGTCTCCACTCCACCTAAAGAAGCGATGTGCTCGAGTCCGCTGTTGGCAAATGCGGCTCTTCCAACACGTTTCACCTCATCGGGAATCGTCAGCGTACCGGTCAGATTCGTACACCAGTTAAATGCATATCTGCCGATTTTCGTTACTGTGTACACCTTGTCATCGATAGTCACCTTCCATGGAATGTCCGCGACATCGATCGACAAAGAAGTATCGATTGCCTTTGCTGGGTTTGTGATGCTTTTATCTTCACTTGCATCGTTCGCTCCAAGTGTTATCGTCAATTCGGTGTCGTTCCTCTCACAGAACGTCCAGTTGACGCCGTTGATTTCGTGCGTTTCCGCAGCGGCGTTTGCGCTCTGCGTGAAAGCTGTGCTTCCCATGGCCACCATAAGTGCGGCGACCTTGATGCATTTTACTTTGCTGCTCACTGTTTTCATGGCGTTTTTCCTTTCCACTGGCTGGTGTTGAAGTTGCCCGAGCCTACCATGAGCCCGAAACACCCAAAAGTATAACATGGTCCGTTTCCCGTTCGCAATGCCAAAACCTTGCAAATCTATAAAGTTGTACTTGCACAATCTGAAAGTAAAATGATATACTCACGGCATGAAACAGATTGCGATCATCGTAGAGAACTTCCGCCCGTGGGCGCGTGAGGTCGTAAATGGCATCGCCGCGTTCGCACAGGAGCGGCGAGACTGGATACTCCGGCCGTTCAGCACGCAGACGGCGTCCGCCGCGAAGCTGCGCGGGTTCGACGGCATCATCGCGCGCATCCTCGACGACGCCATGGCAAAACGACTGGCTAAGACCGGCCTACCCGCCGTCGACATCGTGTGCCTGAAGCCGCGAATGGGGTTTGCAAGCGTCGAAACGGACCACCGTGCCATTGGACGAATGGCGCGCGAGTTTTTCACGTCGCGCGGATTTGTCAACTTCGCCTACTGCGGTATGCCGGGAATCGCGTTCTCCGACAAGCGTCAGGCTGCGTTCGCCGACCCGGAAACGCATGTGTTCGTGCCAAGCAGGAAACCATACGTCGGCAAGGGCGATTTCTACTCCGAACGGATTGACCGCCTGCCGGACGGGAACGCGATGAAGAAATGGCTGTTAGGTCTTCCCAACCCGATAGGCGTGTTCTGCTGCAATGATCTGCGGGCCGTCCAGCTGGAGCGGATAGCCGTCGAATGCGGACTCCGCGTACCGAAGGATATCGCTGTCCTCGGCGTGGACAACGACACAATGCTCTGCTCGTTCGCGGAAGTTCCGCTTTCGAGTATTCTCCCCAATTCGTTCAAGGTCGGATACGACGCAGCGCGCATCCTTTCGGCAATCATGTCACGGCAGATAACCAAGAAGCCGCACAGAGTCCATTCCGTGCCGCCGGGGAAACTCGTGGAGCGGATGTCAACGGAGTTCATGCCCGTCGATCCTCCCTGGCTCGGAAAAGTGCTGATGCACATTGAGGCGAACATGCGCCGCCCAATCGGCGCTCAGGAGATATTCGACCTCGCAGAACGTTCCGGGACATACGTTGAACAAATATTCAAGCGCAAACTCGGAAAATCGGTGCAGTCATACGTCACGGCGACCAAGATGCGCGAGGCGAAGCGATTGCTCGGCGACAACCATCTGCGCATTTCGGAAATCGCCTACCAGTGCGGCTTCTCCTCGCCGCAGTACTTCTGCCGCACGTTCACCGCTCACTTCGGAATGAGCCCCAAGGCATATCGTATCACCAAACCACAATTGAGAAGTGGCCGAATTTAGTTTCATGTTACGCCTTTCAACATTTACATCGGATCAACGGCTGAGGACCGGCGTTCGGACCGGGACGCAGATTCACCTTGACCGGCTTTCCGTCGCGCCACTCGCAGTCAAACTCACATCCGCCGTGCGCGCAAAGGCCGCAGAGTCAACGCCAAACGACATCGGCAGCTTAGGATTCACCGGAATCCCGCCAAACGCGGACGCCGCCTCACGGTACAGCGTGACGGCGAGGATGCCGACGATCGTCTCCTTTCCGCAGCAGACGAGGCGTAGTCTTTTCAGTTCCTTCGACGGGTCGAGCGTGATCGCGTGGACGTTCGCGTGCGCCGTTTCGCCGAACATGACGGGGTTTCCCTTCACCGCATGCGCTCCACGCGGTCTGTCGCCGCGACGAACGCGGCGGCGGTGTCGGGACCGGCCGGACGTGGCAGGGCCTTGCGCACGAAATCGTAGTAGGTGCGTCCGTCCTTCTCGGTCTTCGCCGCGAGCGCCCATTCGCCGTCGAACGTCGGCGGCAAATCGCCCGTGACCTCCACGAGGAGCCCGTCGGACGACGCGCTCCGCACCATCTTGACCGTCCCCTTTCCCTTGAGGTCGTATTCGGCGCGTCCCCACACATACCGGAACGTCACGTCCTCCGTGCCATCGCCGAACGAGAGGACGCCACGCGCCTTCTTGTCCAGACGCATGCCGCTGAACACCTTGAGGGCGACCTTCGGACGATCGCTCGTGCTCGGCATGGAACGCTTCGGCTGGCGGATGTCGTCGTCGCCATGCCATCCGTAGAGCGGGCGCATGAACTCGGATGCGCCGTTACGGATCTCGAATCCGCCCGGCACGGGCGTATAGCGTTGCTGCACGGCAGGTACCGCCGCAGACGAAGCGGCGCTTGCGCTCTTGCGACTCGCCGGAAACGGCTCAACGGACACCGCGCCTTTCGCCACCGCACATATTGCCGTAGCCACTGCAAGAACCACCAGTCTTCTCATGTTCTTTTCCTTTCTACAGAGGTAGTTGTAAAACCCCTCTTCCGCGCCATTCACGAGCCAAGCCTTATGGCCTGACGAAACCTGCAAAACCACCGTTGCGCGGTCTATTTGACGATGAGCATTAAGCCGCTTGCCGTGCGCTTGATCGTCACGCCGGGAACGGTGTTCACGTAAACGTTTGAATAACGGACGATTTGCGAAGTCCGATTCAGAAGTCCGAAGCCCTTCCAACGCGCCCATACGCGGCGTTTTAGCGCGGTTCCGTGCGGTTCTGTGGAGGGTGGCGGTCATGGCGTTTCTCACGCCATCGACGCCTGTAGTTCCTTGACCTGCGCAAGCGACAGGCCGGAATACCTTGCAACGTCCTTCAAAGCGAGAATGCCGTCCTTCAGCATCCGCTTCGCCGTGGCGAGCATGGTTTCGCGCTTGCCCTCGCGCTTACCGCGCGCCTCACCGCGCGCCTCACCGCGTGCCTCGATTCTTTCCATTGCTTCGCACATATAGAGCCTCCCTTCTTCTGAATTCTTGAATTGACTAACTTGCCTCTTGAGCAAGTCGAAATACATCTCCGCCGCGTTACGACACAGAAA